>CAUWJP010000011.1:0-76528 GCA_963559135.1 uncultured Sellimonas sp.
AAAAACCCTGATTACTTGATTTTATCGATTTCATAGAGCTATTTACTCTGCGAAAAAAGGCCCATATAAATAAACTGAAAATCGTGCAATATTAACAAATATTAGTAACTTGCATTGTTGCATTTAGACAACTTGCTTGACAATATATCTTATTCATTATAAAATATAGACAATATAGAGATGAGATTCATAATAGATTTCGCAGAGTAAATAGCTCTGCGATTTTTTTATTTAATTTCGAGCTTTTTTGTCAAAAAGTTGTATTCTTCTGTATTAATCTTTTTATTTGTGCTAAAATTGGAATGGTAAAATTACGGAACATGACGTTCATAGGAAAGGAGTACAAAAACATATGACGACTTACAGACAAGCCCGGCCTGATGAAAGAAATGACTATATAGATTTGGCCAATTATACGTTTGGCTTCGATATCGAAGCTCTTCTTCCCAAAGTTTATGATAGCAGCTTTGACTCTGCTTCGATTACCAAAGTAGCAGAAAACAGCGACGGAAAACTTATTGCGGAGGTTGCTGTTTTGCCTCAAACTGTACATGCTGGAAGGCTGGAACTCCGCACCAATTTTCTTGGAATTATGGTCGTTCACCCAAGATTTCGCAGTCAAGGGCATATGAAAGCAATTATGAATTCCTGTCTTGAGGAAATGCCTGGGAAATACCACATGAGTGTCCTTGACGGAAAACGTCAGCGTTACGAATACTTTGGATATACATCTGGAGGTGTTCAGTACGAGTACAAGGTGATAAAAGACAATATCCGGCACGCACTTAAAGCAGTTGATTCCGGCAACCTCCAGTTCTCTCCTCTTTCAAAAGTGGACGGATGGAAAGAATTTCTGATCAACCTTCTCACTTCCCGAGAAGTCTATGTAGAGCGGAACCCCGAACAGATGAGCCAGATTCTCTCCTGTTATCATCAGCATGCGTTTGGAATCCTGGAAAATGGCACACTGATCGGGTATCTTCTCACAGATCAAGACAGATCCTATGTCAGCGAATTTTGTCTTTTAAATTCCGCTGATACCAAAAAAACAATCAAAGCTTATTTTTCTGCTTTTGATCTGCAAACGGTTATATTTACTTTACCTGAATACGAAAAAGCTCTCAACAAAGAATTGTCTGATTTCGCGGAATGTTACCACATATCTCCGCCCAATATGTATAATATCTTTGATTTTGCTGCTGTTCTGGAGGCATTTTTAACTGTCAAGCATCATACCTATGGCCTTTCTCATGGTACCTTTTCCGCAGTCATGGACAGCCAGCCCGTCACTATAACCGTATCAGAATCCGGCGTCCTTGTAGAAAAAAAAGCGTCGGAAGATGCAGTCACACTGGACAAAATGGATGCCCAGAAACTGATTCTGACACCTTACGGACGCTATATGGATATTAACGTTCCAAAAGATTGGTTCCCTTTACCTCTCTTCTGGAATACCGTAGACTGCTTCTGATCTGTCCTTTACGCTTTCAGCAGTTCTACCTTTGTCTTGAAAAGCTTTCCTGTTACAAGCTCAAAATTTCCATTATATTAATGTATAACAAAAAGGAATCCTGCTATTGCAGGATTCCTCTTTATCTACACAAATCTGATTAAGCTAATTTAGCCGGATTTACTTTTACGCCAGGTCCCATTGTAGATGTGATTGTCACACTCTTCAGGAACTGACCTTTTACAGCTGCCGGTCTTGCTTTGTTGATTGCATCAATAAGCGTCTGGAAGTTGTCCGCTAACTGTTCTTCTGTGAAGGAAGCTTTTCCAACCGGTACATGGATAATGTTTGTCTTGTCCAATCTGTATTCAATCTTACCAGCTTTGATGTCCTGGATGGCTTTTGTAACGTCCATTGTTACTGTACCAGCCTTCGGGTTCGGCATTAATCCCTTTGGTCCAAGTACACGTCCCAGACGTCCAACTACACCCATCATATCCGGTGTAGCTACAACTACGTCATAGTCGAACCAGTTTTCATTCTGGATTCTCGGGATCAGGTCCTCTGCTCCTACGTAATCTGCTCCAGCTGCCTTAGCTTCTTCTGCTTTAGCGTCCTTTGCAAATACAAGGATACGAACCTTTTTACCTGTTCCGTGTGGAAGTACTACCGCGCCACGGATCTGCTGATCTGCGTGACGTCCATCACAGCCTGTTCTGATGTGAACTTCGATTGTCTCGTCAAATTTAGCTGTTGCAGCTTTTTTAACTAATGCGATTGCTTCTTCTTTATCGTAAAGGTTTCCTCTTTCAATCAGTTTAGAAGCTTCGATATATTTCTTTCCTCTTTTCATCTTATAACCTCCTAGTGGTAATATCGGGAGCGAGCCCTCCCACATTTCTAACGTTTACAATTAGTCAACTACTGTAACACCCATGCTTCTGCATGTACCAGCGATCATGCTCATAGCAGCCTCTACATTTGCAGCGTTTAAGTCTGGCATTTTGAGTTCAGCGATTTCCTGAACCTGAGCTTTTGTGATCGTAGCTACTTTCGTTTTGTTCGGAACACCAGATCCGGATTTGATGTTACAAGCCTTTTTGATCAGGACTGCTGCCGGCGGTGTCTTTGTGATGAAGCTGAAGCTTCTGTCATTGTAAACTGTGATGACTACAGGGATGATCAGATCTCCCTGATCAGCTGTTCTTGCGTTGAACTGCTTTGTAAATTCTACGATGTTAACTCCGTGCTGACCAAGAGCAGGACCAACCGGAGGAGCCGGTGTTGCCTTTCCAGCAGGAATCTGTAATTTGATATAACCTTCTACTTTTTTAGCCATTATATTGTACCTCCTTGTGGTATTTGCGGGGATTTCCCTCCCACTTCATTTACGTTACATTTTCTTGACATCTGAAAAACCGATCTCAACCGGTGTTTCACGGCCAAATAACTCAACATTGATTGTAACACTCTGTTTTGGCGTATTGATCGCCTGAATGACTCCGACGGTGTCAGCCCAAGCGCCGGATACGACGCTGACTGTATCGCCTACCTCAAAGTCCACAACAATATCTTCTTTCTTGATTCCAAGCGGCGCCATTTCCTCGTCTGTGAGCGGTACCGGCTTGGATCCCGGTCCTACAAACCCTGTTACGCCTCGTGTATTGCGCACAACATACCAGGTGTCATCATTCATAATCATATGAATCAGTACATAGCCCGGAAACAGCTTTCTCTGGGCAGCTTTCTGAACTCCGTTTTTGAGCTCCACTACGTCCTGCATCGGAACCCTGACTTCCAGAATCTGGTCTTCCAGGTGTCTGTTTTCGATTGTCTTATCAATGTTGGCTTTTACCTTATTTTCATACCCGGAATAAGTATGAACTACATACCATTTTGCCGTTGACATAATAAATCACCTTTCTTACTGTCAGGTCATCAGTTTCTTAACGAACCAAGAAATCGATTCCGAATGTTAGAAGCGCGTCAACTACCGAGATAATCGCTCCCAAGATTACAGTAACAGAAACAACTGCCACCGTTTGTTTTGCAAGAGTCTTTTTGTCTGGCCAGATAATTTTCTTAAACTCTGCTTTCAAGCCTTTAATCTTTGATGGCTTCTTTGCTTTCGTTTTAGAATCGCCCATAACATCCGCTCCTTCTCAAACGATTATTTCGTTTCTTTGTGTACTGTGTGAGTTCTGCAGAATCTGCAGTATTTCTTTGTTTCCATGCGCTCCGGATGAGTTTTCTTATCCTTTGTCATGTTGTAATTACGCTGCTTACATTCTGTACATTCTAATGTAATTCTTGTACGCACAACTTCCACCTCGCTTTTTTTTACTCTTTTTTACTGGTTACGCGGCAGTTTGCGAAGCTGCCTGATTTTAGGCATAAAAAAAAGACCTATACTTCCATTCGCCATATCAGAATATCACATGGCTAAGTATGAAGTCAAGTCTTTTCACTATTTATTTGCATATTTCCAAAAGTTACTGTTCAAACCTTACTCTGGAATATTACTCACTCTGCTGTTTTTCCCCCTGCCATACCGGGTTACTGTAAAACAACAGGCCTTTCTCCGGATGGAATGCTTCTACTCTTGCCCAGTTCCATTCTCCTTTACGGAAACGGATCTTTTCTTCTGCTTTCCACCCGCTCTCCGTCTGTACCACATCCATTCGGATTCTCTGACCATTATGCATAATATAAATTTCCGGCTTTCTTGCTGATTCGATATAGATACGGATATCAATTTTTCGGTTCTGGTCCGGAAGTTCATCTCCCGGGAGATACTGCTCTCCTTCCGACCGGATTTTCAATTCAGATTTCCTGTTTTCCGCAAAAACAATATGTCCCTTTCGGATGTTTTGCAGAAACAGTTCCGGTGTAAGTGCCTCACAATGTATTAACGTGCCTTTTGCCTTTGTCGCCCAGATCCGCTTCCCTTCTCCCCAGATCCTGTCGAGAAGTGCTGATGTTTTTGCAAATTCTTCCATACTTTCTCCGATTTCCATGCAGGTCAGTGCCGAAGCCGGAATGATATCTTCATTCCATTCGCTTCCTTTTTGAAACGGATGTTCCAAATTCAGGATCCACCCTCTCTTCATTGCTTCCCTGATGGTCTCATAAAGATAGTCTGCACTCTCTTTCGTCCCTCTACTCTCTATCAGCTCCTCCAGACGTTCCGGCATCTTGTCGATTCCGATCAGTCCAAAGTCTCCGAAGCAGGAAGTAATTTCCACGCCTGGTACAGTCATGACAGAACTATCTTTCCAGCCTGTCGCTACCACATTTCTTTCTGTCGTGACATAGGCTTCAATTCCTTCTGCCTTCGCTCTTTTTACTGCCTCCCGAATCGTATTTTCACCGCCGGACATCCGGGTGCGTGTATGAAGGGCTCCCGGGTACCAGCCTGTCCTGTTGCTGTAAAACTCCTTGCTGTTAAAATATCCAAGCCAAAGCTGTTCCCGGTAATGTCTGTCAACCCAGACTTTTGATCCCATTGTTTCCTGAAGCTCGCCCTTTTCCCCGCTGATGCAGATCCTAAGCGGTATCGTTTCCCCTTCCGGAATTGTCTTTAAAAATTCCGGAAAAAGATACAGGCAGATTTTCCATCTGCCTGCTCCAACAGGTCCCGGGACACCGCCCGGAGACGTGTGGGAAGCATGCCTCGCAATCGTAATATCTTCCGCGCCGTACCCGCACATCCGTAAAAGCCGGATCCTGTTCTTCTCATCTCTGATCACAATATATCCTGCCCAGTCTGTCTTTGCAGTAATTGTCATTCTCTTCATTGCCTTGGATATTGTGATAATTTCTTCCAGTTTTTCCGAGGTTGACCGGTTTACAAAAAATGTGATCGTTTTTTCCATGATTTGTGCTCTCTTTTCATACAATTTCTTATCAGTATAAGAGAACACGGTTAAATTCACCCCGTCTGTTTTGTTAAATGCGCGTAAAACACTGATCTATTCTTCCCCTAATTTTTCTACAATAAATTCTTTTACCTTACTACTCTCGATCTCCAAAGCTGCTGCCAGTTCATCATAAAGCACATGTTCTGCGGTCCGGAAATATCGGCTGTCCGCCGTTGTCAGGTGTTTCCCCTGAGCTTCCCGCTCCTGCTTTCTACGGTAAATGGTTTTAATCAGGCTGACCAGTTTTTTGCAATCGCATGTCTTGAGTGCGTTTTTATAAGTCTCTTCACGCTTCCGCTCTTCCGTAATTCCAAGTACCGCAATCCCTTTCATTTCTTCAATCAGTGCAAAAGCTTCCTCTTTACTTATAATCTTTCTCATCGGTATCTTCTGACTATCTACGGGAGCAAATACTGTACTTCCTGTCTCTCCGAACGGAATCAGTGTATAGTACAGCCGATCCTTATCTTCTGCCACTTTCTCCAGAGGTCCGATTTTTGTGACCTGACAGACGCCATTATGACCATATACAACATACTCTCCGATTTTAAACATGCACTCACGCCTTTCTTCTTTTCAATCAATCCCTTTCGCTACCTATTTATTTTATATATAGTATAACATTTTTTTCGATTTAAAATAAGGCATGAATTTCAAATTTCTCTCAGTGTTCCAGAAGATGCAGCAGGCTTCCGTTGATCCGGTCGTCCTGCTCCACCTCTCTTTGACTGGCTTCTTCCAGAATAGAACCGGTACATTCTCCACAAACATCTACTCCTATCACCTGCTCCCAGAGCAGAAGCAGATAAATCACCTTTTTCAGATCCGCAAGTTTCATCTTTCCCTGGTTCCAGTTGGTTTTCACTTGTGATGGATCCAGAATGTCCTTATCGATCGTAAGATACACCGGTGCTTCGATATGCTTTTTCCTGAATTCATCCCAGATACGGTCATGTACAACGGCCTCCTCATTGTAGGCGGCAATTTTGTCTCTGTACTTTTCCGGAAGACTTTGTACAAGTTCCTCTTCCGCACCAAGCAGCACTATCTTCCGTATATATGGATTTTCATCCAACATCCTCGCGGCCCAACATCCGCAGGAAAGCAGATTTTCAAACAATGATGGCTGGGCATCCGGATGATGGTCAATCAAAATGAGGACAAATGGTTTCCTGATCTTATCGGTCCAAAGTTTTGTCATATAATGATAATTTCCGGAATCAATAAAGTGAATCCCTTCCGGAGGATATTTCCGGATCCGTTCTTTTAGAATCTGTTCCGCCTGCTCATCACAGTAGCAGTTTGTCCCACGGATATCCTTGCAGTCAATCCAGCAGATTTTTTCACTCCGGTAAAATGTCTCTTTCTCATAAATGCCGGTAAAATTCATTACAACCGGCCTGCTGTCCTGCCTCATGCCATTACCTCTCTGCCTGGTCCATCTTATTCAGAATACAACGCGCTGTATAAAGCCCGTTAGCCGATGCCTGCTGAAGGCCTCTTGTGATGGCAGCTCCGTCTCCCATTGCACGAAGTCCTTTTATATTTGTCTCAAATTCTTTGTTCGTTACAACCTTATTGGAGTAAAACTTGACTTCCACTCCATATAGCAGTGTCTCATCACTTGCAATTCCCGGAGTCACCTTGTCAAGGGCTTTAATCATCTCATCAATATCAACCATGATTCTGTGAGGGAATACTAACGAAAGATCTCCCGGCACTGCATCTTTCAATGTCGGAATCAGGTTATTTCTTACAAGCCGTTCTGATGTTGTCCTTCTACCACGTCGGAAATCACCGTATCTCTGAACGAGAATTTTCCCGTCACAAAGCATATTTCCAAGTTGCGCAATGTGTTTCCCGTACTCAATCGGAGTTTTAAATGGTTCGGTAAAATTCTTTGACACCAGAAGAGCGAAATTGGTATTCTTCGTCTTCATGTCTTTTGATTTATAGGCATGGCCGTTTACGACAGCAAGTCTGCCTTCATAGTATTCTGTTGCCACTTCTCCCGACGGATTAGTACAGAACACACGCACCTTATCATCAAAAGTCGGTGTATAGTAGACAAGCTTTGCCTCATAGAGCTTTTCATTGAGCTCTTTCATAATCTCATCCCGAACTTCCACACGGACTCCCACATCTACCGTTCCATTCTGCGTTTCAATTCCATGTTCTTTGCAGATGTGCGAAAACCACTCAGAGCCTTCCCGTCCGACCCCGGCAACAATCTCCGGCGCATAGAAGGTTTCCCCTTTCTCTGTGGTCACTCCTACTGCTTTTCCATCCTCTATAAGAATATCCTGAACCATTGTCATAAACTGGATTTCTACATTACTTTCCTCCAGATGTTTCTGAAGTCTTGTATAAATCTTGTATCCTTCTTCTGTACCAAGATGACGGATCGGGCACTCAATCAATTTCAGGTTTGCACGGATGGATTTTGCACGGATGTCCTCGATCGCCTGCATATCTTCCAGACCGTAAACCTTCTCGTCCGCTCCAAATTTCAGATAGATACTGTCCGCTTCCCGGATCAGTTCCTCCGCTTTCTCATACCCTAAAATATCCGGGAGTGTTCCTCCCACCTCCGGAGAAAGCGAAAGTTTCCCGTCTGAAAAAGCTCCTGCTCCTGCAAATCCTGTTGTGATAGAGCACGGTTTACATCCCATACAGATCTTCGTCTTTCTCTTTGGGCATGTCCGCTTTTCAATCGAACGGCCTTTTTCCAACATCAGAACCTTCAGATCCGGTCTCTTCTGCATCAGCTCGTATGCGCAGAAGATGCCTGAAGGTCCTGCCCCTATAATAATCACGTCGTAATTTTTTCTTGTCTCTGACATATTCAAGCACCTCCGATTCTTTCGCAGTTTTTCCTACTCTTTTATCATAAGACCCTTTTTCAGAAAACCTGTTGGAATGCCTGTTCCAGATCTTCAATCAGATTTTCTGTTCCTTCCAGCCCGCAGTGAATCCTGATTACGTTCTGTCCAGCTCCCATCTTCTTACAGGTTTCTTCATTTTGATAGTTTTACACAAGTTATTTTCTCGCAAGCTCTGCCATGGCTGCTGCTGTCAATTCAATGGATTTCATAAGATTTTCAATAGACATCTGCTCATTTGGCTGATGGGCAACATCCGGTTCTCCCGGAAACATTGGTCCGAATGCAACCATGTTTTTAAACATTTTTGCATAGGTTCCGCCTCCTATTGCTTTTGGTTCTGGATCCGCACCGGTTCCTTCCCGATATACCTCCATCAACTTCTGAACAAGTTCAGAATCTTTCGGTACGTAGAGCATATCTGTTGTTCTATGTACAAGAATCTCCATGCCATAGGATGCAAGTGATGTCTTCAGTTGACGATACACCACATCTGCGTCACCATTTTTCGGATACCGGATATCCAGATTCAGGCTTATTTCCTCTTCTGTATATTCGACCACACCGAGATTGACAGTTGTCTCACCGGTTTCCTCATCCCGGAAACAGATTCCCAGCGTTTCTCCATTCGTTTCCTTTCCGATTTTCTGGCATATAAAGTCTGCCATTTTCTGGAAGTCTCCGCCAATTCCCATACCACGGACTGCAAGAAGAAGTTTTACAATTGCGTTTTCACCAAGTTCCGGTCTGCTTCCATGAGCGCTGACACCTTCAGCTTCAATCACAGTCTTTCCATCCTGGATGCTGACTGCAACACTATCATCTGAAAGTTCATGTTCTCCTTCCAGGACAAGCCTGCAATGAAGTGGTACAATATTTCCCGCAGTTCCACCCTGAAATTCAAGTACACGGATTGCTCCCTGCTCCGGATGTTTCTTTCCTCCGATCACAGTTGTCATTCCCTTTTCAAAGAAAATAAGCGGATATTCCGCATCCGGAGTGATTCCCAGTACCGGATGTTCCTCCCCGGCTTCCACATAATGTTTAATACAGTCGCATCCACGCTCTTCATTCGTTCCGAAAATCACACGCACTCTGCGGTTCAAAGGGAGATTCAGATCCTGGATGGCTTTCATTGCGTAAATCGCACCGATCGTCGGTCCCTTATCATCAGCCACGCCTCTCCCATAAAGGATTCCGTCATGGATTTCAGCTCCAAATGGAGGGTATTTCCAGTCATCGCCCACCGGCACTACGTCCAGATGTCCGAGAACTGCAATCATCTCATCCCCTTCTCCCATCTCTACGTAACCGGCCTTGTTATCCACATTGGCTGTGCGAAATCCAAATTTTTTCCCCAACTGTAACGCGAAATCCAACGCTTCTTTCGGTCCTTTCCCATATGGTGCACCTTCTGCCGGTTCACCACCTACACTATCAATTCGAATGCAGTCCTGAATTCCTCCAATAATCTCATCCTGCATTTCCCGGATTTTTTTTCTTAATTTTGTATAATCCATGATTTTATCTCCTCTTTTCTACTTTATTATTCTGTCTTACTCTTCTACTTCCGGATACTCATTACAGAGCAGACGGTATGGTACTTCATCTTCTTCAATCTTCGGAAATCTTCCGACCTCCTCATAAAAACGGTTATCTACATTGTCATCATTGCACATGGAAACTTCCCCGATCAGCACATCACCGGTTCCCGGTTCTACATCAAAATCGTGGTACTGATGAGGCCACAGGGTAATACTCTCACCTGGATGCAGTCTGACTCCTGTTCCAGCTTTTACCCGATAAGATCTTCCATCCGAATTTACTGTCACATCAGTATCCGAAAGCCCTCCTTCTCCATCATCATTATACAGATGGATAATCAGAGTTCCACCGCCCCGATTAATGATATCCTCTGACTTTTTCCAATGAAAATGCATCGGAGAATGCTGTCCTTCTTTCAACATCAGCAGTTTTTCTGCATAGATTTTTTTATATTTCGGATTATTCTGGTTTCCGTTTCGGATTGTAATCAAAGAAAATCCGACCTTATCAAAATCTCCCAGTCCGTAATCTGTAATATCCCATCCAAGCATATTGTCACGGATCTCATCATACTCATGCCCTTTTTCTTTCCAGTCTTCCGGTGTCCAGTGACAAAATGGCGGAAGTTCAAATCCATGCTCTTTGATCAATGCTTCCATATCTTTAATACACTGATTGATTGTTGAACGTTTCATTCTCCCATAAGCCTCCTTGTTTGACTTTTCCTTGTGTTACAATCGGGATTTTCTCCTGCCACAAACGCATCCCTCTGATATGGAATCTGATTTCTGTCAAATCTTTTTCCAGTACACCTGGAACGTTTCTTCCTCGATATCAAATAGCGGTTTCCAGATCAGATCCCGATATTGAAATTCCAGCCCTGTTTTTCGCACTTCTTCATCTGCCTTTTGACTGTCAATATTCAGTTCCAGGAAATCCTGCTCTCCGCTCAAGGCCGCCAGAACATACGGGCCGTACAGGAGCGTATTGAGTTCCGGACGATCCGGAGCCGCTTCCAGATAAAATCCGCAAGGGAACAGACAGCGGATTTCATGCCTACCTTCCGGAACATCCATCTGGATATATCCGTCCTCTTCCGGCCACCCTTTCTGCTCCACTCCATCCAGCCAAATTCTTCTTTCCTCACCACTCCATCCTGGAATTCGGATATACATTGGAATTCCTTTCTGGCTTTCAACTTCCAGAATAACTGATTCCGGGGTCTCCATCTCGGTCTTCTGACGGATAGTAATTCCTGCTTCTTCCCAGTTCAGTCTGGATTTCACAAAAAGATTGACGTACAGTTTCTCTTCCTGATGCGCGTAAACCATATCTGCATATTTGAAATGGCTTTCCATTCCCGTTCCGTGGCAGCAGGAATTCTCATTCAGAAATTCTTTGTGATATCCCGGTCCAAGTGGCATGAAATACACAGTCTCCCCGGTAATTCCATGCTCTCTTCCTCCAAGAATATGATTGGTCATCGCTCTTTCATAGTAATCGATCATTTCTTTTTTATTTCTGTACCGGTACAACTCTTTTGTGAGCTTCATCATATTATACGACGCACAACTTTCTGCCGTATGCTTTGTCAACAGATTCCCAATACAATCCGGCCCGTGGAACATTTCATTCTCACCGGTTCCTCCGATCGTATATGTATGCGACGCTGTTACCGCATTCCAGAAATAGGAAGCAATGTCATAATACCGCTTTTCTCCGGAGGCACGAAACACTTCCATTGCGCCTATTACCTGAGGGATGTGCTGGTTTGCATGGAAATTTTCCAGAGCATCAACTCTTTTTTCCATCGGCAGGAACAGCTTTTCATTATCAAAATACCGGGCTGTCTCCAGAAACTCTTCTTTTCCGGTAAGCCGGTACAATCTTGCCATAACATCATTCATTCCACCGTACTCGCCTGCAATGTACATTTCCCACATTTTCAGCCGCTTTTCCCTCGAAAGTGCTGACAGACGACGGTATACCCACTCACCAAGTTTTTCTGCAATTTCAAGTGCCTGGTCAATTCCGACGAACTCGTAGCAGTCCAGAAGACCCGCAAAAATCTTGTGAAGAGTATAGTAAGGCGCCCAGATCTCAGGATACGGTGTGTATTCCTCCAGCTTATCGAACTGTTCTTCCGTGTATCCGCTTAAAAACCCTTCCTGAATTCCAGGCATTTTGGCAAAAGCTTCCTGACATTTTCCAAGTTCCTCAATCATGTAATATGCTTTTTCTTTGATTGTTTCATTTCGGCCTGCCTTATAGCAGAATGCAAGCGCGGACAGATAATGACCACTTGTGTGGCCTTTCAGATGACATTCCGGCGCGTCCCATCCGCTCATCGGCTCTGCCCCTTTCACATCAAGCCCGCATGCTTCCCGGAAATTGTAAAGCATCCTGTCATCATCCATCTGAAGCAGAAATTCCTGCATTTCCTCCTGTGCTGTATAAAATCTGCTTCCCTCCTCCAAAATCGCTTCTCCATGGTCAAAATACCCCATCAGCGGTTCCGTACTCTTCTTTTCCTTCTGGACCTCTTCCTTTACTGTCACCTTACAGAAGACCGGACAGTCCAGGCCATCCAGTACACCTTCCTCCTGAAACATTCCGACATTGTCATAGGCCCTTTTCGCTCCCTCTTTCCAGTTTACCCGGTGTACGAGCGTCTTTCCTTCTTTTGTATGGATCACAGCCACATACGGAAGATAGACCTGCTCTCCTGTCTGCGCCTCCAGTTCAGGTTCTTCTATACTTTCCACCACAATTTGCGGCTTCTCTTCCAGTATACAGACTTTATACTCTTTCTCCTCTGTCAACCCGCCGGCTGAAAACTTTGCCCACAGTGAGATTGTCCGGTCTCCCGTCCCATACGGAGGTCTCTTCACATTTCCCTCAGAGTCCAGGAAGCGCTCATGTCCTGATTTCCAGGTAATATCTGATCCATGCTTTCCTTTTTTAGGGAGATTCAGATTGAACTCTACTGTGTTCAGATTGCCGAGGTACAGGGCTTCCATATCTTTTTTGATGATTTCCTTCGCTTCCACATTCTCTCTCCTTTTCTCTCGTTTCATTTACTTTCCAAACATAGACTGATGTAAAAATAGAGCCATTGCTCCATAGATGTTTTTCATCTAGTCTGCAACGGCTCCTGTGGAGATATATTTCTCCGTATCCCGTTTGACATCCTCCAACGTGATAGATGCAATTCCTCTTTTATGCATACTATATTATCCATTTTTCGATGTAGTGTCAACGATTACAATAGAGCCTAACGGACAAAATTCGTTCTGACCGGAGCTTCCTTTTCCGGCAGTCCGTATGTTTCCTTTCCGAGCTTAATACTCTTCATCAGAAATGCCATATTCTTGGCAAGCGTACGCATGATCTGCAGCCCTTCCGCATCCTCTGCAGCCTCTCCCGGCTCTCTTCCATGAATACTGTTCCAATACTGTCCGGATGCCACCGGCATACCTGAAATAGTAAAAAATTTATTCAACTCATCAAAGGTAGAGGATAGTCCACCTCTTCTGGCTACTGCCACCGCGGCACCGACTTTCATTGTTTTATCAAAATGTGTGCTGTAAAAAAGTCTTGTCAGAAATGCTACCAGTGTTGCATTTGCCGAAGCATAATAAACCGGTGATCCTACAACGAGTCCGTCACATTCCTCAAACTTTTCTGCCGCCTGATTTACAATATCATCAAAGACACATCTGCCTTTCTCGAAACACTGTCCGCAGGCTATACAGCCTCTGACCGGTTTGTTTCCGACATGCAGGATTTCTGTCTCAATTCCCTCTTCTGCAAAAATCTTTTCCATCTCATGGAGTGCAATCGCTGTATTCCCATCTTTCTTCGGGCTTCCGTTGAGCATCAATACTTTCATGTTATGTACCTCCTGACTTAAAATTGATGTATTCCTAATGCTACTATTATAACACCAGGAGGCCGGTTTTCAAATCTTCTTTATAACGGCCCAGAACTGCAACAGAAATTCTCCAAAAGCAAGGGCGCAGATTTCTCTGCGCCCCGATAATACTATGTACTTTTTAGCCTTTAATACCAGACTGTGCAACACCTTCGATGAACTGTTTCTGGAAGATGAAGAACAGTACTACCAGCGGAACCACTGCCAATACCGCACCTGCCATCTGCATTGGGTACTTAGTAGTATACTGACCCTGCAGTGTTGCAAGAGCAGGTCCAAGGATCATTTTATCTGTAGAAGTATTAACGATCATTGGCCACATAAAGTCATTCCATGCAAATTTCGCTGTAAAGATTACAAGTGCTACAATACCCGGCTTTACGAGCGGTAACATAATCCTTCCGAAAATCTGAAAACGGTTGCATCCATCCAGAACTGCTGCTTCTTCAAGTTCTTTCGGAAGAGACATGAAGAACTGTCTCAGAAGGAATGTACCAAATGCACTGAACAAGTTAGGAAGCATCAATGCCGGCAATGTATCAAGCAATCCCAATTTCTGCACAATCAGATACTGCGGAATCAGGAAGATCTGTCCCGGAACCATAAGTACTGAAAGAATAAGAACGAAAATAATGTTCTTGAAAGGGAATTCAATTCTTGCAAATGCATACGCTGCCATTGCACAAAATGCAACCTGAACTGCTGTTGTAACTACCGCCGAAATAATAGTGTTCATATATACCGTAGCAAACGGAATAGCTGTCAATATTTCCTGATATGCATCTGTTACCCATTCTGTCGGTAAAATCGTTGGCGGAATCTGCATCGCTTCTCCATTTGTTTTGAAAGATGTCAAAATCATCCAGAGAAATGGGAATACAACGATTATTGTTCCAGCCAGAAGGATCAAATGGACAATCAGATGATTTATTTTTGCTTTTCCTCTCATTGATCTTTTCCTCCTTAATCGTAATTAACCCATTTCTTCTGTCCCCACATCTGAACAACTGTAACTAACATAATAATTGCAAAAATCAGAATGGAGATTGCTGCCGCATATCCTTTATATCCATAGTCAAATGCGGTACGGTAGAATAACATAACAACTGTCTTCGTACTTTCGTATGCTGGATTCGTCTTACCGATCATCATGAAGATAACATCGAATACCTGGAATCCACCGATAATTCCTGTGATCATCGTAAAGAAAATCGTTGGTGTCAACATCGGGATCGTGATCTTGAAAAACTGCTGAACCGGTCCAGCCCCATCAAGAGCTGCCGCCTCATAGTAACTGTTGGAAATTCCCTGCATACCGGCCAGAAGGATAATCATATCATATCCAACCTTCATCCAAAGACCAACCAGCATGATACAGAACAATGCTGTACTTGGATCTGTCAACCATCCATGGCCTTCTCCGCCCAATGCACGAATTGCACTGTTCAAAACACCCATTTTCTCATTGTAGATCCACTTCCATACCATAGCAACAGCTGCTGCCATTGTTACAGACGGCAGGAAATACAATGTACGATAAATAGATTTTCCTTTAATCTTGGAGTTCAAAAGTGCTGCAACCAAAATAGAAAGGAACAATCCAACCGGCACTGTAAACACTACGTATTTCAACGTCGTTCCAAGTGCTGCCCATACTTCTTTGTCCACGGCCAACTTTTTATAGTTTTCAAGGCCGCAGAAAGTCGTCATATTAAATTTGTTTACATCATTAAAACTGAACCAGATATTTTGGATAAACGGCCAGATATAAAACACAAGCAGACCGAGTGTAACCGGTGCAATAAAAATATAGGCCGCAATCCAGTCTTTTTTCTTCCAGGAAAGGCTCTTTTTAGAGCCTTTCACTACTGTTTTATTTTCAGACATTTAATTATCACCTACAACTATTCTGCGAGTAATGCATCCGCCTCTTCTTTTAACTGTGTACAAGCATCTTTCAGAGTCATTGATCCGTCATAAGCCTGTTTGAGATACTGTGCTTCCAGATCATATAACTCTGCTGCTTTGTTGCAAACCGGAAGTGGATATGCTTCATCTGCATGGTTTGTATAAGCTGCCAGGTTGTACTTGTCATTTGCTTCTCCGAAGCAGTGCTGAGCATCATCTCTTGCAGAAATAACGACACCTGTTTCTCCCTGAATCTGCTGTGCTTCAGCGCTTCCAAGCCAGATTGCAAACTCTGTAGCTGCCTCTTTGTTCTTGGATCCTTCGTATACACAGTAAGCAAGACCGTTGATAACGTTATCTTCTTTTCCGTTGAATGTAGGAATTTCTACACAGTCAATTTTGTCTTTAATAGTATCATTTGCCGCATATTCCGGAACCATGTAGGAACCTGCAAATGTCATGGCAATCTGCTCACCTTCAAACATTGCATCAGATCCTGTTTCGGAAAGAGCAGAAGAGCTCGGAGATAATCCTGCATCGATCATATCGATCCAGCACTGGATACCAGCCATTGTCTTCTCATCTGTATATCCTGTCTCCGTTGCATCATCGTTTAAGATCCATCCATCGTTAGCATATACTGTCTGATAGTACCATGTCTGGAAGTCAACCGGACAAGCGAACGGATATACTCCATCCGGAAGTTTGTCTTTAAGTTCTGTTGCCAGAGCTACCAGATCTTCATATGTCATGTCGTCTGTCGGATAAGCCACGCCTGCCTGATCAAACATTTCTTTGTTGTACCATAATGCGTTTGTATCGAAGTCCTTCGGTACACCATAGTTTTTACCATCACGTACATAGTTGTTAATCAGAGTTTCAGAAAAACTGTCCGGAATATCTGAATCAGCAACAGCATCTGTGATATCTGCAAGGATACCACCCTCTACATAGGAATCGAGGTGAAGTACGTTTACCCAGAATACATCTGGAGCTTTTCCGCCTGTTGCAGAAGTTTCCAGTTTTGTAAAGTAATCTTTGTATGGTGTCAGCTGAATTTCAATCGTTACATCATCATGTTCTTTTTCATAAGCTTCTACCATCTGCTCCATAGCCGGTCTCTGGTTCTCATCCCAAATACCAAATACGATTTCTGTTTTTCCGTCAGATGATTTTCCATCTCCGCCGCATCCAGCAAGAAGTCCTGCTCCCAGGAGCGCTGTCAAACCAACTGCTGTGACTTTTTTGAGGTTCTTTTTCATAATAACACTCTCCTTTTCTTTTTTTAGCTTTCGCCAGTTTCTCGCATATATGAAATGGTGTCCCATTTACATATCAAACACATACGTTTCTTAACGTATCCAGATCCACTACGGTACCGCCATGTAATCTGGACTCTTCCGCAGCAAGTGCGCAATAATGACTTTCCACTGATTTTTCAAGTGATGTAATCGAAGCACTTTCTTCTATATTTCCAAGAAGAATATCCATAAACTCTTTTACCATCACGTTATCTCCGCCACCATGGCCGGAGAAATCATCAGACAGGTCAGCCACATTGATCCTTTCACTGATCACTTCTTTTCCAAAAAGATTGATTTGGATGTAACTTTTATCCGGAGCATCTTCCATATCCACAATCAGCTCGCCCTTTGTTCCGAAGAACTTCGCGTATCTTGCAATGGAGGATGAAAATCCGCACATTGTAAAGCTCATTGTAGTTCCGTCTGTCATATTCATGTTAACAACCTGATGGTCTACCACATTGTTGTCACAGTGGTAAACACATCTTCCATACGGTCCTGTCTTTAAAGCTTCTATCAGGCTTTCTTCTGTCGGTACAGGTGCCACTACGTTCAGCGGCCATCCTCTGTGTCCTGTACGGTATCCTGTTACATCGCTGTCTAAGTAGATCATTTCCGCATTAAATGGGCAGGTATCTTTCACCTTACATCCATCCAGGCAACGTCCTGTGCATCCTTCCGGAGCGTTCTCCTCTTTGAAAAGATATGTACTTCCGTAAGAAGAGACGGACTTGCATTTCTTATTGGCAAGCCACAGATAAAGATCCATATCATGGCAACATTTCTGAAGGATCATCGGGCTTGTCTTATTGGAATTTGACCAGTTGCCTCTCACGAAGCTGTGAGCCATATGGAACCATCCTACATTTTCAGCTGCCATAATGGACACCACATCACCGATCTTTCCTGAATCGAGGATTTCTTTGACCTTGCGGTAAATCGGGGTGTACCGGAGTACATGACATACAACAACTTTCCGGTCACATTCTTTTGCAACTTTGACAATCTCTCTGCACTCATCCAAGTCTGGTGAAATCGGTTTTTCCAAGAGAAGATGATAGCCTTTTCTCAGAGCCGGAATTGCATGACCAACATGCTGCCGATCCTGTGTTGTGATAAACATAACGTCAGCAAGCTTATCCTCTTTCAGCATCTCCTCTGCGCTCGTATAGCATCTTTCTTTTGGAATTCCAAAATCTTTGGCTACCATTTCTACTTTTACCGGATCAATATCTGCGATGGCAACAATCTCCATCTTTTCCGGATAAACTTTCGCAGCCTGAGCATAAACGTCTTTTCCTCTGCTCCCCAAACCTGCCAGTGCAACTTTAATCTTTCCGCTCATGTCATACCTACTTTCTTCCTCAGTTGTGATTTTTAAACTATTGATGTAACTAATTATATAGTTTTTTATGCATAAATGCTTTTCCTATTGTCCTGTTATCTTGTCAAATTATCCTGCTTTTAGACTAATTGCATAATACAAATTCTTATCGTTTGTTTTGTCTGTACACCTTGTCCTATTTTTTCAGTTTGATTTTTGTGTATTAGCACAATAAAGTGCTTCTTTATTATAAAAAAACGGAATTTATATGCTGGTTATAATGTCACACATAAATTCCGTCTTTTATAGATTCTGTTTATTGTTTACGCAATCTCGTATGTCTGTTTCTCAAAATCAACTGTTACCTGTGTTCCGTCTGAGAAAGTAGTTCTCTGAATCATTGGATTCTGATCTACCATCTCGTGACGAACCATTTCACATTTTGCAACTTTCTCATGAAGATCAGAAACCACTTTGCAGCGTTTAATATCTTCTTCCAGTTTTAATTCCACACCTGCTTCAAATGCTCCATCAAAGTTCGGATAAGCAGCATCACGAATCAGATATGGTGCTCCTCCGTTCAGAAGTGCATACAGCATGTAGTCTTCTTCCTCACTTACTTTGTCCATCATCCACGGCTCAATTACGCAGTCATGGTAAACAAGATTATAAAGCGGTACCGGTATTCCCTGCTTTGGTTCTCCCGGCTGACGCAGCATGAAGTCGTACGGTGCATAGTGGCAGAATACCAGACTTGGCACTGCCCAGTCGCTTACCTCCTCAGAACTTGGAAGAATTCCTTTTGAAAGAAGGTACTCAAAGCATTTCGCACGGAATTCATAGCAGTCTCTTCTTGTCATTCTGTGCATTGGATTATCGCACTCGTCTCCCTCATTACATGTAAATACATCCAGATAAGCTCCATCCAGATGAATTCCATTTTTCTCAATCTCCTGGAAATTTCTCTTTACATAATAAGGCGCCTGTGTAGCACACAGATAGGACTGCGGTCCGCCTGCCCATCTCTGGTGTTTCGGAATACTTCCATCTGTGAGACGGCATGCATAATTTTCATCAAAGCTTGGAGCTGCCAGATAGTAATCTCTGTACTGGTCATGAATTCCAAACATATATCCACACTCATGCATCGTATCTGCCAGAGATTTCATGCCTTCCCAGCCGCCGGCTTCTTTACATGCCGGAAGGTAATCCGGATGCTGGTTATCGTATCCCGGCTGTGCCCATCCATCCAGATGCAGATACAGCTTTTCTACACCAATATCATGGAGATGACGAATTTCTTTTTCTCTTGTTTCAAATGTAGTCAGATGATTATTTTTCTCCGGATTTTCCGGATCAAAGAAATCAGAATTCGGCTGCACTTCCGTCTTGATTCCTTTATGTACAAATGCACATCCAATCAGGTCATTTACAGAAGGATTTCTGGCTGCTTTTTCTTCCAGCGTCCTAAGTCTTCCCTGTTCATTAACATAATTTCTGTATACTTTACAGAGATCATTATAATCGCAGTCAGATAACAGAGTATATTTCATAATTCTTCTATAATCCATTTTTCCAAGACTTGGCTCAAATCTCACGCTGACATGAGAATATGGTCCGTTTGCCGGATGCTCTGCCTGATATCCGGCATTCCACGGTGTCACACAGATCGCAATATATCCTGCACGTCCACGCACCTGGCCAAACCACGGCATATATCCTCCCGCTGTTTCAAAAAAGCCGTCAAAAATCACCGGCTTTAACTCCTGCGGCCATGTATTCGGGATCAGCATACCCTGTTCCTGATTCAAAAGTGTATACCAATCTTCCTTTGCCTCTTCAAATTCCATTTCTCCAGGCCAGAGCACTTTCTGAATCTGAAGCCCCTCTTCTTTTACAGGAATCCACTCGAAATATACTTCTCCTGTTGACTCTTCAACCCACACAAATGTTTCAAATGTATAAGGAACTTCTGTACCGTCTACACAAAATCCTTCATAAACACTGAGGATTCCGGTTCCTGTTCCGCATTCAGTTGTTTCGTGTGAAATTCTGCAGGCATCCTGAAACAGAAATTCGCCTTCCTCACAAATCATCTTTGGTACATAATTACTACTCCATTTCCATGATTCCTGCTCCCTCTGCATCTCAAAGGTTAGTTTATTCTCATCGAATATAAGAGTTGTACCTGCTTTCGTGATCTCAATCATACCATTTTCCTTCCTTTTTTGTCCATTTTGTTCAGTTTCACCCTATTGTATTTCCAATTATACATGATTTTGCACAACCCCGCTTACCTTATTATCTGATCTTCTTGTCTTATTATCCATATTCTGCTACAATGACGGAAAGGAGGCAGGTTCATGACCTATGTAAAAACACATTTAAAACGAGAGATCGTCATTAATTCAATTATTACGATACATTATTTTGAATATATCAAAGATTTCGTTTTTCATGGAGAAGCACACGATTTTTGGGAATTTGCCTATGTAGATAAAGGTAGTGTCCGAATTCAGGCCGGCGAAGAGCAGTATCTTCTTCACGCAGGTGATATTATCTTCCATGAGCCCAATGAATTCCATGCAATCGAATCTGTCGGCAATACCTCTCCGAATCTCGTTGCCGTATCATTCGTTACTCACTCATCTGCCATGCAGGCATTCCGCCAGAAACGCTGTACTTTATCGATGGAAGAACGTACCCTCGTATCCAAACTGATCAGCATTGCGCGGGAAACTCTCGCCACTCCGATGAATCTTCCATCCATTGAGCAGGTTAAAATCCGCTCAAATGCTCCATTCGGTTCTGAGCAGCTGATTCTTCTCTATCTGGAACTGTTTCTAATTACAGTCGCCAGAAATCATAGCAGTCAGAACTCTTCTGCCCAGCATCCGGTACCACGGATTTCACCGGAACGAGCAGTAAATAAAAGCGAACGCATGGATAAAATCATCGAGTATATGGAATTCCATATCTGCGAACAACTGAAAATCACCGATATATGCGAGGCACATTCTCTAAGCCGATCTGCTTTGCAGTCTCTGTTTCATAAAGAAAAAGGCTGCGGCGTTATTGAATATTTTAACAATATGAAAATCGAACGTGCCAAGGACATCATCCGTGACGGAACTATGAATTTCACCGAGATTGCATATTTCCTCTCCTACAGCTCGTTACAGTATTTTTCTAAACAATTTAAAAAAGCAACCGGGATGTCCCCGCTGGAGTATTCATCCTCCGTCAAGGGGATCAGCCGGTCACTTCAAAGAGAAGATACAGGGAGAAACATTTAAGTTTCTCCCTGCTGTTTTTCCATTTCTATATTATTATTTATCTCCGTATCCATCCGGATTCTGGCTCTGCCATCTCCAGGAGTCTTCGCACATTTCTTCCAATCCGCGTTCTGCTACCCAGTTCAGTTCATTTTTAGCCTTTGTAGCATCACAGTAACAGGTTGCAATGTCTCCTGCACGGCGCGGTTTGATCTCGTATGGGATCTCTTTTCCGCATGCCTTGCTGAATGCTTTTACCATATCAAGTACAGAGTAGCCGTTTCCTGTTCCCAGATTGTATACAGATACACCTGCTTTTTCTTTCAGCTTCTCTACTGCGCGTACATGTCCGATGGCAAGGTCTACAACATGGATGTAATCACGTACTCCGGTTCCGTCCGGTGTATCGTAGTCGTTTCCAAATACGCCGAGTTTCTCTAATTTTCCGATAGCAACCTGAGTGATGTACGGAATCAGGTTGTTCGGGATTCCCTTCGGATCCTCGCCGATCTTTCCGCTCTTATGTGCACCGATCGGATTGAAGTAACGGAGCAGTACCACGTTCCATTCCGGATCTGCTGTATGTAAATCTGTCAGGATCTGCTCTAACATCCATTTTGTCCAACCATATGGATTGGTGCATGTTCCTTTCGGACATTCTTCAGTAATCGGGATGAATGCCGGGTCGCCGTAAACCGTTGCGGAAGAGCTGAAAATAATATTCTTCACGCCATGATTTCTCATAACATCACACAGCACGAGTGTACCAGCGATATTATTATCATAGTATTCGATCGGTTTTACAACAGATTCTCCTACTGCTTTCAGTCCTGCAAAATGAATAACAGATTCGATGTCTTCTTCTTTATCAAAAATCTCATTCATTGCTTCTTTGTCGCGGATATCTGCTTCATAGAACTTCACAGTTTTTCCTGTGATTTCCTCCACTCTTCTCAGCGCTTCTTGGGAAGAGTTATATAAATTGTCCACAACAACAACTTCATATCCTGCATTTAAGAGCTCTACACAGGTATGGCTTCCAATAAAGCCTGCCCCTCCTGTTACTAAAATAGACATGCCTTTTCCTCCTTGATAAATTGATTCATTTCTTACATTATCAGGTTGATTATATCACACTTTTCACTATTTTTGATACTTTTTCACAATTTCGTTCATTGTATCCCATTTTGCTTCCATATCTTTTACAAGTGTAAACTGTGTTCTACATCTGTCCAGATTGTGGTTTTCTCTGTGGATTTTGAAATAATGGTCACCCTCAAGATAGTCTGTCAGGAACCGCATACCACACTCGAATGTCATTACCTTTGCACCCATCGGAAGCAGTTCTACTTCTCTTTGAGTAAGCTTTCCACCGCATCCTTCCAGGAATCCTTTTACGTAGATATCAAACAGTTCCATACTGCAGGACACCTTGCTTAAATCCTGCTCATCCTCTGCTGCCGTGCTTGCACCGAAGCGGATAGAATCACCAAAATCGTGCATTGCAAGTCCCGGCATTACTGTATCCAGGTCAATAACACAGATACCTCTTCCTGTCAGGTTATCAATCATAATATTGTTCAACTTTGTATCATTGTGTGTAACACGAAGCGGAATCTCTCCCTTTTCCAGAAGTTCTCCAAACACATTAGCTACTTCTTCGTGTTCCAGAACAAAATTGATTTCATCCTGTACATATTTTGCGCGTCCGCAGACATCAGCTTCTACTGCCTTTTTGAATGTCTCAAATCTTGCTTTTGTATCGTGGAAACCTTTGATTGTCTCATGCAGGCTGTCTGCCGGATAATCTGCCAGAAGTCTCTGGAAGTTTCCGAATGCATATGCACTCTGGTAGAAGTCTTCCGGTTTTTCTACCTGATCGTAGCTGGAAGCATCTGTGATAAATTTGTAGGAACGCCAATATTCTCCTTTATAGTCAACAAAGTATGGCTTACCGTCTACGGCAGGAATCACATTGAGTGTCTCTCTATCCGGATCTCCGCCATTTTCGATGATCTTCTTTCTCAGATAGGAAGTTACTCCGATGATATTTTCCATCAGAGCTACAGGATCTGTGAACACTTCTTTATTCATTCTCTGAAGGATCACTTTGATCTTTCCCATCTCTGCAATCTCAAATGTCAAAAGAAATGTATCATTGATATGTCCGTTTCCATACGGTCTTTCATCAATCAGCATTCCCTCGTACTGAAAATTTGCAATCGCTTCGTCGATCTGTACTTTATTTACACGTGCCATCTCTATTTGTCCTCCCATAATTTCTGTGGATATACTCCCGCGTCTTTGAGTGCCTGAATGGCAGCCACAACAACCGGTTTATCTTCTTTATAAGTCACACCATACCATTTGTCTTCAGATTCCAGAACAGTTACTGTTGCACGCTCTTCTCCGAGCAGTTTGCTTACAACAGCCGGAAGGAAGTATTCACACTTCATCGGATTTTCTTTCAGCCCCTTCTCAAGGAATGCCGGAAAACCTGTCTTGATTTCGTCCAGAATACTTCTTGTGAATCCCCACATATTCATGGATACGAGTGTATCCGGATCTACAGATACCCAAGTCTCTCCATCATCTTCAGAGTAGGCAATGCCGCCGTCTCTCTTCTCGATCCGTGTTCTTTCATTAATTGCAACAAGCTGTTTGTTCTCATCCAGCTCGCAGATTCCTCTTGCAACATGTCCATTGTCTGTTACTGTATTTTTCAAGCGGTATCCAACCATCGTGTAGCGGTATTTGTCATCATCTTCGTGTGTTGTCAGGTAGTTGTAAATCACTTCAAATGCATGGCGTCCGTAATAGTCATCTGCATTGATAACTGCAAATGGTCCGTCTACTTCATCGATCGCACTTAAAACCGCGTGTGCAGTACCCCAAGGTTTCACACGGCCTTCCGGTACCTCGAATCCTTCCGGAATGTTATTCAGATCCTGGAATACATATGCAACATCCATGATCTCTTCCATTCTCTTACCTACAGCTTCTTTAAAATCCGCTTCATTTTCTTTTTTAATAATAAATACGACCTTCTCAAATCCTGCACGTTTTGCATCAAAGATGGAGAAGTCCATAATAATGTGTCCTTCTTTATCAACAGGATCGATCTGCTTTAATCCGCCGTATCTGCTTCCCATTCCTGCTGCCATAATCACTAAAACTGGTTTTTTCATATTCGAAACCTCCTTAATTTTTCCAGAACTTTTTCGTTCCTCATCACGCTTTTTGCTTCTGACATCATTGTATGATAAAACAGCAAAAAAATCTTTGTCTGATATTTGATTTCATTTGTACAATCTGCATTTTTGCTTTGACATTTTATACTGAAATAGGATATGATGGTGGCAGGAAGAAACCGATATAGTATGATAAATAGAAAGGCGATGCATGAGATGACATATAGAGGAATTTCATTTCGAAAAGAACTGCTTATTGACCAGTTATTTTCCCTTCATTATTTTGAATATATGAGTACGTTTTCCTTCCCTGGAGAATCTCACAATTTCTGGGAATTTGTCTGCGTAGATAAAGGAGAAGTCACCATCGGTGCCGGCGACCAGATCCACACACTGAAAAAAGGGGATATTGCCTTTCACGAACCGAACGAATTTCACTGGGTAAAGGCAAATGGAAGTATTGCGCCAAATCTGATCGTCATCTCCTTTTCCTCAAAAAGTCCGATGATGAATTTCTTCCGGAAAAAGATTTTACGAACCGACGACTTTGCCAGAAGTCTGCTTGCCCGGATCATCACAGAGGCCGGAAACTTTCTGGAAGGTCGGCTTGATGACCCATACCAGACTGTCCTACAGCCAAAGTCTTCCTTGCCGCCTGCATCCGGCCAGCTGATTCAGCTTTATCTGGAAGAATTAATGATCTATTTTTACCGGAAATATTCCGATCTTTCTGCCACAACAGACGAAAAACCGGACAAGCCGGACAAAACCATGAAAGAAAATATCGACACCGAAGTCTTCAATCGGGTTGTTGCCTATTTGGGCCAGCACCTCTCCGGAAGAGTCACAATCGAAACAATCTGCAAAGACAATCTGATCGGGAGATCACAACTCCAGAAAATCTTTAGCAAAAAATCCGGCCTTGGCATCATCGAATACTTTTCCAATATGAAGATCGAAGCTGCCAAAGAATTGATCCGCACCGAACAGATGAATTTTACACAGATTTCGGAAAAACTTGGGTACACCTCTATCCACTACTTTTCCAGACAGTTTAAAAAGGTAACTGGAATGACGCCTTCCGAATACGCTTCCTCTATCAAAGCCATGGCGGATCGAAGCCATCATTCTTCTTAAACCGTCATTTTAATATTGTCCAGAATTCTGCCTTTCATTTCTGAAAGGCAGAACTTCTTTTCAGCCTCAAAAAGACTGCTTCTTCACACAATTCTAACCTGTCGTTCACATACTTTTTACATGTTCCTTTTACAATAAACATCAAAAACAAAGAACAGGTGATCACATGATTTTTCAATTCGGAGAACAGCTCCGTCCAATCTCACGGGAAGAATGGGAAACAGAAAAAACTCCCGCCATCTTTCTGACCGATTCCCGCCACGCCCAGACTGTACTGGAAAAAGCACAAATCGTTTATGAAAATGAAATTGTTCTACAGAAAGTGGAATTCTGTAAACTTGAGACACAACAAGAATGTCTCGTCGGGACACTCTGCATTCCCAAGCTGATGGATGTTCTGGGAAGCCGTTACCATATTTACTTTTTCATTAACCGCCAGCATATCGTCATTATAGACGATAATGATTTTTCCGAACGGCTGATCCGCCGCATCCAACAGAAAAAAACACATCAGGGCGAATCAAAAGAACGATTTATCTACAACTACATCGCCGAATTCATCAGCCGGGATCCGGAAATCCTGGGAACCTACGAAAAACGGCTCTTTAAAATGGAAGAAGATGTCATTCAGGAAAAAACCAAAAACTTTCAGAACGAACTGATCCCTCTGCGCCGCGAACTCCTCACCTTCCGAAGTTATTATGACGAAATTATGGATCTCGCACGGGAATTTGAAGAAAATGAAAACGGTTTTTTTATGAAAAAACATCTGAAATACTTCGGCACTATTGCAGACCGCGCCGACCGACTTATGAGCAAAACCATGCATCTTCTGGACTACGCTCAGCAGATCAAAGATGCCTACCAGTCCCAGATCGATGCCCGCCAAAACAACAACATGCAGTTCCTGACCGTAATTTCCACCATCTTCTTCCCACTGACCCTCATCACCGGATGGTTCGGAATGAACTTCAAAAACATGCCCGGCCTCGACAACGGCTATAGTAGCGTTGTCATACTCTGCATCCTTGTAATTGTACTATGCATCATTATATTTAAAAAAAAGCGTCTGATATAAGTATTTTTTGGTTATTTTTTCGGGGACGTGTTCCGGCGTTTCAGAACCTGTCCCCAATGAAAAAAATCTGAAAATTCGAGTTTGCCCTTATTTTATGCGGCTTTTGGAGCTTTTTACGTTTTTGGGGACGTGTTCCGGCGTAACGGAACACGTCCCCAAAATATTAGCATTATTTAATTATTTCTTTATACTGTCTGTGATGTTCTAATGCTTCGGTCATTTCTGTCATGCGGCTGGTGTCTCCGATGAGGATGACACCGCAAAGACGGTTGTTGCGGAAGTAGTATTTCTGGTACTGTTTTTTCCCTTCGTCTTTGTATTCTACCGTTTTGTAGATGAGGTCCGGATTCTGTCCGTTGTCGCCTGCTGCGAAGAGGGCAGTGTTCATGCCGTGGAAGCTTAAGGCTGCTGGTACGGTGCTGTAGGTGACGTCGTCCCCGGCTGCCTGTGCTCCGGCTGTCTTTCCTTCTTCTACTGCCTGCGGCCAGATAGCGTAATTGATGCCTTCGTACTGTGCACAGTCTCCGCATGCGTAGATATCCGGAATATTGGTTTCCATCTTCTCATTGACAATGACTGCACGTTCTGTCTCGATACCTGCTTCTTTTGCAAGTTCGGTGTTTGCTCTTACGCCGCAGGATATAATAACGAGTTCAGCCGGAATCACGGTGCCGTCAGCAAGCCGGACTCCTTCTACCTTTTCGCCGCTTTCGATGGCTTCTATCTGTACGCCGGTATGGATCTTGATTCCCTGTCCTTCGCTGATCTTTTTAAGCATTTCTCCCGCTGTTTTGTCAAGCTGGCGTCCCATCAGTACCGGTGCCAGTTCCAGCACAGTTACTTCGCACTTGGATTTTTTGAGTTCCCATGCTGCTTCCAGTCCGAGAACGCCCCCGCCGATGACAACTGCATGTTTTGTCTCTTTTAATTTCTCTGCTACTTTCTTTGTATCGGAAAGTCTTCGGATTGCAATAACCCCGTCTTTGTCTACTCCTTTGATCGGCGGAATGAAACATTCGGATCCCAGTGCGTAAATCAGTTTTGTATAATGATATTTGCTTCCGTCATCCAGATGTACTTCTTTTGCTTCTGGATCAATTTTGACTACTTCATGTCCAAGAATCTGGTAAATACGATTTTCTTCGTACCAGGATGTATCTTCCACCGCGATCTGTTCTTCATCCAGACCTGCCATGATGGATTTGGTCAGCATCGGACGATTGTACGTCCGGTACGGTTCGTTGGAAATCATCGTAATTGTTCCGGTACGGTCTCTTTTCCGGATCGCTTCTGCCGCGTAATGACCTGCTGCTCCGTTTCCGAGAATCACATAGAAATTCTTTGTATCATTAGAGAATTCGTTCTCTTCTACCTCCACTTCCACAAAGTTTTCCGGGCCTACACCGCAAACCGGGCAGATATCAATAGAGGAGTCAAAAATAGCGCCGCAGACAAGACATTTTACCAACGTTCGTGCTCCCTTTTTCTTCTTCGGATTTTCTTTTTCCTGAAGAAGGCATCCAAAGTTAAATCCGTACTCAAAGGCTTCCTGAAGCTGATTTTCGTCTGGTTTAAACCGTACGCGGAATCCTTCTGTCACCTTCATATTCAGCTGTTTCAGTCTTTCGATCAAATGTGGCACAGCCTCACCGCTCCATCCATAGCTTCCGAACGCGCTGGCAAGTTTTCCACCATGTGTTCCCGCAAAGATGGAAGTCGTAAGATCCCAGATTGGTTTCAGGGCTTCTCCAACGATTGTCGGTGACCCGAATAGAATACCGTCCGCAAATCCAAGTTCTTCAAGCACTTTTGCCTGATCAGCCTCTACCATATCATAAGCCCTCACATCGATATCTCCACTTGCGCGGATTCCTTCTGCAATCTTCTCTGCCAGAGATTTGGTATATCCGTAGGCGCTGACATATGGCATAATCACCGTTTTCTTTGGATTCGGATTAAATACTGTGCTCCATTCTTCATAAGTATTCAGAATAAAGTCAATCTTATCATCAATGACCGGTCCGTGTCCGGTGCAGATCATGGAAATATCCAGCTCGCGCACTCTTTCCAGTGCCTTTAACATAAACGGCTTGAACGGCCCGATGATATTATCATAATAATATTTCGTGGCTCTCATATAGCCTTCCCAGTCTGTCACCTTACTCAGCAGAACATCATCTAATCCGTAATGGGATCCGAAGGAATCGCAGGTAACGAGTATCTGCTCTTCTTCAATATAAGTATACATCGTATCCGGCCAATGCAGATTTGGTACAAAAAGGAAGCGGAGAGTACGATCCCCAATCTTCATTGTCATGTTGTCGCTTATCCGAATTCCGGTAAAGTCTCTGTTTACAATTTCTTTCAGAAATCCGAGGGCACATCCTGTAGCAATGATTTTCATGCCCGGGTTCAGATCTAAAAGCCGCTCTACACTGCCCGCATGATCAGGCTCGGTGTGCTCTACAACAAGATAGTCAATGCTCTCCACATCAATAATTTCTTTGAGTTTTTCCAGATAATCATCAAAAAATTTCTCTTTTGCAGTTTCGAAAAGGACAGTCTTATCCCCTGTTTTCAGAACGTAAGAATTGTATGTCGTTCCAAATTCTGTATACATGATAATGTCGAATACACGCAGATTGGCATCTACAATCCCTGTCCAATAAAAATTCTCCCTTAGTTTCAGTGTTTTCATTCTCTAACCTCCGGTTATGTCTGATAAAAATAACAATTACTGTTTTTAGTATAATTCATATCAGTAAAAAAATCCAGCTTTTTTTCACAATCTGCAGTTCCTATTTTCTATCTTATCCTCTGTCAAATGTTCAAAAAGAAGCCGTCGGGAATTTCATTTCCCGCCGGCTTTTATTTGAAATGGCTTCCTTCTTTCAGGGACAATGTCTCTATGCTCTGCTCATGCCATCTACGCTCAGAATCACACCTGTGATATAGGACGCTTCATCTGAGGCCAGAAATACAAATGCGTTGGCAATATCTTCCGGCTGTCCTAGGCGGCGGAGCGGAATGTGAGCGATCAGCGGATCAATCATTTCTTTCGGTACAGCTTTCATCATATCCGTCTCTGTGATTCCCGGTGCCACTGCATTGACACGGATTCCTTTCGGGCCAAGCTCCCTTGCCAGTGAGATCGTCATTCCGTTTACTGCAAATTTTGAAGTCGGATATGCCACACCCGTCGCCTGTCCAGAAATACTTACCATCGATGAAGTGGATAAAATGACACCTTCGCCCTGCTCCACCATATAATCCACAACTGCCCTGGATGCATTAAACACACCCTTCACGTTCAGATTCATGACCTTATCGAATAATTCTTCCGTATATTCTGTAAATGGTACGCTGTCCGAAATGCCTGCATTATTGACAAGGATATCGATTCGTCCGTATGTATCATATATTCCTTTTACAGCTTCCCGTACAGATTCCAGACTGGAAAGATCCGGACAGATTCCCTCTACAGACGCTCCTGGAATGCTTTCCTTCAGCTGAGTAACTGCTTTATCCGCCGTCTCCTGTCTACTGGCAGCCACAATCACTTTTGCCCCTTCTTCCAGAAACCGTTTTGCTGTAACAAATCCGATTCCGCGGCTCCCTCCGGTAATCAATGCAACTTTATCTTTCAGTTTCATATCATACGCCTCCTTTTTGTTCGTCCTCTTTATTTATCATTATCATAACACATTTTTCAGATTTTACGGTGATAAACTCACAATAGTATGATAAAATTGAATTATCAAACACATAGGGGAAGACTATTATGATTTATTATGATGATGGGTGCATACGGATCCGGACGCTGGATTCAGATGATGCACAGGTTCTTACAGAGGAAGAACAGCTTCAGGGCTACCACGTAACCCGTGAAAAATATGATATGCGACTTCGAGATCAGGCAGAAGGAAAGGCCGTAGCATTGGCTGCCGAATACCAGGGACAAACAGCCGGTTATATCAATATCTATCCAGATTCTGACCAGGGTGCCTTTGCAGGAAAAGGACTTCCTGAGCTGGTTGATTTTGGTGTCCTGAAAAAGTACCGGAATCATGGTATCGGCTCCCTTCTGATTGATACCGCAGAACAGATTGCTTCCGGATTTGCCGATACAGTCTATCTTGGCGTTGGACTTCACAATGGGTATGGAAGTGCCCAGAGAATGTACATCAAACGGGGATATATTCCGGACGGAAGCGGTGTCTGGTATGGCGATCATATCTGTGAACCTTATACCGACTGTTGCAACGACGATGAGCTCATATTATATCTGTCGAAAAAGCTATAACCACAAGACTGCCCGGCAGAAGTATCCTTCTTTCTGCCGGGCAGTCTTGTGGTCTCTATATCATTTACTGCACCGCTTTCCCGAAACGGGGCCGGGCGTTAATTTCGAAAAAATTTACACTGTTTGTTCTATTTTCTTCTCTGCCTGCAGACCTCATACATTAGAATTCCTGCCGCCATGGCCGCATTTAAAGACTCTACCTGCCCATACATCGGAATCTTAATTTTGTGCTCCGCCTCAGAGCAGATCTCCACCGGCAGGCCGTTTCCCTCATTTCCAATAAGAAATGCCGTCGGTTTTGTATAATCTTCTTCATCATAAAAACGACTGTCATCCAGATGTGCCGCATACGTGTGAATTCCATGATGTTTCAGACACCTGACAGTCTCTTTCATATCGTCTACGCAGACCGCTCTCATCCGGTAAATCGATCCCATCGTGGACCGGATCACTTTTGGCTGATAGAGATCCGCACAGTCCGCTCCAAGGATCACTCCCGTCACTCCGGCGCCCTCCGCCGTCCGAAGAATCGTCCCCAGATTTCCCGGATCCTGCAAATGATCCAGTACCATCAGAAAAGGAGCCCTTCCGTCTTCTTCCTGAAGAATCTCTCCCATCGTCCAGGATTTCCTCTGAATCACCCCAAGAATTCCCTGCGGTGTTTTTGTGTCCGACATGTGGGCAAACACTGGATCACTTACCAGCTCCGCTTTCTTTGTGAGATGTTCCGGCAGATCTGGATGCTTCTGCAGAAATGTCTCTGAGACATACAGCTCTTTGATCCGTTCTTCCGGCGCTTCCTTCATCATTCGGATTCCCTCTACAATAAAGACTTCTTCCTCATTTCTTGCTTTTGCCTTTTTCTGTAGCTTCAGTATCCGCTTTATTTTCTGATTTGCTGAACTTGTAATCATGACGCGTTCTCTCCTGATTCTCCCATTTTCACTTCCAGAATCCGTCTCACAGATTCATCGATCCGGTCTTCTGATATCGTGCCGGAATTTACTGCGCTCAAAATCCCCTGATATGCATCCTCAAAATTCTGCGGCATCAGAATCATGTCAACTCCTGCCTGAACAGCCTGCACTGCTGCCTCAGCGGATGTATAATCATTGGTAATCGCTCCCATATTCATGGCATCCGTAATCACAATCCCGTCAAATCCCAGATCATTACGCAACATCTCTGTCACAACTTCCTCGGACAGAGAAGCCAGCGTATCATCCTCCAGAATATTCGGAAGAGAAATATGTCCAACCATCACAAACTCCGTATCTGCATCAATCGCAGCCTGAAATGGAAGGAATTCGCAGGATTCCAATTCTTCCTTCGTGCTGTTTAAATATACAGCTTCCTCATGAGAATCCCCGCTCGTTCCTCCGTGTCCCGGAAAATGCTTGGCCACTGTATAAATTCCCTGACTGTGGAATCCCTTCACCGCCTCAGATACCATTTCCGATACCGTCTCCGGATCCGATCCAAATGCCCGGTACTGCGCAATCGTATTTTCCTGGTTTGTCCATACATCAGCCATCGGAGCAAAATCCATATTAAATCCAAGTTCTTTCAGATACGTTCCAATCGTCTCTCCCGCATCATACGCTTTCTGGCTGTCCCCGGATGCCCCAATTTCAGACATATTTCCTACATTCTCAATGCCAAGAGATGCATTCCCTGCGATCCGCGCTACTGTTCCCCCTTCTTCATCCACGGAAAGGAACGGCTCTATTCCAACCGTTTCTTTGGAAAACCCTGTAATTGCATCATTCCATGTCTTGATCTGCTCCTGCGAAATCAGATTATTGTCCATCATGATCAGACCACCGACCGGCCGCTCCTTATAAGCTGTTTCTGTCACCTCTCCTGGATTCCACGTTCCCTGAACACCTGTCAGCGCATCCGGGGTGATAATAAACATCTGCGCTATCTTCTCCTGCAGCGTCAGCGCTTCCAGCTTCTGATCGATCTCACTTTCTTGTGTCTTTGTCTCTTCTTCTGTCACACTCGAATCTTCTTTTGTCTGCTGCGGTGTCTCCTCCTGATCCACCTCATCACGCCCTGCATTACTAAAATAGATCACTGCAGCAAACGCACCGGCCGACAAAAGCATACATCCGATTCCAAGGACCAGCCTCCCCGTTCTTCTCCTTCTGCGTTTCCTTTTCTTTCCGCTCATATAATCCCCTTACTATATTAATTATTTAACCTGAAATTTATAGAAATTTTATTATCAGCTTTAAGAGTATTATAATCGAAACACCCTGTCAACCCCCGTTTTCCGCGATTTCCCGGAAGTCTGCACAATTTTGGGGACGTGTTCTGGTTCATCGGAACACGTCCCCAAAAATATTGGTGTTCATTATACTTTAAATCGGTATCCGACTCCCCAGATTGTTTCAATATACTGTGGTTTGGATGTGTCGTACTCGATCTTTTCACGGATTTTTTTGATATGTACTGTAACGGTTGCGATGTCTCCGATCGATTCCATATCCCAGATTTCGCTGAAAAGTTCATCCTTCGTGTATACGTGGTTTGGATGGCTTGCCAGGAATGCCAAAAGATCGAACTCTTTTGTCGTAAATGCTTTTTCTTCTCCGTTGACCCACACGCGTCTTGCTGTGGTGTCAATCTTCAGTCCGCGGATTTCGATGATTTTATTTTCTTCCGCATGGCTACCAATCAGGCGTTCGTATCTTGCAAGGTGCGCCTTGACTCTAGCTACCAGTTCGCTTGGGCTGAATGGTTTTGTCATATAGTCATCTGCTCCAAGGCCGAGTCCGCGGATTTTGTCGATATCATCTTTCTTTGCAGATACCATTATAATCGGTACGTCTTTTTCATCACGTACTTTTCTGCAGATTTCAAATCCATCTACACCCGGAAGCATGAGATCCAGAATCAGAAGATCAAAATCTTCTTCCAGTGCCTTTTTCAGCCCTGCGTTTCCGTCATTTTCCACCTCAACATCAAATCCGCTGAGTTCCAGATAGTCTTTCTCCAGATCTGCGATCGCTTCTTCATCTTCTATAATAAAAATTTTACTCATAAATTGGTACCTCCTGATATTTTCGGATGACAAAGTACATAACTGTTCCTGTACCCGGTCTGCTTGTAGCCCAGATTTTTCCGCCGTGTTCTTCGATAATTTTCTTTACAATGGAAAGCCCGATTCCGCTTCCGCCTTTGGATGAGTTTCTGGAAGCATCCGTCCGGTAAAACCGGTCAAAAATATACGGCAGATCCTTTGCATCGATTCCTTTTCCGTTATCTTCCAGCTCCACCTGAATAAAGTCACCTACATCTTTGACCCGTAGATTAATCCGCGGCTGCTGTTTGTCCATATATTTCAGCGAATTGCTGATGATATTATTGACAACGCGCATCAGCTGCTCGGCATCCGCGATAATCTTGACATCGTCTTCAACATAATTAAAATAACCGAATTCCACTCCCTGATTTGTAAGATCGGACGACAGATTCTCCACACAGTCATTAAAATAATCATTGACCCGGACAGGAGCAAAATTGTACGGAATCCGGTTCGTGTCAATCTTTGTGTAAAATGTCAGCTCGTTGATCAGTGTATTCATCTCATTTGCCTTGTTGTAGATCGTCTTGATATAACGATCCATCTTCTCCGGCGTATCCGCCACCCCATCCATGATCCCTTCGACATATCCTTTGATTGCCGTAATCGGCGTCTTCAGGTCATGAGAGATATTACTGATCAACTCTTTATTGTCCTTATCATTTTTCAGCTTTTCTTCTGCGTTCTCCTTCAGCCTTTTACGCATTTCCTCAATATCTTTGCACAACTGGCCTATCTCATCGTTTTTTTTGGGATGAAGCTCAAAATCCAGTTCTCCTTCCGTAATACTCTTTACCGCGATCTCCATCTTTTCAATCGGCCGCAGAAGACTTCCGTAAATCCAGAGAATCATCAGCATCGCTGTCAGGGCCAGAATCAAGATCACACCGATAATCGTAGTGCTGATAAATTCGTGGACTTCCGGAATCTGATTCAGCGTTCCAAGCGACTGCTTAAGGTCTCTGTACTCTTCACCGGAAATTCCATAGGTTCGTTCGATGGCCTTAATGTGGTAATTCGCCACGCCCCATACAGCAAAACCGGTCAAAACCGCCGGCAGAATCGTAATAATTGCGAATGAAATAATCAATTTTGTCTTTAATTTCAAAACAGTTCTTCCTCTCTGCTTAATCTGCTCTGATCACAGGTACAGTATATCACGAAAAGGGGCGCCTTCACTATAAGCGCCCCTAAATTTTTCTAAAGTTTTTATAAATATTTTTTCAGTGTTTCTACCTTATCAAGCTTCTCCCAAGGAAGATCCAGATCGTTGCGTCCGAAGTGTCCATATGCAGCTGTCTGTTTATAGATCGGTCTTCTGAGATCCAGCATTTTGATGATTCCTGCCGGTCTTAAATCGAAGTTTTCACGGATGATTTTTACCAGTGCTTCATTGGAAAGCTTTCCTGTACCAAAGGTATCTACCCAAACAGAAGTAGGTTGAGCTACTCCGATTGCGTAGGAAAGCTGTACTTCACATTTGTCTGCAAGACCTGCTGCTACAATATTCTTTGCTACATAACGGGCTGCATATGCCCCGGAACGGTCTACCTTTGTGCAGTCCTTTCCCGAGAATGCGCCGCCTCCATGACGTGCCATTCCACCGTAGCTGTCTACGATAATCTTACGTCCTGTCAGTCCGCTGTCACCGTGCGGTCCGCCGATAACGAAACGTCCTGTCGGATTGATAAAGAATTTTGTATTCTCATCAATCATCTTTTCGTCGAGAATCGGATCGAATACATATTTTTTGATATCTGCGTGGATCTGCTCCTGAGTAACTGCCGGATCATGCTGTGTAGAAAGTACCACTGCCTCCAGGCGTTCTGGCTTTCCTTCTTCATTGTATTCTACTGTCACCTGAGCTTTTCCATCTGGGCGAAGATATGAAAGCGTTCCATCCTTTCTCACCTTTGCAAGCTGTTTTGTGAGCTTGTGTGCAAGGGAAATAGGATACGGCATATACTCTTCTGTCTCATTGGACGCATATCCGAACATCATACCCTGATCTCCGGCGCCGATCGCTTCGATCTCCTCGTCGGACATCTTATTTTCTTTTGCTTCCAGTGCTTTATCAACACCCATTGCAATATCGGATGACTGCTCGTCAATAGCTACCAGAACACCGCATGTATCCGCATCAAACCCAAATTTTCCTCTTGTGTATCCAATCTCTCTTACCGTATCACGCACAATCTTCTGGATATCCACATATCCATTGGTTGTGATTTCACCCATAACCATTACAAGACCTGTTGTTGTACATGTCTCACACGCTACACGGCTCATCGGATCCTGCTCCATCAAAGCATCCAGTATCGCATCAGAAATCGCATCGCAGACTTTGTCCGGATGACCTTCTGTCACTGATTCAGAAGTAAATAATAATTTTTCCATCTTTTCCTGCCTTTCCTTTTCTCTCATATAGTGTCTGTTTTCTCTGGCGGACTTTTTTATGCTGCATCAGAACACGTTCATGTACAGCAAAGAGTTCTGCTCGCGGAACTCTCGCACCGAGCGCGGTCGCTTTAGCGACAAATTTCCATCTCGCGCGAGTGCACATCCCGCGGAATGTTTTTATTTGACAAGGGATAAAGTTTCCTGTTAAATAAAAAAATCAGCCCACCATAAGCGGACTGTTATATATACATCATATATCAATCCTCTTATTGTTCGATTACTCGCTCAGGCTGGCACCTTCCGTGACCGGGGTTGCCGTGGCTTCTCAGATCCTATGTATCTCCACCACTCTGAATAAGAGAAAATATAACTTGATTTACTTGTCACTGTACGGAATCATATCACTATCATATAATCCTGTCAAGTGGTTTTTAAAACAAAGCAGGGATACGGCATCTCCGTACCCCACTCCTCTCGCATTATTTTAGCTAACTTTCAATTTAAATTTCTGAATCTCTTTTTCGCTTGAGACTTTCTCAATCTCAGCACCAAGCTCTCTTAATTTCTCCTCAAACCGCTCATATCCACGCTGAATGTAGACAATATCATCCACAATCGTAATTCCTTCCGCAGCAAGTCCTGCAAGCACCAACGCAGCGCCCGCTCTCAGATCCGGTGCGCTTACTCTGGCTCCGGAGAACCGCTCTACGCCCTCAATTGTTGCGGAATTTCCCTCAATCTTGGAAACCGCACCCATACGTGCAAGCTCATCCAGATATTTAAAACGGTTTTCAAAAATGCTCTCTGTAATCGTGCTTGTTCCTTCGCACAAAGCAAGTGCAACGCCCATCTGCGGCTGCATATCTGTAGGAAATCCCGGATAAGGAAGGGTCTTCACCTGTGTATGACGCAGTTTCCCTTTTGACACTACACGTACAGCATCATCGAACTCTTCCACTTCGCATCCGATCTCTACAAGCTTCGCAATGGTCGCCTCCAGATGCTTCGGGATCACATTGAGCACTGTCACATCACCTTTTGTCACGGCTGCTCCAAACATAAAGGTGCCTGCCTCAATCTGATCCGGAATGATAGAATACTCCGCTCCATGAAGTCTGCTTACACCTTTGATTTTAATCACATCTGTACCTGCGCCTCTGATATTGGCTCCCATACTGTTCAGGAAATTGGCAACATCTACTACATGCGGCTCTTTTGCCACATTTTCAAGAATCGTCATGCCTTCTGCCATCGAAGCTGCCATCATCACATTGATCGTAGCTCCTACGCTGACAACATCAAAATAAATATGGCTTCCCACAAGTCTGTCCGCATCGGCAAGAATCTTCCCATGCTCAATCTCCACCTCTGCTCCAAGGGCACGGAATCCCTTCAGATGCTGGTCAATTGGCCTGCTTCCGATATTACATCCGCCCGGAAGTGCCACTTCCGCATGCTTATATTTCCCAAGAAGGGCTCCTAAAAGATAATAGGAAGCTCGAATCTTCTTGATATAGTCATAATCAATATTAAAATCATGCACGGCTCCGCCACTGATCTGTACCGTATGGCGATCACTTCTCTTAATCTGCGCGCCGATGCCTTCCATTGCCTCTAATAAAACATTGATATCATTCACATCCGGAAGATTATCAATGTGTACTGTCTCATCCGTCATAATTGCGGCCGCAAGGATTGCAAGCGCCGCATTTTTGGCTCCTCCTATGACAACTTCTCCAACAAGAGGAGTCCCTCCCTTAATAATATACTGCTCCATATCACACCTCGACTACTATTTAATCGTATCCGTAATTTCGTCCTGATCTATCTAAATTTTAACTAATGTTCACATATATTTAACAAAGAACAATCTTACCGGATTAGTATAGCACAAATTTTCTGTTTGTAAAACTTTTATTTCTTGTTCCTTTTGTGCCATCCGCCGGATATTTAAACAGAACGGACTATTTATCCTCAGTTTTCTCCCCTGATATCACCGAGAACAGCGAGTACTTTTTCCACCGTCTCTCCCATTAACAATCCTTCTTCATTGATACGGATATCTGCATACTGGTCAAAAAGTCTGCATCTTTCATCGTACAGCTGCCGTAACGTCTGTCCTTCTCTCAACACAACTCCGCGGTTTCTTGCGTTCTGGATCCGCTTCTCAATTTCTGTATACGGAACATGCAGATACACAATCGTCCCTATTTCTTTGTAATGCTTCATAGCGTTTTCGCAATACACGACGCTCCCGCCCGGTGCGATCACTGCTTTTTCTGCCTGCACAGACGCATTGACCTGATCCTCAATCTCCAGAAATCCATCGATCCCTTTCTCTTCAATAATCTCCCTGAGCAGTTTCCCTTCCTGCTCCTGTATTATCAGGTCTGTATCGATAAACTGATATCCCAGACGCTTTGCTGTCACAACACCGATCGTACTTTTTCCAGATGCCGGCATACCTATGAAAACGAGATTTTTCTTCATCGGCCTTCCTCTTTTCTCTTGACGCATTCCTCATTTTTAGAAAAAACGGTATCGATTTGTATTTCCACTCATATTTTATCATGGTTTAAACTTCGCGTAAACCCTGTATCCTGACGAAAAATTTAATAATAGTGCCTACAATTTCTGCGATGCCTACATCTTCTTTGCACAATTTCCTGATACAGCAGAATCTGAACAAGATCCATGATCGTTTCTTCCCTGTCGCGTTTCTTCCTCTTAAGGTCCTGTGTTTCCACCTGCTCCTTTTCTATCTCCATCGCAATCTCTTTTTTCTCTCCCTCTTTCATTCTGTCATAAATACGACCTGCCATCATATAGAGAAGCAGACGATCCGGGTATTCATCATAGATCATACTTCCTTCATATTCCATCCGGTCACACTCTTCTTCCACATACGGCAGAATCTTTTTTGCAGACATCGGATATATGCTCTTCATGTAGTCCACATCACGCCGATCTCTTTTTTCCTCTCCATATTCCTTCAAATCCATCGGATAGGCCATATAATAAGGCAGTTTATGTTCCATATTCTTCGCACTTCCTGTCTGATATAATCTACTTTACCATATGCAAAAACTGGAATTTGGAAACTTGACCTCCTTGTTTTCGATATTTCTTAAATCCACCTGTTTCTTTCTAAAAAAGATGACACCTCCGCACTCTTCTGCTATAATCTCAATGGTGCAAATATGCGCACGAAAGGAATGTTGAGAAAATGATGAAAAAAATTGCTGTTTTATTTAAAAATGATATGGTTCTTCTGATCTCTTTGTGTCTGGCCATTGTTTCCTGCCTGATCACCCCACCCAGCCCAGCCTATCTTGGTTATATGGATTTTCATACTCTGATTCTGCTCTTTTGTCTAATGCTGATTGTAGAAGGTTTAAGGGAAGCAGACTTTTTCCTTTATATCGGGGGATTGCTTTTAAACAGAACTTCTTCCAAAAGAGGGCTCGCTCTTACCCTTGTATTTTTATGCTTTCTCAGTAGCATGTTCATCACCAACGATGTATCCCTGATTACTTTTGTCCCGTTTGGTATTCTGATCCTGAAATTAGGCAGAATGGAATCCAAGATCTGCTATCTCACAGTTTTGATGACCATTGCCGCAAATCTGGGAAGTATGTTCACCCCGATCGGGAATCCTCAGAACCTTTACCTGTACTCTCTTTCCAAAATGAGCCTGCCGGAATTTCTCTGGCTGATGTTTCCTTATACCGCACTTGCAACCGTACTCCTGGCTCTCTTTTCCTTCTTTGGAACAGAACGCGGTTCTATCAGTATTCAGGTAGGGAATTCTTCTTTCCCGGGCAGAAAAGAAATCCTGTTTTACGGAATACTTTTCCTTTTCTGCCTATGTTCTGTTTCCGGGTTTCTGCCTGACTGGGTGCTTCTGTTTCTTGTTGCAGTTCCTCTGCTCTTACGAAAACGGACTCTGTTTACAAAAATTGATTATGCGCTGCTTTTGACCTTTGTATTCTTCTTCATTTTTGTGGGAAATATCGACCATTTTGAAAGTCTTCGTGTGTTCATCCGTTCTATTCTCGAAAACCATGAACAGCTGGTCAGCATTCTTGCAAGCCAGGTCATCAGCAATGTTCCTGCTGCCATGCTGCTTTCGAATTATACTTCCCGTATTCCAGAACTGATTATCGGAACTAATCTTGGCGGACTTGGTACGTTGATTGCCTCAATGGCCAGCCTGATCTCTTACCGCCAGATTTCATCCAGATATCCGGAACAAAAGTCAAAATATATCGGGCTGTTTACTGTCTGCAATCTTTTCTTTCTTCTTGTTCTTTATCTGGTCTTTTAGGTAGATCAGATATCTATCTTCCAACAAACAAAACAAGACAGATGCAAAATCCGTTTCTTCCAGAAAAGCGGTTTTACATCTGTCTTTTTTACCACGCTGTTTACGCCTGGCGTTCTTTATAATGATGCGCATCTTCCAGCATCATGTCTTTTACTTTCATCAGCCGGATCTGCGAGCTCCTCTCGTTTTCATCCAGCTTCATCGTGATATATCTGATATTGTCCTGCGTCTCCGGAATGATGACATGTTCCAACGCATTTACACGCCGTCTCGTCTTTTCAATCTCGGATGCCATCAGCTGGCACGCTTTCTCTGTTTCAGCCAGTTTTAACATATCCGGAAGAATATCGGCAAGCGACTTTACAGCTCCATCCAGATCGCTGGACGTAAAAGCAAAGCCGTATGAGTAGATATCGTTTGCGTCCGCGGTCCTTGTCTTTGTCTCAAAAACAGGGATATCAACGCTCATGACATTTCGCTCTCCCACCTGAAGTTCCACCGACTGTTTCGGCATCATCAAAGCAGTTTTCAGCGCCTCGCCTGACATACCCGCCCTGGCGATTACAAAGTTTTTGTTTGCCGCCTTGATTCCGGCTTCCACTTTTTCTCTAAGCGCCATATTTTCCCTGACCAGATCAAGGAACTGGCGCATCAGCTCATCACGTTTATCTTTCAAGAGCTTATGGCCTCTTGTCGCAGTTACCAGCTTTTTTTTCAGTCTTGTTAGTTCCATACGGGTTGGTGTTACCTGTGTAGATGCCAAGCCAGTTCACCCCCATTTCTATTTGCCGTAATACTGATCCAGATATTTATCATCAATACGTTTCAGCTCGCTTCTCGGTAAAATGGAGAGCAGCTTCCATCCGATTTCCAGTGTCTCCTCGATGGAACGGTCTGTTCCGTATCCCTGGGAGACGTATTCCTTCTCAAATGCATCTGCAAATTTTGCATAGATCAGGTCAATCTCTGTCAGCGCTGCTTCACCAAGGATAACCATGAGTTCTTTTGCTTCTTTTCCACGTGCATACGCCGCAAAAAGCTGGTTCATCGTGTTGGAGTGATCCGCACGAGTCTTTCCTTCACCGATTCCTTTGTCTTTCAGACGTGACAGAGACGGCAGTACATCGATCGGCGGCTGCACGCCCTTACGGTAAAGATCACGGCTCAGGATGATCTGCCCCTCTGTGATATACCCGGTAAGGTCCGGAATTGGATGGGTCTTGTCATCTTCCGGCATGGTCAGAATCGGAATCATCGTGATACTTCCGCTCTTGCCTTTCTGACGTCCTGCTCTTTCATACATGGACGCAAGATCCGTATACATATATCCCGGATATCCACGACGACCCGGTACTTCTTTACGAGCCGCAGATACTTCACGCAATGCATCCGCATAGTTTGTGATATCCGTAAGAATAACAAGTACATGCATATTTTTCTCAAACGCAAGGTACTCTGCTGCTGTCAACGCCATCTTCGGCGTAGAAATACGCTCAATAGCCGGGTCATTTGCAAGGTTGATAAACAGAACCGTACGGTCCAAAGCCCCTGTCTCCCGGAAACTTTCAATGAAGAAGTTGGACTCTTCAAATGTGATACCCATTGCCGCAAATACAACAGCGAACGGCTCATCAGTTCCGCGCACTTTTGCCTGTCTTGCAATCTGTGCAGCCAGCTGAGCATGCGGAAGTCCGGATGCTGAAAAAATCGGAAGTTTCTGTCCACGGACAAGAGTATTCAGTCCGTCAATCGCGGAAACTCCTGTCTGAATAAACTCTTCCGGATAGCTTCTCGCTGCCGGGTTCATCGGGAGACCGTTAACATCCAATCTCTCGTCCGGAAGGATTTCCGGTCCGCCGTCAATCGGACGTCCCAATCCGTCAAAGACACGGCCGAGCATATCTTCCGATACGCCAAGTTCCATGCTTCTTCCAAGGAAACGTACCTTACTGTTCGAAAGGTTGATTCCTGTTGCACTTTCAAACAGCTGTACAAGTACGGTATCTCCATCTACTTCCAGAACTTTACACCGGCGGGTTTCACCGTTTACAAGTTCTATCTCTCCCAGTTCGTCGTATGCAACACCTTCTACCCCGCGGACCATCATAAGCGGTCCGGCAACTTCCTGAATTGTTCTATATTCTTTTGGCATTTAGAAGTCCTCCTTTCCGAATGTGTCCGCTACTTCTGCTGTAAGCTCTTCTGTAACTTTCTGATAAGCTTCATCCAGATCATCCTCATGTGTATATTTGAAACGTCCAATCTGCTCGCGCACCGGCATGCCAATCAGCTTATTCATGGATGCACCTTCGGAAAGAGCCTTGGAGGACTCTTCATAAAATGCAAGAACGAGTTTCATCATGAGATACTGCTTCTTCAAAGAAGAATAGGTGTCAATCTCATGGAAAGAGTTCTGGTGCAGGAAGTCTTCACGAATGGATCGTGCAGCCTCCATCTTCAGACGGTCAGACGGTGACAACGCATCCATACCTACCATCTTAACAATCTCGTCAAGCTCTGCCTCATCCTGAAGAAGTCCCATCATCTTCTGACGGTTATCCATCCAGTCCGCAGCCACTTCTTCGTTGAACCATTTTTCCATATCCTGCAGATACAGCGAATAACTGGTCAACCAGTTGATCGCCGGGAAATGTCTCTTGTAAGCCAGGTTGGAATCCAGTCCCCAAAATACTTTTACAATACGGAGAGTTGCCTGAGATACCGGTTCGGAAATATCACCACCCGGAGGGGATACGGCTCCGATTACGGAAAGTGCTCCCTCGCGTCCGTCTTTTCCAAGAGAAACCACATGTCCTGCACGCTCATAGAACTGTGCCAGACGGCTTCCGAGGTAAGCCGGGTATCCTTCTTCACCAGGCATTTCTTCCAGACGTCCGGACATCTCCCTGAGCGCCTCGGCCCACCGGGATGTAGAGTCTGCCATCAAAGCTACTGAATATCCCATATCACGGAAATATTCCGCGATCGTAATTCCTGTATAAATAGATGCCTCACGCGCCGCAACCGGCATATCTGATGTATTGGCAATCAGAACGGTTCTCTCCATCAGGGACTCGCCTGTCTTCGGGTCCTTCAGTTCCGGGAATTCGTTCAGAACGTCAGTCATCTCGTTTCCACGCTCTCCGCAACCGATATATACAACAATATCTGCCTCCGCCCATTTTGCAAGCTGGTGCTGAATAACTGTTTTTCCGCTTCCGAAAGGACCCGGAACTGCAGCCACACCGCCTTTTGCAATCGGGAAGAATGTATCGATAACACGCTGTCCTGTGATCAACGGCATCTCAGGAGCAAGCTTCTTCTGGTACGGACGTCCCCGTCTTACCGGCCATTTCTGCATCATGGTAAGCTCTTTATCTCCTTCCGGAGTAGAAAGTACCACAACCACTTCCTCTACAGTGAAAGAACCGGAGCGGATCTCTTTTACTGTTCCTTTTACATTCGGAGGTACCATGATCTTCTGCTGAACAACAATGGTCTCCTGAACAGTTCCGAGCACGTCGCCGCCTTCAACTTCGTCGCCTACTTTTGCTACCGGAACGAACTCCCATTTCTTGTCCCTTTTCAGGGATGGAACTTCGACTCCGCGCTTCAGGCTGTTTCCACCTGTTACTTTCATAATATCATCAAGCGGACGCTGGATTCCGTCGTAGATGCTTGTGATCAATCCAGGTCCAAGCTCTACTGACATCGGCACATCCATGGACTCTACCGGCTCACCCGGTTTCAGTCCTGCCGTTTCTTCATAAACCTGTACAGAGGCCTGATCACCGTGGATTTCGATGATCTCTCCGATTAATCGCTGATCACTTACACGAACCACGTCAAACATGTTGGCGTCACGCATTCCTTCAGCGATAACCAGCGGCCCTGCCACTTTCTTTATCGTTCCCTTACTCATTTCGACAATCACCTGCTTTCCTAATTACCACCAAACAGAATATCGGAGCCTACAGCCTGCTCTACAGACTTCTTTACCCCTTCGATTCCGGCGCCCGTGTTTCCACTGATTCCAGGAATCTGGATCACGGTCGGCACAATTGCATCCTTATATCTGTCTATTTCGTGTTTCAAGACAGCCGCCAGAGCTTCGGTCACATAGATGATCCCTGTTCTTTCCTCTGCCAGCTGTACAAATGTCTTCTTTGCCTCCTCCGGGCTGTTTACGGGACAGATGTCAAGACCCAGGGCGGCAAAACCGTAAATGCTGTCATAATCGCCTAATACTGCTATCTTATACATACATCTCCCTTACCCTTTCCCGGATGGATTCTTCCGGAAGGTCATTTTGCTTTCCGGTCAGTATGATCCTCACCGTTTTTATTTCATTTTCCCGCGCAAGCAGATATGCTACAACCGGGCCGATCGTAAACGGGTTGTAAAGCTGCGGCCGGATCGTTTCGATAATCCGGTTGTCGCACCAGCACTCAAAAGCGGAAGCCGACTCTCTCAGAGCCTGAGCCCCTCCCTTATATGCTGTACTCTCCAGATATTCTTCGATTGCATCCATGCCACTTGATGCTGCTTTCATCAACGCGCTGACGCTGACACTGTCACATTCTGCCATTGCTTTTTTCATAAATTCCATACTTTTTGCGGTCTTCTGTGAACGTACCGCAATCTTGATATCCGCAACCGCGACTGTGGATTCCGCATACTCCCGGATAATGTTTTCACCGGATCTTTGTCCAGCGGCATAGATGGCCTCCAGCGCCGCCTTGTCAATCATAATATCACACAGCTGGCCGTCCTGTGTATGAAGCAGTGTCTCATACGCTTCCCGGGCCGTCGCAGCCATGAAATCCGGAAGTCTTCCGAATTCTTTCTTTTTGACAATATCCAGCATTTCTTCTCCGGAAATCTGTGTATCCTTGATAAAAACATCTGATACCGTCTTCCCTGACGCTGCCAGTTTGAGGGCAGCTTTCAGATTCTGGAACAAATCTGCATAGGAAATCACATCGAACACAGACGGGTCATCCGCAAGAGAGCGGACTTCCTTCCATGTCTTTTCACGTTCACAAGATAAAATCGCTTCTGCATCGAGCGGGGTATCCGCATTTCCCCATCCCTTCTCCTGAAGGAGCTGCAGACATTGCTTCTCATCTTTGCAGGCAAGAAGCTGATCTATGACTGCCTGAGAAAACAGCGATACTTCCATCGCCCTGATCCGCGCAACCGCATAGGTGTATTGATTTTTTGCCATTGGTTAAATCCTCCTTTTCGCGGAATTGCGCCGTCTAAAAAAACAGTACTCTGTTTACCTGATCCTGCAGCTCATCTCTTCTCGCATCAAAGATCGCTCTGAATGAGCAGTTCTCTTCGATTCCGTTGTACAGAAGGACAAATCCTCCTTCCATGGACTTCGTCTCTTTGGAAACAGTAAGACTGCCACCCTTTTCTTTTGCTATGCGGGCAATCTCCGCCGGAAAATCCTTCGGCATTCTGGCCAGATCTTTCTCGGAAAACAGAATTTCTCCCTCCTGGGAAAGTACGTATTTTCCAAGCATGGTCCTGATCGTCTCAAAATAGTCTTCCGGTTCCATAGAGCAGAACTTCTGATAGGCAGCCTCGATCACTTCCGCAATGATCTCCTGCTTTGCAGCCAGAAGCGCTGTACGCCGTTTCTGTTCATCGGCAGATTTCAGTCTGGTCTGATAATCCAGTACATCTTTTTCCGCTTTCTGCGCGATCGCCTCTGTCTGCTTCTTTGTTTCCTCTGCCGCCTCCTCCCGGATGGCATCAGCCTCTTTGGCTGCCTTTGCTTCTTTTTCTTTTGCAAGGGATTGTGCTTCTTCCAGAATCTGGCTTATCATCTTATCTAATCCAGTCATTCTCAAGCTCTCCTTTACTTTTAGATTATCGTCCTTCTACTATTAAACCTGAATTGCTGTAACAGCAAGGATAGAAATCAAAAGTGCAAGGATCGCATAAGTCTCAACCATGGCCGGGAACAGCATCGCTTTACCGAACTGCTCCGGTTTCTTTGCTACAATTCCAATTGCTGCTGCTGCTGTTTTACCCTGAGACATCGCAGAAAGAAGTCCAACGATTCCGATCGGGAGGCAGGCTGCAAGAATCAGAAGACCTGTCTTCACATCAATATCCGCAATATTTCCGCCAAGAAGTCCGACTTTAGAAAGAGTAATAAATCCTACCAGCAGACCATAAATACCCTGTGTACCAGGAAGCAGCTGCATGATCAATACCTTCGCAAATTTGCTCGGGTCCTCAGTAACTACTCCTGAAGCCGCCTGTCCGGCAATACCTACACCGATTGCAGATCCGGTTCCTGCAAGAAATACCGCCACTGCTGCACCAAGTAATGCATAAACAATTCCTAATTCACTCATTATTTCGTTTCCTCCTTAATATCTACATATTTTGTATCTGCCTTGAACGGATTGAATGCCCGTCCGCCGCCTTCATAAAACTTGCCAAAAAACTCGACATACTGAAGTCTGTTTGTGTGGACATAGGCACCAAGCACGTTGATGGCCAGGTTAAATACATGTCCGATAATAAATACAACGATAAACAGGATCGCTCCGCCAATTCCGCCCCCTGCCATACTTCCCATCTGGTTGACAACCGATGCGATAACGCCGGTTGCAAGACCAAGTGCCAGAAGACGTGAATACGAAAGCACATCACTTAACCAACCCGTAATGTTATACAGATCATAAGCACCGAGCGCGATCCGAAGTCCCGGATTCTTGTTGTTTCGTCCCGACATCAGCAGGATTCCGACTGCTCCGATAATCGCAAGCGCTTTAGAAAGCATCTGTAAAAACGGCGGGAATACAATCGTCATCTGCGAAATCGAATAGAACAGACTGCTCGGTAACAGCATCAGGATCAGTCCGATCAGAAGCATAAACCAGAGCACGACATCACAGAAGAAATCCAGATACTTTTTATCTCTGATATACATATACCCTTTGAGTCCAAGTCCTGTAAACAGGTGGATGAGTCCAAGCAGCATGGAGAAGATCAGAAGTCTCATCGGATCGTCCAGAGGCACAAACCATAATGCCGGTATCGTGATTTCATGTCCGAAGAACACTCTTGAAACCACTGTCACCACATCTCCGAAATATCCTCCGAATAAAATTCCCCATACAAGTGTGGAAATTCCACAGTACATGAACATCCGCAGGGACTTCGCCATACTTTCCGACATCCTCGGAAATTTCTTTAAAAGTACTTGGCAGGCCACTGCCATGATCAGTCCGTAAGCCGCATCGGAAAGCATCATTCCGAACAGAACGACATAAAATACAAACATGATCTTTGACGGATCGATCTCGCCTTTTGCCGGAAGGCCGAAAGATGCGAGTACTCCTTCTACAGATCCGGATGCCTTTCCGTTTTCCAGAAGCACCGGCGCTTCCTCTTCTTTATCCAGATCCTGCACCTCAACAAACAGATTGTAGGTTGCATCCAGATATCCTGATACTTTTCCTGCCAGTTTCGCCGGAATATATCCACTTAAGATAAAGGCCTGTTTTGTCTGAGGCATCTCCGCAAGCGCTTCGTAACGCTGAACTTTCATACGATAATAGTCGGAAAGAAGTCTCATGGAACTGCGCTCACCGCTTCTTTTCTGGATTTCATCTGTGAATCCTTTCATTTCCACGCTGATGACCTTGATTCTTTCAGCCATCTTTTCCATTTCTTTTGCCGGAATTCCAGATGGTACATTCACCGGTTTTGCAAATCCGACAGCTCTCAGAGCCTCTTCCAGACGATCCGCCTCTTCCCGCAGGCAAACCGCCGTCAGACACGTCTGATCTTTATCCTGCGATACAATTTCGATATCTGCCGCTGCCAGATCCGGTGCATATTCTGCGATCTGAGCCGCAATCTCATCCAGCGTGATCACACTTCCGATACTTCCAATGAAGACTCTGGTCTTTCTTGTTCCTTCGTAATTCATCGGAATACCCAACGCAAGCCACGGCTTCAATACCTCCTGCTGGGCCTGCAGCTTAACTGTCTCCGCAATCGCCTCGGACTCTTTTTTACGAAGAGCAAGAATCTCTGCGGCAGTCTCAAGAATGCGCTCTCTGTTTTCTGCAGTTTCAGCATATTCTTCCTGCTCCACCAGTTTTTTCCCTTCCAGCGAAGAAAACATGGAGGTCTTTTCCGGAACTTTCTCCTGCAGGATATCAAGTGCCTGTTCCAGAACAGAAATGTTTTTCTCAAATTTCTGTCTCTCTTCGAGTGTGTCCATCTTCGTAAGTCCGTCCGTCTGAGCTTTTGAAGTCTCAATCTCAATTGCCCCGAAACTCTGGAGATCCTTCAGTATTGCCTTTCGGTCTTTTTTCAAAGCGCAGATACTAATTCGCTGCATCTGCAATACTGACATACGAAAATTCCCCCTTTCTTTTGGGATGCACTAGCGCAGATTTGCTATCACCGCTTCCACCGCCTGTGCTTCCTTTTGTTTTGCGACCGCCTTCAATGCCTCTACTTCTTTTGAAATCTCCGCTTCAAAAGTCGCTTCCCCTTCTCTGGCATCCTCTGAGACGGCATCTAACTTTTTCTTTGCTGCCGCTTTCGCTTCACTGACAGCAGCTTCCCGCTTCTTCTCTGCCTCTCGCTTCGCCTTTGCAAGCATCTCTTCTGCTTTTTCATCAGCTTTTTTTACGATGGCATCCGCTTTTGCCTCGGCATCTGTTATTGCCTGAATTGTGTCTTGTATCACCTTCTCACCACCTTTATCTATAAATCTCTGCCCCATATAGGTTTATCTTATCATAAAATTTTTTAAACTGCAATTTTTTTAATGTGCAATTCCGATAACGAAAAAGTTCCTTTTCTTCTTATTATAATGCAATTTGCACAAACGAAACTATTTGTAACTTTTCCGCCCTATATTTTACTTATTGATGATTCTTTTGAAACATCTTGTATCTAAATATTTTATCTATGATAGAAAAAAACTATCTCAAATTTGTTATTTTTTTCTCAATGAGGGTCGTTTTTTTCGTACTTCAGTCTATAAAAATGCATTTTCAAAAATTTTATCCTGTTTTGGAGTTTTTTATGAAAGAGAATCTTTCATCTGTAACGTGATGTGTCATTAGAGTTCCGCAAAAGCAGCCTGCATCAGGCAGAGCCGCCTTTGCGAAGATAAGATATCTTTTGTTTATGCTTTCCAGTCCAGTCTATGCAGATGTCCTTCCAAATTCATTCCTGCAAATCCGTTCTGGCGGAGCGCCTCGTACAAAACAATGGCTGCCGAGTTGCCAAGATTCAAGGAGCGGATATCCCCAATCATAGGAATCCGAATACAGGTATCCTCATAATCGATAAGGATTTCTTCTGGAATTCCGGCGCTTTCTTTTCCGAACATGATATAGCAGTCCGGCTCATAGTGGACTTCCGTGTAAATCTGATGCGCCTTTGTCGTGGCCATATAGATCTTGGCTCCTGGATTCTGCTCCAGAAAATCCTGAAAATCAATATAGGTCCGGACATCCAGCTGCTCCCAGTAGTCCATTCCGGCCCGTTTTAAGTTTTTCTCTGTCAGGCGGAAACCAAGGGGCTCAATCAGGTGAAGCCTTGCGCCCGCTGCTACACAGGTCCGCCCTATGTTTCCGGTATTTGCCGGAATTTCCGGCTCATGAAGCACAATATTCAGCATGTTATTCCTCCCCGCACATGCTGTCCTAACATGACAGCATCATGCTTTCTTCTGATTTCTAAGCTTTGTGATAAAGTTTTCCAGACGTCCGATTGCAACTTTCAGGTCATCCAGCGAATACGCATAGGAAATTCGCAAAAATCCTTCACCGCAGTCTCCAAATGCTGTACCAGGTACGACAGCCACCTTCTCTTCTTCCAGAAAACGGGTGGCAAATTCTTCCGAAGTCATGCCAAATTCCTGAATGCTCGGGAAGATGTAGAACGCTCCCTCCGGCTCAAAGCATTGCAGCCCCATCCGCTGAAATTCATGCAGAAGATATCGTCTTCTCTGATTGTAAGCCTTTCTCATCTCCTGAACTTCATCCTCACAGTTTCTTAATCCTTCCACAGCCGCATACTGGCTGTTGGTCGGTGCGCACATAATAGCATACTGATGGATCTTTAACATCTGTTCAAGAATCACTGCTGGCCCGCACGCATATCCGAGCCGCCATCCTGTCATGGCAAATCCTTTGGAGAAACCATTAATCACAATCGTTCTTTCTCTCATTCCAGGGAACGCTGCAATGGAGACATGCTCCGTTCCATACGTCAGTTCCGAATAAATTTCATCAGAGATTACAAAGAGATCATGCTCCACGACCGCTTCTGCAATCGGCTCCAGATCCTCCTTTGTCATAATGGATCCCGTCGGATTATTCGGAAATGGAAGTACAAGAATCTTCGTCTTATCCGTAATCTTTGCTTCCAGATCTTCCCTTGTCAGTTTAAATTTATTCTTCTCCTGCAGCGGGATCACTACCGGTACTCCGTCCGCCAGCACTGCGCACGGCAGATAGGAGACATAACTCGGCTGTGGAATCAGTACCTCATCCCCTGGATTTAGCATGGCACGCATGGCAATATCAATTCCTTCGCTCCCTCCGACTGTCACAATGATCTCGGATGCAGGATTGTAGGAAACCTGAATCTTCCGCTCCAGATATTTTGAAATTTCTTCTTTTAAGTCTTTCAGCCCGGCATTGGAAGTATAGAACGTCCGTCCTCTTTCCAGGGAATAAATTCCCTCTTCGCGGATTCTCCACGGTGTATCAAAATCCGGCTCGCCGACTCCCAGGGAAATCGCATCCTTCATCTCATTTACAATGTCAAAAAACTTCCGGATGCCGGACGGCTGTATATTTACAATCTTATCGGATAATGGATTTCTCATTACGGCATCACCAACATCCTTTCTGCCTTCTTCTGAGGCGTAAGAATCGTTCCGTGGTCCTTATATTTCTTTAAAATGAAATGGGTAGCCGTGGAAAGCACCGGTTCAATCGGAGAAAGTTTCTCTGATACAAACCTGGATACTTCCTTGAGTGTCTTTCCTTCCAGAATAATCAGGAAGTCATACGCCCCTGAAATAAGATAGACTGCCGTAACCTCCGGGAAATTATAGATCCGCTCCGCAATCCGGTCAAACCCCAGATCTCTCTGCGGTGTCACCCGAACTTCAATCAGGGCGGTTACAGACTCTTCTCCTGTCTTATCCCAGTCAATCAATGTGTGGTAGCCGCAGATGATCTTTTCCTTCTCCATATCTGCAATCTCATTTGCAATCGTTGCCTCATCTGTTCCGAGAAGCACTGCCAGCTCACCTAAATCCACGCGGCTGTTCTTTTCCAGGTAACGCAATATTTCCGTTCTCATATTCATCTTATTTTCCTCCTTTACAGATCCGAAACCACTCATCCTCAGCCGGACGGTCTGTACACCGTCTTTCCTCCCCATTGAGAATGATTTTATCCTTTCCTGCTTTCATCTTTCCGATGACAGACGCCATAATCTGGTCTCGTCTACAATTCTCAACAAAACCACGTCCATCTTCAAGAACAATAAGCAGACATCCTCCCGATGCCATCTGATATGGATTCAGCCGGAAAAGCTCGCAGATCTCGATGATATCCTGGCGCACCGGAAATGTTTTCAAATCCACCTCATATCCCATTTTCGTCTCTTCTGCCAGTTCCCACAGAGCTCCAAATACTCCGCCGTCTGTCACTGGCTTGATAAAATCTGCATGATATTCTGCTGCTTTTCTAACTGCTTTTTCTGCAAACAGAGTTCCCCTGGAATCCAGAAGTTTCTGCAAAAACACCGGCACAAACCGCCCCCTGATTTCCTCCTCTTTTTCGCTGAGGATCCGAAGGCTCCCTTCCAGAGCAATCGGGTTGACAAGAACCAGATCTTTTCCGTCATAAGATTTTTCCGGTTCTTCTTCCCTGATTTCACTCTTTCCGAATCCGGTGACCGACACAATAAATACTTCTGCATCAGGACATACTTCCGTCAATACATTCAGAATCTGAAATTCCTGCTCTTTAGCCGTTTCTTTTAGACTCTCCGTCATTTCCTTTATGGATTCTTCCTCTGTCTGCTCCGGCACGAGGACGGACACCCTTACCCCAAACGGATGCCCGCCCTCCGCGGCGACAGCCGTCACCGCCCTGGCCGCAGCATAGACAAAAAGATCCTTCTCTCTTCCGGTCATGAGAATCTCCGAAACCACCAGTTCCTCCGCACCAAGCGGTATTTTCGTACAGCGCTTCCAGCTGTACGGCGAAAGTGCCGGATGATCATCTTTTAATTTTCTATATACAGACCTCTGATAAGCAGCCTGTGTCAAAATCCCTTTTCTCATCTTTCCTGTCCTCTACTGTTTCTTTGCCTTTTCGACCGTCTTTTCGATGGTCTCCTGATCCTGTGTGGCAACAGCCTCTTTCAGTGCTTCTTTTGTCTTTTCATCATCTGTCTTCGTACCAACGCTCACAATCCGGCCGACTGACTCGTATTCAGACGTACTGACTTTCTCTTCATCGGATTTCTCGCCGTCCTCTTTTACAATCTTTAACAGTGTCACGGTGCTTTCCGGCGATCCGCTCTCCTTTACTTCGGTTTTTCCGGCCGCAAGCGCAGCATCCTCCTCATAGACAGTTTCTGCCTCAGACTCCTCTTTTTCTTCCGTCTCGGTTTTGAAAGAAATACTTCTCTCTTCATCACGGGTTTCTTCTCCGTAAATGGTGCAGACAAGCTCCTCTTCCCCATTGATATATGTTTCAATATAAAGAGGTGACTCTGTCGTATTTTCAATCTTCAGATCTTTCTCATCAGAGAGGACCGCTTCCATTCCCGCGTCTACATATTCCGGAATCTTTTCGGATTCGTGTCGTTCAGAAATTCCGGTCTCTGCATACAGAGCGGCATCGTAAAGGCTGGTAGCCATCAGATCCAATGCATCCTGAGACATGCCCTCTCCGACATGCTCTCCCAGAACGCTCTGAAGTGAAAACTCCTTTTCCGGCATTACAAGCCGTCCATTCAGATCTCCTGTCAGTGTCAGAATCTCCTGACGTGTCTCAGCATCTGCTATCTCCACTGAGGCACTGCCAAGCTCGTCCTGAACAGTTTCCAAGTCATCACGCCGGATGTTCGGCTGATCCTTTTCGGAATCCACCTCGATCTCCACTTCTTTTCCAGCTTCCAGATCACCAAGCCTGTCCTGGATTTCATTCAGAACCTCCTCGGACGCCAGTTTCTCTCCATCTTTTTCATCTGTAATCTGGAATACACCTCCGACTCTTGTAATCTTTGCGTTCACGGCCTCTTCAAAGAAGTCCGCCGTTTTCTCCTCCAGTACTTCTATTGCTTTTTCTTCATCGATCTGATAATCGTCTTCGTATTCTACTTTCTCTTTTTTTGCCTGCCGTATTTTTCTGTAACGCTGATACAGATTTCCGCGCTTTCCGTATTCGGACGCCTCTTTTACAAGACTCTCCATATCCCCCTGCTGGATTCCAAGCTCGGATACTGTCACCTGTACTGTCTTTTCCTCTGATTTCAGTGTAATCGGCATATGCTTCATAACTGTCCATCGGTCTTCTAACTTTTCAAGCGCCTCCTTTTCTGTCAGTCCGGAAACGTCCACCCCCTGAACAAATACATTCTGCTCAATCTGGTCCTGCTCCATTCTGTGTACATAGCGGTAAACAGATGAATAAAAAATTCCAATGACAAAAAGAGCACATAGAAGAACCAGCCCGGCAAGGGCTATGAACTTTCTTTTCTGTGCTGCACTCATTCTTCTCTGTGTATGTTTTGGATTTTCTTTCTTCTGCTCTCCCATAGGCGCTCCCACCATTTCTCTTAAATCAGATAAGGTATAATAGACGTTGCTACCATTGCAATAATCACCAGAATAATCACAATAGCCATAAGTCTTTGTGTCTTTTTATCATGGAAATTCATCCCATCATCCTTTCTCCTGTCAGACTTTTCCTTTTATTTTATACTCTTTGCAGTACTTTTGCAAGGAACATTCCCCGCACTTTGGACTTCTTGCCGTACAGATCGTTCTTCCGAACTGAATAATCTGGATATTGTAGAGAATCCAGTGGTCTTTTGGCAGTTCTTTCATCAGATCCTGCTCGATCTTCTCCGGGTCCTCATTCGTGGTAAAGCCAAGCCTCCTTGAGATCCGTCTCACATGTGTATCTACCACAACACTTGGATCGTGGTAAATGTTACCCCGGATCACATTGGCAGTTTTTCTCCCTACTCCCGCAAGCGACGTCAGCTCCTCCAGCGTAGACGGTACCTCATCGTGATACTTCTCATGAATCTCCTTCATACATGCAATCAGGTTTTTCGCCTTATTATGATAAAATCCGGTAGGCCGGATATCCTCTTCCAGTTCTTTTAAATCTGCTGTCGCAATGTCTCCCGGCGATGTATACTTCTGAAACAGATCTTTTGTCACGATATTGACCCGTGCGTCCGTACACTGAGCGCTCAGCATGGTGGCCGCCAGAAGCTGCCACGGCGTCTCATAATTCAGATAACATTTGTATTCTGTTCCAAACTGATGATCCAGAATGTCCAGAATTTCTTTTGTCCGTTTCTTCATTTTATTACTCCTCTTCCTCTCCGATCCGGAATACCGCCGCTTCATAATTTAAAGGATTCCGGTTCTGATAGTCAAACAGCAGCACAGTTTTTCCCGGCTCCATATCCTGGTCCACCTGAAACTCAAATACTTCGATATGAGTCATCTTCCGAAGTTTCCTGCTCTCCGTCTTTTCGTAGGATTTCAGATATACCGGATCTTTCTCTTCCCGGTCGTAAAATGCCTTCAAAAACTCCTTGTCCGCCAAAGGCTCTCCTGAAAATTCCGGACGGCTCTTAATATTTTCCCTCAGATACAGATCATAGACCAAAAGTTCCCGGTAAAATTCTGTCTTTCCTTTTATATTTTCCTCGATGAAATCAAGCAGAATCTCATATCTGGCAGTTCTCGTGTGGTTCCGCGCAAACAGTCCTTTCTCCTCATAGTAACTGCTCAGTTTTTCGTACATCCGAAACGGCGACGCAAATTCCTTTACCAGAAAGCGCAGTGTATTCGCAAACTGTCCGCTATTGTAATAGACCTCCACCATTTCTTCTATCTTTTTAAGCTGTGCAATCTCTCCGTAAGAAAGCCAGCTTGTCCCAAGCACTTCGTACGGCGGTTTCCCTTTATATAACAATCCATATTCCTCTGCATGCTCCTGCATATAGGATCCTTTCAGCACTTTCAGAAATCCAAGCTGTAACTGATCCGGCATCAGACTGTAGACATCGTCAAATGACCTTCCAAAACTCTCATATCCTTCATATGGCAGTCCCGCAATCAAATCCAGATGTTGGTGTGTATTTCCCATTGCCTTGATCTTTTTTACCACTTCCGAAAGCCGTTCAAAATTCATTGTCCTTTTGATCGCCCGGATCGTATCCGGATTGGTCGACTGCACTCCGATCTCCAGCTGAATCAGTCCCGGACGCATCCTGGAAATCAATTCTAGTTCCTCCTCATCCAGAAGATCCGCCGATACCTCGAAATGAAAATTGGTAATTCCGTTATCATGCTCCAGAAGATACTTCCAGATTTCCTTAGCATGTCCGTGTCGGCAGTTAAATGTCCGGTCCACAAATTTCACCTGCGGAACTTTCTGATCCAGGAAATACTGAAGTTCCCGTTTTACCAGATCCAGGTCCCTAAACCTTAAACATTTATCAACCGAGGACAGGCAGTAGCTGCACTGAAACGGACATCCTCTGCTTGTCTCATAATAAATAATTTTATGCTCAAACAGGCTCAGGTCCTCATATACAAACGGCACAAGACTTAACTCCATTACTTTCCGCCATACATTCTCCTGAATCTCACCATTCTCTTTCCGGAACGTGATTCCGGCAATCTCATCCAGCCTTTCTATTTTTCCGTGATAAAAGTCCAACAGCGCGGCAAATGTCTCTTCACCTTCCCCTTTCATCACTCCGGCAACCTCCGGCAACCTGAGAAGTACCTCTTTTGCATCGTAGGAGACCTCCGGCCCGCCAAGCCAGATAATCGTCTCTGGCAGGATCTTTTTAATCTCCCGCACCAGTTCCTCCACATAATCCAGATTCCAGATGTAGCAGGAAAAGCACAAAAGCTCCGGCTGCTCCCGGTACAGATCCATCAGAATCTCATCAATCTGCTGGTTAATCGTATATTCCGCAATCTTCGTCTCACTCAGATAGTATTTTGCATAAGATCTGAGAGAATAGACCGCCAGATTAGAATGGATATATTTGGCATTAACTGCCGCGAGAATAGTTTTCATACGTATTTTTCTCCTTTTTATTTTGCCGATTTTATTGACATTTCCCCAAAAACACGGTAAACTTATGAAACGTGCAGCCGGGGTGTTAGCGGTACCCTGTACCTACAATCCGCTATAGTAGGGGTGATGCTGTGCCGAGGGCGTATTCTTGTGAGGCTGCCTCTGGAAAGTGGCGTTGATACTTCGGGTCTCGCGCAACTGGACTCCGTGAACCGTGTCAGGTCGGGAACGAAGCAGCACTAAGCGGAACCTCCCGTGTGCCGCGAGGGTGCCTGGGTTGAGTTAACTTCCAGAGTAACGCTTGGGAGATGCGTTCGACGCACAGCGCACAAAAAAGAGCAGATGACTGCTCTATTTTTTTTGCCTTAATTCTTTAAAAAACGTCTTCATCATCTGGCTGCACTCTTCACCCATGATCCCTGTTGTAAGTTCCACCTGATGATTAAACTGCGGCACCTGCAGAAGATTCATAATCGATCCTGCGCAGCCCGCCTTGGGATTCATACACCCGACGACTACCCGCTTAATCCGCGCCTGCACAATCGCCCCGGAACACATCTGGCATGGTTCCAGGGTGACATACAACGTACAGTCCTCAAGTCTCCAGTCATTCATCTTCCTGCTGGCCTTGCGGATCGCCTGAATCTCCGCGTGAGCCAGTGTATTTTTATCAATCGTCCGGCGGTTGTATCCCCTGCCGATGATCTTATCTTCATATACGATGACACATCCGATCGGGACCTCCCCCAGAGCATATGCCTTCTTCGCCTGCTTCACTGCTTCTTTCATGTATTTGATATCCAGCTTTTTCTGAAGCTCTTTTTGAAGTTTCTCTTCCTGTTCTTTCTCTTCCTTTGAACGTCTACGTCCCATCTTCCATACTCCTGTGTCTCTTACTGAAATTCTTCTGTGCCGTTTTCATCTAAAACAATCTGAAACACGGCAATTTCTTATTCATTATACTCTAATTTGGTGAACCTGTCGACACCAATACCCGAAATCTGCCCGGTCCTCTTTTTCTCCCTCCGGCAGATCCAGCATCTCCTCTTCATAATTTACAAATCCCGGGAATCCGAAGGCCTGTGCTGCTCTTCGTTCTTTTTCGCTGTAGACTCCCGGCACTCCGAGGTACAGGTTCTCTCCTTCCTGCAAAAAAGCAAGATGATGATAATTATAATAGCCGTGCAGGAGAAAGCTGTTGTTTGCCAGCTGCCACTCTCTTCGGATGAGTTTTGAAAGATCCTGTCTCTGGATTTTGGTGCAGCGAAACCGACATGCCGTCTGGCACTCCTGCTCCGCGATCTCCGGTTCCAACTCCTCCTCTTCCTCATCAAAATAGAACGACTGCGTTTCCTTTTCTTCTGTTTCCATGCTCTCCTCAGGCAAAATCTCTCTTACATCATAAGAAACACCTGCGGGTACTTCCGTCATTTCCTCCTGCTCCATCATTCTCTCCGCTTCTTCCCGCTCATCCGGCATCTCCTTTTCCGCCGATACCGGCTCTTCCTCCTTCACCTCTTCCACTTCTTCCGGCTCCGCCACCGTGATGTTTTCTTCTGATTTTTCTTCCGTCTTTTCTTCTGTTACTTCTTCTCTTGCGGTCGGCTCCATCCGACTGATATCTACTGCCTCGTCGGTCCAGACCGCCGCATACCTCGGCCCATTCTCTCCACTTAAAATGATTCCTTCCACGCGGTCATACCGTGCTTTGCTTCCTAAATCTTCTTCCGTGTAGGAAAGCCTGTAATTCAGCGCTGGACTGACATTCCCAAGTTCGCCCTGGTACACCCCGAAGCACTTTCCATTTTCTCTCCAGAACAAATACAGCGACAACTTTCTCGGGCTATTCATCCCCCAGCCCTTTCCATGAATACTGACCGTGCATCCATCCTCCGATGACTCCACTTTACAAAATCCGATATTTCTGATCCGTCTTCCTTCCTGATACTCATAAAGATAACAGATAAAACGCTTCATAAATCTGCTTCCCGCCTGTTTCCTTTTCCTTTCCATACTATGCCCGTCCCTTCTGAAAAAGAACTGGAAAAGAGAAACGGAAACAAAAAAGGGGAGACTGTACGCAGTCTCTCCTTGTCAGTTTATATCCTGTTTTTTATATTTTTGCTGTCAACTCCTGATACAGTCTTTTTGCGTAGCTGTCAGTCATTCCACAGATGTAATCCGTTACAAGCAAAATACGGAGGTATAGCTTCTCGATCTCTCCTTTTCCCTGAGACTGGTGCTGATATGCTTTCTTATAATTATCCGAAATAAAAGCAAGCATGCGCCTGTCAATTGAATCCATCTTCTGCTTCGGATCGCTGTACCGGACAGCAGCCATTACAAATTTTTCCATCAAAAAGGAAAGAATTCGCGATTCGGCCACTTCCATTTTATAAATTTCATCGGTCATAAACACATACTTTTCTGCGACGTGCCCGAGTACATCCATCAGTTCTTCTGCTTTTGTCCCTGCAAACAGATCCTTTTGATATTCTCCGCACATGATCGCCTCGTAATTCTCTGTAAATCCTTCTGTCGCGCAGGCAATCAGGAAGGACTGCACACGCACAATCCAGTTTTTTACCGCATAGGCTTCCGGCTCTTCTTCCTCTCTTTCAACGGCACCTCGATAAAGTTCCATCAGGTGACCATAAGCCTGAAAGTTCTCTCCGGTATCTACCTTTTCCAGTTCTCTGGAAAGAGCCGAAAACGGCAGAAATCCTTTCACATAGGCGTCTTCGATATCCGCTGTTTTGTATGCAATATCATCAGCCGCCTCCAGGATAAACGTCAACGGATGCCGGTTGTTTCCGGTTCCTGTCTCGCTGCTGATCTTAAGAAACAGTTCTTCATCCGCCAGATAATATCCCAGCTTTTTCTGCTGGATTTTGTCACCGGACGGATCCACATGCAGAGAATCCACCGGGTACTTGACGATCGTATTTAACAGCGCATAGGTCAGATTCATCCCGGTTTCATCCACAAGATAGTGAAGCTTGGTCACCAGACGGAAGGCCTGTGCATTTCCTTCAAAGTAATAAAAATCCGCCAGCATTCTTGGAGTAAAAACTTCCGTCAGCGGCTTCCCGTCGTATGTAATCTTTGTCAGATGTTCCTCAAACCATTCCCGGATTGTCGTCTCCCCAAAATGACCGAACGGTGGATTCCCGATATCGTGGATCAGCCCGGCGCACAACAGTATATTACAGATATCTTCCTTCATCTGCGGGGTGAATTCCGGATCCTTTCCATAAGTAAGGATATACTCCCCGATATTCTGTCCAAGCGATTTTCCAAAAGAAGAAACTTCCAGAGAATGAGTCAGTCTCGTTCTCACAAAATCACTTCGATCCAGCGGAAATACCTGCGTTTTATCCTGAAGCCGCCGAAATGACGCGCTCCCGATAATTCTGTGGTAATCCTTCTCGAAACTGCTTCGCAAATCTGTCCTGTTTTTCTCCTTATGTTTTCTCCCTGTCCGCTGACGCTTCGGGGACAACAGTCTGCTCCATTCCATACAGCATTCCTCCTGTCCAAGAGAACTGTCATCTTTTAATACTCTTCATCCAAATATTCTTCCAGCGTTACACCCTGATCCCGGATCTCCAGTGCCGCCTCCACTCCAACATAGCGGTAATGCCACGGCTCATAAATGATCCCGGTATCTTCCAACTTGTCTTTCGGGTATCTCAGAATAAATCCATACTCATAGCAGTGCTCCATCAACCACTTCTGATCGTCTGTCTCGCCCTGCTTTTCATCCAGTCCGGCATAATCACTAGATACAATGTCCATTGCAAGACCTGTCGCATGCTCGCTCTCTCCCGGCCACGCAATCGACTTCGCTGTCTCAATGGCTGCCTCGTAATAGGTCTTTCCCTGATTCACATAATCAATCATCGATTCATTAAACAGCTCTTTCTGCCGGTCCACAGACCGGTACGCCGAGCAGACGTAAAGGCTGTACCCTTCGTCGCTGGCGGCTTTCAGCATGTTCTGCAGAGGTTCCAGTACCCTTGCATCCACCTGATGGGAATCGTCGATATTGGCAAGTTCCGGGACGTACCCGTCTTCCATCGGATGAGACTGGTTCACAAGCATCAGGTACCACGGCCTTGTCTCTTCATTCTGAGCCTCAGCCTGTTCCTTTACAGAATTATATTCTTTCTCAAGGGATTCATACTGATTATCTTTCTTCTGTACCGTCTCCGCAGCCTGCCGACCTTCCACATAGCGCCCCAGCGCAACGCCTCCTAGAAAGCCCACCACAAGAACTGACACGCAGGAAACGAGAAACACTTTTCCCGGATGGCGCATCTTCCTGATCCGGTAACGTACCAGAAGCTCCAGTTTTCTTATTTTCTCTTTTGTCTGATCTTTCATTCTACAGTCCTTTCTGTCTTTCTGTTACAGTATCACCCACCTCAGATTTTCTGCCATGTCCGGATCTTCCGAACATACAGCTGCAAAAAATCCTCTCTCCGGCTCCGGATATTCCCGGAAATAAAACCGGCCTTCTATTGTATCCGGCTTTCGTATCAATACCGGATCTTCCCCTTCACTCAGGCGGATTTCAAATGCATCCAGCGGAAGCTTCATTCCAAGCCTCGTTGCTTTCATAAAGCTTTCCTTCAAAACCCAGTAACGGTAAAACGCTTCCTTCCTCTCATCTTCAGACATCTTTTTCTGAATATAGTCCCATTCGGAGCGGCAGAAAAACCTTTTGGCCACTTTCAGCCTTGGAATCCCTGTCTTTTCCAGATCGCATCCTGTCTGTACCGTTTCGGAATCCGCAATCGAGCACAAAACATAATGTCCGGAATGAGACAGATTAAATACCATCTTTTCCGAAAGCCCGCTCCCCCGGAGCGCTTTCTGATACAGCGCCCATGCACCGACACTTAAGGCCCGGTCTTCCTTCATCCGGATCCGATCCGCTTTTTCCTGTCTCCATTTCGGGATCTGCCGGTAATATACCTCATACTGTTTTTCATCCATCAGAGAAGCGGTATCAGCCGCCCATGTGTAAACCATATCCATTTCCTCTCATCAAAACCTGCATTTATCAGGCCCCTTGATTATAACACACTTCCCGGATTCTTCAACTGTCCGGATTTTTCCATTGCCCCTGTTTCTGATCCACCATCAGAATTTCAGCTGCATATCATTCCATTTGGCACCGCCGTGGCTGGAATCTGCCACTCCGTGATTTTCAAATCCAAATCCTGCATAGTAATGTACCAGATGATCTTTACACGTCAGCACAACACCTTTTCTGCCACACTCTCTCGCATGTTCAATCATCCTCTTAAGAAGACGCCCTGCAATTCCCTGTCTCCGGTACTCCGGCAGCACGTCAAGTCCAAACACCGTCTGATAGTCCCCCTTCGGATCGTGAAGTCCGGTGTCATGGTACATTTCATCCGGCAGGTGAGCCTCTTTCGCCACAGCCCCATTAATAAATCCCACTACTTTTCCGTCTGTTTCCGCCACAAAAAAGCAGTCCTGGAACGCATCCATCCTCTCCGCAATCTCTTTCTCCGTCGCTGCTTCTGCCTCCGGGAAACATTCCTTTTCTATCTTTGCGAGAACTTCCGCTTCTTCTCTTTTTGCATTTCTGATAATCATTTTCATCATTACCTCCATTTTACAGACAACAAAAAACGAATCTTGTTGCCAGATTCGTTTTCATCATACCACATTTCTGCGGTATACACTATTATTAATCACTAACTCCCTCTCTCCCTTTAGACAAACTCATTGTAGCATGTTTATTCTATTCTTTCTATAGATTTTCCAAGTGGACAAAAAATTGGACAATCTTTTTTATTTTTACATCTAGTTTTTTTATTTCCTTTTCTTTATAATAGTTCTAACACATGTTCCAAAACAGAACAATATCTTACAGTCAGGAGAAAAAAGCTATGTCAATGTTTTCAGATTTATTAGGGCAGCATATCGCGGCAAAAGGCACCAAATCAAACGAAATGGCGCAGTTTTGCGGAATTGAACGCTCCTTTATGTATAAAATTATCAAGGGGACACGACATGTAGCGAGCATGGATACCGTTCTTTTGATGGCTGAGTACCTGCGGCTCACCCCTTCCGAACGAAATGACTTTATCAAATCCTACAAGATTTCCGTCGATGGTCTGGAAAACTACTACCGCAGGAAAAATATCCTTGAATTATTTGAAAACTTCAGAAAGTACTCTGAGATTTATACTGCTCCGAATTATGAGCCTTTATCCTGTTTTCCGGATACTCCGGGCATCTCTACTATGACCGGGCAGAATGAAATCAATCACCAGTTATTCCATATTCTTTTTCTGGAATCGCAGATGAATAACCCTCAGATCCGTCTTCTGATCCAGCCGGATTCAGATTTTCTGATGAATCTTCTTCCGACACTGGGGTACGAAAACAAAAACCTGTCAATCAGCCATATTATCTGCTTTAATTCCAGCGATCAGCTGACGATTGACAAGAAAAACTACAACCTGACCTGTCTGAAGAAGATTCTTCCGGTCTACTGCTGTGCATGTAAGTACGATGTCTATTATTATTATGGAGATCTGGTTCATTCATCAAATGAGCTTCTGCTCTTTCCTTATCTTGTTCTGACATCCAGACACGCATTTCTTCTTTCCAAAGACATGCGTTCCGGAATCCTGTTTCAGACAGAGGAAAGCCTGCAGTTCTTTCATCAGATTTATGACCAGTATCTGGAGCAAACCTCTTCCTTCGGTGTTACCATGAACGATCTGTCTACCCAGCTTACTTATTTTCATAATCTCAGGGCAGAAGTCGATCAGAACTACTGTTTTCAGATGCTCCCTTGTCTGACCTATTGTATTCCGGATTATTTCTACGAGAAGTACATTTATCCGGAACTTCCAAACCGCGACTATCTGATTTCTATACTGCGAGATTATGTACATGATATCAGGAAACGCTTTATCGCCCACCGCATGTATTTCATTTTTTCCGAAGAAGGGCTTCGGCGCTTTCTGGATACCGGGCGGGTTCCGGAATATCCACCGGAAGTATACCGGCCGTTTGAGCCTGCGGACCGTGTCGCCCTGATCAAGCAGTTTCTTCAGATCTGTCCGCATGAAGGGATCCAGATGCTCAAATGCAGTATCGGTGATCTTGACAACGAACTGTTCATGTACGTCAATCGCCGAAACGGCTACCTGATGTTCCCATCTTCCAATCCAGACCGGCTGATTTGTCTGGATATCACAGAGCCGGGACTACTCCACGGTTTCTGCGATTTCTGTGAACATCTGGATAAAGACCTTTTCTACACGGAAGAGGAAGCGATAGAGATCATTTCTTCTTTATTAACGGAAACAGAACAGAACGAAAATTTTATATAAGAGTATATATGAAGATTTTCATTTTAATAGCTGTAAAAAACGCCAGCCCCGGTCTTAGCCGGATCTGGCGTTCTTTGATATAAAGGTCTTAATTTACAGTCCTGTTCTTTCTGTCTTCCATTATGATTTTTAGCAGGAATTCTCTCGCTTCATGAGCTTTTGCCTTATCCATGGCCTCCACTCCTTCCAGCGGATACTTCATCCCAAGCTGCTCATACTTTTTCGTTCCCATCGTATGATAAGGAAGCACTTCCAGTCCCTTCAGATTTCGGAAACCGGAGATCAGATGTCCCAGTGCCTCCAGTTCTTCTTTTCCGTCGGTAATACCAGGTACTACAACGTGTCGGATAATCATCGGAACCCCCGCTGCCTCCAGCGCCCCGGCAAACTCCAGTACCGGATATTGCTCCTGCCCGGTCAGTTCCCTGTGACCTTCTGGAAGGCTGTGTTTAATATCCAGCAGAACCAGATCTGTGACCGCAAACAGCTTCTCAAACTCTTCTTTTCTTGATTCTCTGTATACGATACCGGATGTATCCAGGCATGTATGGATCCCGGCCTCTTTCGCCTGTCTGAAAAGCTCTGTCAGAAATTCAAGCTGCAAAAGCGGCTCACCGCCCGTAGCGGTAATCCCGCCCTTTCTGTAGAACTTCTCATTATGACGGTATGTTTCCAGAAGTTCCTCCACTGTCATGAGATTTCCCTGGTTCGGCTGCCAGGTGTCCGGATTATGACAGTACTTGCATCTCATCGGACACCCCTGGAAAAAAATGACAAAACGAATTCCGGGACCGTCCACGGTCCCGAAACTCTCTGTCGAATGAATATATCCCTGATTACATTTCGTCATGGAATGTTCTGGAAATAACCTCATCCTGCTGTTCTTTTGTCAGCTTATTGAAGTTTACTGCGTATCCGGACACACGCACTGTAAGCTGAGGATATTTTTCCGGATGAGCCTGAGCATCCAGAAGCGTATCTTTCGTGAATACATTTACATTCAGATGGTGTCCGCCTTTTTCAGCATATCCATCTAACAAACCTACAAGATTATCAATCTGAGCATCACTGATTTTCATATGATTGTCCTCCTTTATTTCGTGTTATTATTCTTCATCACCTAAATCGGCATTCGGTTCGCAACAAGCGCAATCCGGTTCCAGTTCAAATGCAATATCATCAAAAAGAACCGCATCATCTTTTCCAAGCGCTCCCGGAATGATAGAGAATGTATTGGAAATACCATCCTGAGCATCTTTAAACGGAAGTTTGGATACAGAACTCAGGGATGCTACCGCGCCATGGCTGTCTCTGTGGTGCATCGGGTTTGCTCCCGGTGCAAATGGCTCTCCGCCTTTTCTTCCGTCCGGTGTAGATCCTGTGTTCTTTCCGTATACTACGTTAGATGTAATTGTAAGGATTGATGTTGTCGGAATACCTCCACGATATGTGTGGTTTCCTTTTACATAAGCCATAAACTGATGAACGATATCGTAAGCAATTTCATCTGCACGGTCATCATCGTTTCCATATTTCGGGAAATCACCCTCTACCTGGTAATCTACAACGATACCATTTTCATCACGGACTGTTTTTACTTTCGCATATTTGATTGCAGAAAGGGAGTCTGCCACTACAGAAAGTCCTGCGATACCCGTTGCGAACCAACGTGTTACTTTCTTGTCATGAAGAGCCATCTGTACCCTTTCATAGCAATACTTATCATGCATGTAATGGATAATGTTCAGCGCATTTACATATACCTGAGCAAGCCATTTCATCATATCTTTGAACTTGTCCATAACCTCATCGTAATCAAGGTATTCGGATGTGATCGGACGATATTTCGGTCCAACCTGTTTCTTGGAAATTTCATCCACACCACCATTGATTGCATAGAGCAGACATTTTGCAAGGTTTGCACGAGCTCCGAAGAACTGCATTTCCTTACCTACACGCATGGAAGATACACAACATGCGATAGCGTAGTCATCACCATGTGTCACTCTCATCAGGTCATCGTTCTCATACTGGATGGAAGAAGACTCGATGGATGTTTTCGCACAGAAACGCTTGAAGTTTTCCGGAAGTCTTGTGGACCACAGTACTGTCAGGTTCGGTTCCGGTGCAGTTCCAAGGTTCTGCAGTGTATGAAGGTAACGGTAAGACATCTTTGTAACCATCGGACGTCCGTCGATTCCCATACCTCCGATAGATTCTGTTACCCATGTCGGGTCTCCGGAGAACAGTGCATTGTATTCCGGTGTTCTCGCAAATTTTACAAGACGCAGCTTCATGATGAAGTGGTCAATGAATTCCTGAATCTGTTCCTCTGTGAATGTACCGTTTGCAAGGTCACGCTCAGCGTAAATGTCAAGGAACGTAGAAGTACGTCCAAGAGACATTGCTGCACCGTTCTGCTCTTTAATGGCTGCAAGGTATCCAAAGTACAGCCACTGGATTGCTTCCTGTACGTTCTCAGCCGGTCTGGAAATATCAAATCCATAGATCTGTCCCAGCTCTTTTAACTCTTTTAACGCTTTGATCTGTTCGGAGAGCTCTTCTCTTTCTCTTGTAACATCAGAGTACATGATTGTTCTTGTTGTATCTTTCTGATGCTGCTTGTCCTCGATCAGTCTGTCCACACCGTAAAGAGCAACTCTTCTGTAGTCACCGATGATACGTCCACGTCCGTATGCGTCCGGAAGTCCTGTGATGATGTGGCTGGAACGGCACGCTCTCATCTCTGGTGTATACGCATCGAATACTCCGTCATTGTGTGTTTTTCTATGTTTAGTGAAGAATTCAACGATTGCCGGATCCACATGGTATCCATTCTCTTCGCAAGCCTTAACTGCCATACGGATACCTCCGTAAGGCTGCAGGGAACGTTTAAACGGCTTGTCTGTCTGAAAGCCTACGATCTTTTCCTTGCTCTTATCCAGATATCCCGGTCCATGGGATGTGATGGTAGAAATAATTTTCGTGTCCATGTCAAGGACTCCACCTTTTTCTCGCTCCTGCGCGGACAGATCCATAACCTGCTCCCACAGTGCCTTTGTATCCTCTGTCGGTCCTGCAAGAAAGCTGTCATCACCTAAATATGGTGTATAGTTTTTCTGGATGAAATCTCTTACATTGATTTCTTTTTCCCAGATACCTCCGCGAAAAGATTCCCATTCTTTTCTCATGTTGATAATCCTCCTTCAAATATAAACCCTATACTGTTACGAAACACTTCTTCCTGTTTCATGGGGCTATTATAGCCGATTTGTGAAATCTGTGTCAATGCGTTTCATGTACTATTTCAGGAACAATTCCTGCTTTTCAGCAACTCCTAGCGATTGTATAGGAAAAAATACAAAATCCGCTCCTTATTCATCGTCTTTCAGGAAAAAGAATTCGTCCAGTCGACTCTTGCCTCCAAAAATCTTATTGTAGTTGATACAGTCGTCCAGCGCCAGATACGTCTCCTCCTGGCCGCCTGATCCATACTCATGGAATCTGCCGTCCTGACCGTAGTAGGATGTTCCGCTGAAAGCCGGCACCTTTTCTCTTAAATCAAGAAGATACTGCTGATATTTTGTAAGCTCTACCCCGGCAGTCTCAAGTGTCATAGCTCCAAGATAGTTACTGCTTGTGAGAACATCCTGTTGCTCCTCAATATCATAATTTGCCCAGATCAAAAACGGTGTCAGGTAATAATTCTGGTTTTCTTCAAATGTCATTTCCTCATCTGTCTTTCCAAATACATACTGGTAAAAATCTTCGGACAATGTTGGAAGATGATCTCCAAAAAATACAACCACCGTCGGCTCCTCGGACTTTTCCAGATCTTCGATCAATTTCTGAAGCGCCCGGTCAGATTCATGAACCAGTGACATATACTGTTCCACCTGTGAATCGGTATATTCCAGCAGTTCAATCGAATTTTCATATTCTTTTGTATATGGGGAATGATTCTGCATAGTGACGCAGAATGTAAATAATGGATCTTCCTCGTCCTCTATCATTTCCTCAATCCGGTCAAAACATGCCTCGTCCGAGATAAAATCGCGTACCATTCTCTCCCCTTTAAAATCTTCAAAACTCAAAAACTGATCAAATCCCATTGCTTCATACGCAACTTCCCGATTATAATTTGTCGGAATAAAAGGATGAATCGCAGTCGTTTTATACCCCTGGCTTTCGAGCGGCTCTACCATAGAGGAATCCAGTTTTTTCCCAAGCACTACATAAGGCGTCGAGTTGAACATCCGCATCGATGTTCCTGTCAGGAATTCAAACTCCGTCTTTCCTGTTCCTCCACCCAGAACAGGAACCAGTAATTTTCCCTTAATTGTATTTTCTGTCAGACTGTTATAAAATGGAACAATTTCATCTGACACCGGGAAATCGCTGATCCATGTCAGATCAGAAAAAGTTTCATCCATAATTGCAATGATATTTGGTTTTTCGGTACTTCCTGTATTTCCGGATTCAATCTCGTCCGATACCTGCTGCAGTTCTTCAACCGAATATCCTTCCGGCTCCTTTACAATCGAATCTCTGGCACCACGAATAACACACATCTGCATTCCGTAATTATAAAAGCTGTCTCCCGGCCGGTTTCCATTCAAAACCACGTTCCAACTGTCCGGCTGGTCTGACCATCCAATATATCGGATTCCTCCAACAAGCAGGATGATGCCCACTACCCGGATCAGAATCTTTGCTTTTTTTCCCTTCGCAAGTTTATATTTATTTCCTGTATATAAAGAAGTCACGATGCTGATTATAATCACGCCCACAATCAGCATATGCAGTGTCATAGAATACTCATAGTCACCTGCTACCGTCCTTGCCGTTCCGATATCCAAAAGATCCACAATCTGCAGCGGAAGTCCCCGAAATTCATAAACAAAATAGCTGGCAATTGTCCATATGAAATACATTGCACTGCACAAAAGCACTGCCAGACGAAGCGAATTACACAACAACAGGAAAATCAAGAAAACAACGGCCGAAACACAAATGCTGAGAGACACAAACTGATAAGGGATCGTAAACATCTGTGGATTATAAATCCACTCCATAATCCAGAACATTCCTGTCCCCATGGCAATCGCCAATACTACAATACTTCCAACACTGAGTCGCTTAATTTTCCGCTTTTTTCTGAAAAAAAGACAATAAAACTGCCAGAAAATTGCCCCCGCAACGCCAAATATCCATAGAAGTACCCATTGTACTATCCCTTTTGTCGAACCTCCATTTGCCGTTCTCCCAAACATTCTCCAGTTTGTCAAAAGCACAACTATAACAGCCAGCCAGATGAGTGCAAGTAAAATACTGATGACTTTTGTTTTTCTCCTTTTCCACCTTCTTCTGATCTGTATCATTATCTTTTGTACATTCTGCTTCATACATGCTCCCCTTTCGTCACTAAAATATGCATATCAAATCAAACTTCCGTCATTTGAGCACAAAAAAATCACCGTCCCCAGAGATTTCCCTCTCTAAAAACAGTGATTTAAGTGCGCCATCAGGGGCTCGAACCCTGGACACCCTGATTAAGAGTCAGGTGCTCTACCAACTGAGCTAATGGCACATTTTGCATTTTCCACTTCTTCAACGCAAGAAAAATTATATTACATTATTCAGGAAAATGCAAGCAAAATTTTAAATTTTTTTTATTTTTTTGTAAAGGCAACTTTAAATCCAGTTTCTCTGGGCAAAATGATTATCTTTTCCCCGATTTACCATTCAGAATATCCGCAGCATTTCTCAATATTTCAGCCATCTCCCCGGCCTCCATCATTCCTGTCATCCTCAGAACTTCTTTTCCCTCTGAAAACAGAAGAAATGATGGAAGCGCCCTGATCCGGTATCTTGCGGCCAAGAGAGGGTTCCTCTCTGTCTCCACTCTCACTGCTTTTATTTCGCCGTCAAACTCTTCTGCAACCAGTCCGAATATGTCTTCCATCATCGAACACGTCCCGCACCAGACTGCATAAAACTCTACCAGCACCGGCTTTTTCTCCTTCAGTACTTCCTTTCGAAAATTCTGTTCTGTCAGTTCCTGCATTTGTCACACCGCCCGGATCTGCAGCCAGGATTGAGAGCCTTATATAACTCCGCACAGGATTTTTGGAGGATTCGGATCTTTTTATTCAGCCAGATATTATCATAGCAGAACCTGCCACAGGTATGGCAAACCGTTCTTCTACACTTTTTTCCCATTTTCCACCCGCCTGCTTTTTCTATCAGCATATGCCAAATGTCGGATTCTGTTACGGGTCTGTTCTATCTTTTTCTTTCCGCAATCAGTTTACAGATCGGGTTCCCTTTGGAAGAAAATTTTTCCTCATATTCTGTCATAATATTTCCGCGGTTCATTTCCTCATTATGGTGCAAATCAAAGGTATGGGCTTTCAGTTCCCATCCGGCCTCACGAACCTGCTCAAGCGAAAACTCAAAAAGTTCTTTGTTGTCTGTCTTAAACTCCACAACTCCGTCCTGTTTCAGGACATGGTCATACCGTTCCCAGTATGTAGTGGATGTCAGTCTTCTCTTGGCATGGCGTGCCTTCGGCCACGGATCGGAAAAGTTCAGATAGATCCGATCCACTTCCCCCGTTTCAAATACGTCCTCGATCTCAGCCGCATCCATACATACAAAACGGATATTGGAAGGCGGTTCCTCCATCGAGTCCAACCGCTCCAGCGCCCGCAGAAGTACACTGGAGTAACGCTCGATCCCGATATAATTTATTTCCGGATTTTCCAGCGCCATCATCATCAGGAACTGACCTTTCCCCATACCGATCTCCACACGTATCGGATGATCATTTCCAAACACTTCTTCCCAGTGTCCTTTCCATTCTTTCTCATTTTTTATTACCGCCTCATGTCCGGCAATCACGTCTCTTGCCCCCGGTATATTCCGAAGTCTCATCCTTTTCTCTCCTCTCTCCTGATCTCATTTTGGCTTTGATTATCCCAGCGCAACGTCCAGAACCATCATCAGTACAAAGCCTGCCGCAAATCCAATCGTTCCAATATTGCTGTGCTCACCTTCGCTTGCCTCCGGAATCAACTCTTCCACTACAGCATAAAGCATGGCTCCGGCCGCAAAAGACAGCAGATACGGAAGTACCGGTGTAATAAATCCCGCAAGCAGAATGGTAATTCCGGCCGCCACCGGTTCCACTGCCCCGGAAAGCATCCCGTACAAAAATGCCTTTCCTTTCCCCGTGCCTTCACTTTTCAACGGCATGGAGATAATTGCTCCCTCCGGGAAATTCTGAATCGCAATTCCGATAGCCAGCGCAAATGCTCCGGCCAGTGTAATCTCCGTATTCTGTGAGAGCATCCCCGCAAATACCACGCCGACCGCCATCCCCTCCGGGATATTATGAAGCGTAACGGCAAGGACAAGCATGGTTGTTTTTTTTAAAGAACATTTCGGTCCCTCCGACTTCTCCGCTCCCATATGAAGGTGCGGCACAACCTGATCCATTACTAATAAAAACAAAATTCCGAGCAGAAAACCGGCCGCCGCCGGGATAAATGCATATTTTCCCATGCTCTCCGACATTTCCATCGACGGAATCAGCAGTGACCATACAGAGGCCGCCACCATCACTCCGGACGCAAAGCCGAGAAGAATCTTCTGAATAAGAGGCTTCATCTGGCCTTTCATAAAAAAAACACACGCCGAACCAAGCGTGGTTCCTATAAACGGTAACAACAGTCCTACTGCAAGCTGCATATCTTCATCCCTCCTGTCAGTTAATATATGATATCATCCACATTCTGCCACATCAAAGCCGGATAATCAGCCCCGGAATAGGCGGATGATTCGGACGATTGTAATATGAGCTCATTATAACCAGATATTTTCTGCTGTCAAGGCTTTTCAGGTATTCCATCAGAGCTTCCTTCTCCTCAAATCCACTATCTTTTCCACTGTAGATGCAAAGACTGATAATCCCACCTTTTTTCAAAAGCTCCATACTCTGTTCAAGCGCCTCTACACTTGTCCGCGCCTTCGTCGCGAGATCATGAGACCCTCCCGGAAGATATCCGAAATTAAACACAATGCAAGACACACTTCCATAACCGTCCTGCGTCCTCTCCAGCATTTTCCTACAGTCTGCATTCTCTTCCAGCTGTTCTCTCATCTTTTCATGTCCACAGCAGAAGATTCTGGCCCTTTCTTCCACGCCAGCCTCCCTCAGCCGTTCTTTCGTCTTCTCCACCGCCTGCTCCTGAATGTCAAACCCCGCTATCAATCCATGGCGTCCCGTCAGCCTGCACAAAAGCAACGTATCATGCCCATTCCCACAGGTGGCATCAATACAGTAGTCCCCCTCTGCAACCTGTTCTTCGATAAAGCGGTGGCACCACTGCGTAATCTGATAATGTTCCATCTATTATCCTCCATTTTTTGAACTACACAAAATCAGGCTCGCCTGCAAAGCCTTCATGTGCCTTCCAGACGGGCCTGATCAATTTCCCTGTAAGCTACAGTAATTAGAACTCAAATACTGCTACACCATATGGCGGAAGTTTGTATGCAAAGGAATACGGTCTTCCATCACATTCCTGCTTCACAGCCTTATAAACCAGCGGCCGTTCTTCCCCTTTTCCTCCATACTGCTTTTCATCACTGTTTAATATCAGCTTGTACTGCTTTCTGCGCGGTACGCCTACTCGATAGTCAGCCCATTCCATCGGCGTGAAGTTGCAGACAAAAAGCAGATTCTTTTTGTTATTTTTGGAATGACGGATGAAGCTGAAAATGCTTCTATATCCATCATTTGCATTTACCCATTCAAAACCATATCCGACAGTATCCTGTTCATACATCGCTTTATTTTTCTTGTAAAGCTTCAGAAGATCTCTGGTAAACGCCTGCAGATACTGATGCTCCGGCTCTTCCAGCAGATACCAGTCAAGTTCTCTTTCTTCACTCCACTCTCTAAGCTGCGCGAAATCCTGTCCCATGAACAGAAGTTTCTTTCCCGGATGTCCCATCATAAATGCATATCCGACTTTCAGATTCGCATATTTATCAAATCCGAGTCCAGGCATCTTATTAAGCATCGAACATTTCAGATGAACTACCTCATCATGCGACAGTACCAGAACGTATTTTTCGCTGTAAGCATATGTCATCGCAAATGTCATCTGATTGTGGTGTTCTTTTCGGAAATAAGGATCCAGTTTCATATATTCCAGGAAATCGTGCATCCAACCCATGTTCCATTTCAGGCTGAATCCAAGCCCGTCTTCCTCCGGCTTTCCTGTCACTTTCGGCCATGCGGTGGACTCTTCCGCAATCATGACCGCACCTGGATTTCTTCCAAGGACAACTGAATTCAGATGTTTGAAAAACTCGATTGCCTCCAGATTCTGATTGCCGCCATATTTGTTGGCAACCCACTGGCCATCCTGCTTTCCATAATCAAGATACAGCATCGATGCAACCGCGTCAACACGAAGCCCATCCACATGGAAATACTCCATCCAGAACAGGGCATTGCTGATCAGGAAGTTTTTCACCTCAGACTTTCCATAGTCAAAAATCTTGGTTCCCCAGTCCGGATGCTCGCCCTTTCTCGGATCTGCATACTCATAGACCGCCGTGCCGTCAAAATCTGCAAGTCCGTGTGCGTCTCTTGGGAAATGTGCCGGTACCCAGTCCAGAATAACCCCAATCTTATTTCTGTGGAAATAGTTGATCATATACGCAAAATCTTCCGGAGTTCCATATCTGGACGTCGGAGCAAAATATCCGGTTACCTGATATCCCCAGGAACCGTCATACGGATGCTCCGCGATTCCCATCAGCTCAATATGGGTATATCCCATCTCTTTCATATATTTAACTGCTTCTACCGCAAACTCACGGTAGTTATAAAACCGCTCTTCCTCTTCTCCCGGATGTTGCTTCCAGGAGCCGATATGTACTTCGTAGATCGACATCGGATTCTCATCCATATTCCATGAGGCACGCTTTTCCATCCACGCACTGTCACTCCACTTTATGTTGGAAATATCATGCACTTTTGATGCGGTGCCAGGTCTTACTTCCGCATAATTAGCGAATGGATCCGCCTTATAGAGGAAATCCCCTGTCTTCGTCTCGATACAGTACTTATAGATCATATCCTCCTCAATCCCCTGGATAAAGCAGGTATAAATCCCAAGCGGCTCTTCTCTGACCATCGGATTTTTATCCTTGTCCCAGTTATTAAAGTCCCCTACAACTGAAACTGACTTCGCATTCGGCGCCCAAACCGCAAAATATGCGCCTTTTCTGCGTCCATCCGTGACAAGATGGGATCCCATTTTTTTATATAAATCATAATGAGTTCCTTGTCCAAATAAGTACTGATCCAGTTCCCCTATCTCATATGGTTCTTTCTTTTTTCTTCTTGCCATACTATCCACCTTCTCACAAAAAGTCTACGTTTATTATACTTGAGGGATGGACAAAAAGAAAGAGTTTTAACAAAGTTTTTCACTTTATCAAAACTCTTTTCGTCATTTTTCACAATTTCTGTCGATTATCTTTAATGTTTGAAATCGTCTTCTTTGAGAATGATCCTGTCAGTCTCGTCTGTACTCTTTCCAAACACTCTCTTCATCAGATGTTTAACATTCGCTTTCTGGGAATGTGCAATCGCATCATCCATAATCTCCTTCACTTCCGCTACTGTAACGAAGTGATCTTCTTTCTGAAGCACGTCAATCCGGCTATAAAGAGCAAGGATTCCCATCTCATCGATCCGGTATCCATTTTCTTTTGCATATGTCTGCCCGAACGTAACAAGCTCATCATTGATAAAGATCGGAAGCTCTACACGTGAAGTGAATTTTCTGCGGAAATCAGGATACTCGGAAAGCATCTTCTCCATCGGACGTCTTTCATCTTCCAGGATAAAGAGCATCTCTCCGGTCTGTTCTTCCATCAGTCCTGTCAGTTCATCAATCGTTTTATCATTCATCTTGTTTGCTTTTTCAATAATCAACGCGCCGCCGCTGAGCTTCTGGATAATGCTGATCAGGTTCTTCTTATTCAGCGCGTCTCCAGTGATAATTGCAACCTTGCCCTGTTTCATTCTTCGCTGTTTCTGAATCGCCTTTACAATATCAACGGCAAGTACTGTTTTACCAGAGCCCTTATGTCCGATAACAAGAATATTTCCTGTTCTGGAAGTTCCGTACCGCTTTCTGCAGTTTCTATCCTGCTCCAGAACATCGACAAGCTGTTCACTCATTCCACGAATCGGCACAAAGTAGGAAAACAGTTTTTTCTGCTCTTCTGTCAGACCGAGCTTAAGACCGATCTCACTTGTTGCGCTTAAGTCGTATCTTCCCTGAACAATAAATCCTGTATCAAAGGATGATCCTCCCGAAGACCGGGAATTTTCATCCTCATCCGGCTCCTCAATTTCCAGAACCTCTTCCTTTTCTGGTTCCGGCTCTGCCGGCGCTTCTTCTTCCTCTTCTTGTTCTGACTCTTCTACCTCTTCTTCATAGTCAGAATCATCTTCTTCAAAATCGTACTCGTCTTCGTCATACTCCTCTTCGGCGTATTCATCCTCATCGTACTCCTCTTCGGCGTACTCGTCCTCGGCGTACTCCTCTTCAGCGTACTCGTCCTCGTCGTACTCCTCTTCAGCGTACTCGTCCTCGTCGTACTCCTCTTCAGCGTACTCGTC
>CAUWJP010000012.1:0-75678 GCA_963559135.1 uncultured Sellimonas sp.
ACTCTGTGATGTTTTGTGCTGACAGTTATCAGCGGAACGTGTTATATATTATCACCACTTCTTATAAATGTCAACTCTTTTTTCAACTTTTTTTATTTTATTTTTTCATGTTACTGTTCAGCCGAACTCACACGCAGTCTTGCACGTAGTGTGGAGCCGAAACGTGTCAGTGTGACGAGGACACATGCAGGCGACGATTCGGGGAGCGAGCAGTAACTATTCCATAATATACCATATAAAACCCTGGAAAAGGCCCCGCTGTCAGCGGAGCCCCATAAGAATCTTCAATATATAATTGTTCTGGTACAGGAACCGAAGAAATGCATTTGCATTGATCTGTGCAAAGATCTCCTCCCCTGCCGGCGTCGTATACAGAAGAGTAAATACGAGGAATACAATCCAGATGAATATCAGAGCCATCGCAAGTCCAAGGACTGCTCCGGCAGCCCGGTTGATTCCTCCTATGATCGGAAGCCAGGAAACTACATCCAGTATATAGGTGATAATTTTCAGTACAACCGATATAACAAGAAAAAGCACGACCGCGGTCAGGATCTGAATGATCAGACGTGTGATTCCTTTTGCGATATAGTCTGCAAAACTGTCCGCCCCGATCATACTATAAATTTCTTTATTATTATTCTCCTGCAGATATTCTTTGAATATTTCCGGCACATCGGAATTCTCTATGATCTGTGCCTGCTCCTGTCTCGATATTTCCGCACCGGCCAACTGCTCTGCCAGAGCTGACAAGTCAATGTCCGTCCCGTTCTCAATCCCGACCTGCTCTTCCAAGGCATCCGTCATATTTGTCATCAGAGCACTTTCAACTCGCTGTTCAATCCAATCATCTGCCGGGGTGTACTGAATTACGGCATCCGCCGCGTAGGGTGTAAGTACAATCACGAGAATCCAAGAGACTACTGCTGCAATCAGTGATACTGCGATACGCAGTGCCCCTTTGATATATCCCACAATGATTCCTATCGCCAGAATTCCTATCGTTCCATATAATAACCAATTCATGTTGTTCTCCTATTTTGTCAGGCGTATTGTCTGGGTTCCTTTGTTACTCATTATCAGATACTTATTGATTCCTTTCAGGACAAAGACGTCTCTGATGTCTGCCCCCATGCTTCCTTCAAACCGGTGAATTCCGCCTTCTGTAAAAATACTGGCGTTTTCACCGTCAAACAGGATCACCTGTCCATTATCAATCTTGATATTACTATAATCACCCTCGAATTCCTTTGATATAACCTCTTCTCCGTTATAATCGTAAAGCCTCAGCTCATATCCTGCCGAATCTGTATCTTTCAGGACAAATGCAAGGTATTCTTCATCGTAAGCGATGCTTCTGATTTCCTTTTTGATGTTAATCTTCGTACTTTCTTTAGGCTCGGATCCTCCATAAATTACAAAGCCACCGTCACCTACCGCAACCGATTTGTCATCGGAGGCAAAGAATACACTCGGCATAAGTTGATCCTCATAAGTACCGCTCCCGATTTCATAGTTTCCGTCTTCATGCTCTTTTCCCAAGTCATAATAAGCAAGCTGTGTATCCACCTGTCCATTTTGTATCATCAGATAGGATACCAGAAGTGTCGTGCCGTCAGGCGACAGTGCAATGTCAATTGGATATCCGCTTGTGGTAGATGCCACGCTGTACTCAATCAGGACGTTTCCCGATACATCATAACACTGGATCATCGGCGTGCTTCCATTTTCAAGGATTACGGCCGTAACCCCCTGATCCGATACAGACATTTTCTCAATCGGAAGCGTCGTACGGATCTGCCCACGCAGGCCGTTCTCATCAAATACTGCAATATCATTGCCGCCCTGCTCTGCCACCGCGGCAGAAGTACCTCTGACTTTCATGACCGGCTTTTGAAACTGAACACTTTCTGTCCAAAGTTCCTCCCCTTCCAGATCAAACAGGGAAATACCGTCCGTATCACAGCTTAATATATTCTCCCCATAACGTATATAAAAGCTGTTTCCCGATTCTGCTTCCTGTATCTGAGAAACGACTTCAATCCCCGTATAGGTCTGAAGCGTAATTGTCAGATAAGACACCGCCACCGCCGCTGTCAGTACTCCCACAACAATCCATCTTCGGATCGCTTTTTTTGTTCTGGTACTCATTGGCTTTCTCTTCTTTTTTACCGGAATCGTATCTTCCCGGCTCTTTGTTTCAATAGAAGGCTGTACCGTCCATGTCTCCACCCGGGGCTTTTCAACCTGCTTCCGGCTGATCCGGACAGCAGTTCCCTCCCCGAAAAGATCCGGGATATCAGCCCTTGGGACCACATGGAACCCCTTTTGCTGCTTATCCTTCATATTGCTTTCCCCTTTGTATTTTATTTATACTGTTCTATTTCTGATTATCATAACATAATTTTTCTTATGGCAACAGTAATTTTTGCCCAATGTAAATGAAATCCCCATCCGTAAGACCGTTCATCCTCGCAATTGCATCTATATAAGAAGTATCCCCATATATCTTCCGGCTGATAGTTGCAAGAGTATCTCCGTGCTGTACCACATAATACTCTTCCCCTCCGGATGTCTCCTGGGACTGCACTTCTTGTGTATTCTCGTTGCTACCTTGTGCTTCAGTTCCTTCCTCAACCTCTGTTGTCACTTTTCCTTCGGATGCCTGAGCCTCTTCTTCGCTTTCCGCTTTTTCTACGGTTTTGGTGATCTGATCAAGGGATGTCTGGACTGCCTTGATCTTATCATAATTATTTACCATTGTCACGCCGATGATCAGAATGACAAGAAGAAGAAATGTACTCGCAGCATAGAGGAAACGGTTGTTTTGCTTCTGGTCTGCCTTTTCAAGCTTTGCTTTTACGATAGTGCGAAAATCCTTCGCAGCTCGATCCGCAATAGATTCACTGGGAGTAATCCTGTTCTCCTTTCTGGATGAAATCATATAATTCTGCATCTCCGGATTTTTTTCATAATAGATATAATGTCCATTGATTTCCATCAGTTCTTCATATTTATAGGCATAAAACTTTTCTTCCCTGTCTTTTGGGTCTTTCATGATAAAGATTGTATTCTCTTCACCAAAATACGTTTTATGTATCTTTTCCAGCTCTTCATCCGTACCCGGCTTTCTGGACGGATCAATCAGGAACCACCCTACCAGAGACTGGTTGCCGAAATATTCCTTACAGTCTTTCATCCCCGTCTCCACGGCAGCGTCTGTGAGATTCAACTGATTTTCATTCTTTACAATCTCCGATATTCTGACGGCACCTGATATATACACACAGTCCTGCCCTTCTACCTGTCCTTTTTCTCCAATCAAAAAAGCCCCTTTCGGCTCTTCATCCGTTTTATCGCAAAGTTGGTTTAAGAATGTATCCACATAGTCTTCCACGTAAATCTTGGGACTGTCACATACATTTCCTATCTGACGTACATTTTTCGGAAATTGTTTTTCCATATATTCTCACCTCATATTCATATTTTTTCTCATCATATCATAGAGGTAACGCTGATTTTATCGCTTTATGTCAGTGGTTTCCAAGAAAAATACGACACTTCCGGCAAAAAAAACGGAAGACTCGTGTCTTTTTGCACAAGCCTTCCATTATTTTTCATGTATTTTGTTTTCCCAGGGCATGTTTTGTCAACTTTGCTCCTCTCTTTTACTCCAGCCGGTCAGATTCTCTTGAACTGCTCCACATCCAGCACGAATACTGTGGCACCGCCGACCTCAACAGTGATCGGGATATAGGAATAACTGATCATGGACAGATCCCCCTGTGGATATGGTGTCGTTACTTCCACCTGTTTTCTCTTTGCACACTCTTCCTGAAGAATTTCAAAAACTTCTTCCACCTGGTCATCCTCCACGCCAAGCATCAAGGTCGTATTTCCCCGCCGCAGGAATCCTCCGGTACTGGATAATCTTGTGACACGGAATTTCTTTTCATTCAGATGCCTGACAGCTTTATTCGTATCATCATCATGCACAACCGCAAAAATCAACTTCATAAGGATTTCCCCTTTCGTTTTTATTTAACAGAATTATACCATAATAATACGAAAATTACACATAAATTTGCAAATACAAAAGAAAAACCAGATAAATTTTGTCATTTCTTTTCTGCCACCTGCTTATATTGTCATTAGAACTTCAAAGGAGGTATCATACCTTGATTACAGAAATGACCTGGCCTTTTCATCTTCCGCCGCTTTCCTATCCATACGATGCACTGGAACCTTTTATCGACCGGGAAACCATGCGCCTGCATCATGACAAGCATTTTCAGACTTATATCGATAATCTCAATGCCGCTCTTAAAAATACCCCCGAGTACCATTCCTGGACACTAACGAAGCTCCTTACCGATCTGGAACAGATTCCTGAGCCTCTCAGAACCTCCGTCCGTAACAATGGAGGCGGTACCTACAGCCACGACCTCTACTTTGACCTCCTGGCCCCTCCGGGACAGGAAATTGCCACAGACATCCTGGACTACTATGACTCCAGCCGGCAGTTCTTTGCTGACATGAAAGCGGCCGGCCTCGGACAGTTTGGCTCGGGCTATGCGTGGCTGGTTATCGCTCCGGATGGTTCTTTACAGATCATGGCCCTCCCAAACCAGGATAATCCGCTCACACTGGGCTTCTATCCGCTTCTTGCAATGGATGTCTGGGAGCATGCCTACTATCTGAAATATCACAATCTACGAGGCAGCTACATTGACAACTGGTTCCATGTCATCAACTGGGAAGCCGTTTTCAACCGGCTGTTTTCCTTCCATTTCTAAAAAATCACAGTTTTTTCAAGAAGTGATTACGATTCCTTCACATAATTGTTACAAAATTATGATGGAAGTGATACTTTTTGAAGGCAAAACCAAGATTATTATCTACATGTCTTTGTATTCTTTTAAGTGGCTGCATGTTGACCGCCTGCTCCAGTTCTTCCGGAACAGCCGAGGAAACATCAGCCGCTTCTGATACTTCTGAAGCCGAAATTAAAAACGAAGGAGTCCTGACACTGGATTCCGAAGACGATATCGACACAGTATATACGCTGGACTATCAGAACACGATTTCTGAAAAGATCGAAGAACAGAAGTCCAGTCAGGAGTATACGATCGATGATCCCCTGATTATTGCAGACCCATACGGCACAAACACGACCGGACTTTATGTTTACTTCACAACAGACACAGCAACGGAGCTTTCATACACCGTATCTGCTGATGGGTATGAAGATTTCACCCAGACAGTTTCCGGCGGATACACTACGGAGCATGAGCATCAGCTTGTCGGAATGATCGCCGGGGAAACCAACACCATCACAATGACATTAACAGACGAAAGCGGCAATGAGACCGACATTTTTACTTTGGAGTATACCGCGCCGGAACTTCTCGGCGATGAAGAAAACGGGCAGCTTGAAGTCACATCCGGCGACAATTCGGAGGCGCTGTCCGACGGGTTCTATACCATGCTTGGAAACCGGACCGAAGAGGATAATGAACAGGTGGACTTCATCCTGATCTACGACAATAACGGTACATTAAGAAGTGAAATTCCGATCCGAAGTTACCGGAGCTGCCGTCTACTTTTTGACGGTGCTACCATGTATTACAGTACATCCGCAGACCAGATTGCCGCACTTGACAATACCGGTCAGATCACAGCACTTTACGATACAGGAGATTACAATCTGCACCACGATTATATTTTTGGCAGTGACAATGATTTCCTTGTTCTGGCCACAGATACGACTTCCAACACAGAGGAAGACCGGATTATCAGCATCGACCGGGAAAGCGGCGAGGTCACAGAACTGATCGATCTTGCTGATCTGTTTGCTGATTATTTCAATTCTCTCGAAAACGACGAAGAAGACTTTGACTGGATGCATATCAACTCTCTCTGCCTCGTGGGAGAAGATTCCCTGATTCTCAGTTCCAGGGAGACATCCAGTATCATCAAGATCAATGATATTTACAGCGATCCTTCCGTAGAGTACCTCATCAGCTCAGACGAGTTCTGGGATGGTACCGGATACGAAAATCTGCTTCTTAAGCAGATTGGAGACTTTACGCTTCAGGCAGGACAACACTGTGTAACTTACGAGACTTCCGACGAGTTATCTGACGGCCAGTACTATCTGACAATGTACAATAACAACAATGCTACGATCAGCACTCGTGACTACGACTATGACAGCGACGAAAACTACGATGGTACTTATTCCGGAGCCGAAGGAGATGAGTCTTTTTATTATAAATATCTTGTCGATGAAAATGCCAGAACCTTTACGCTGGTGGACAGCGTCCCTGTCACTTACTCCGGCTATGTCAGCTCCGTACAGCAGCTTGGGGACAATCTTCTGACAGACAGCGGAAGTGCCTTCGAGGCGAGCGAATTCGATAAGGACCACAATCTGATCCAGACGTTAACCGGTGCCGGTGCAACCTGGTGGTACCGTGTTTTCAAATACGACTACAGCGGCTACTGGTTCGCATAAATTCTGTGGAAACGACATCAAAAATAGCTCTCCCACAAATGCGGGAGAGCTATTTTATTTTCTCTATTTCTCTACGAACGCTTTTACTTTCTTATAGATGCTTTCGCCATCCAGTTCGTATTTTTTGATCAGTTCTACTGCCGGTCCGGATTCTCCGAAGACGTCGTTGACGCCAATCTTCATAACTTTAGCACATGCTGTCTCAGCTACCACGTCACAGACAGCGCTTCCAAGTCCACCAATAACAGAATGTTCTTCTACTGTCACGATCTTTCCGGTCTTTTCAGCCGCTTTTAAAACTGCTTCCTTATCCAGTGGCTTGATCGTGTGCATATTGATGACTTCCGCCTGGATTCCATCTTCCGCAAGCTTTTCTGCTGCCACCAGAGCCTCATTCACTTCAAGTCCTGCTGCAATGATTGCCACGTCGCTTCCTTCACGCAAAGTAATGGCTTTTCCAAGCTCAAATTTATAGTCCGGATTATCATTGATTACCGGCACTGCCAGACGTCCAAAACGCAGATAAACCGGTCCTTCATGCTCATATGCTGCTTTTACAGCCGCCTTTGCTTCCACATCATCAGAAGGCACGATCACAGTCATTCCCGGAATCGTTCTCATCAGAGCGATATCCTCGTTGCACTGATGAGTTGCACCGTCTTCTCCTACGGAGATACCTGCATGTGTAGCACCGATTTTCACATTGAGCTTCGGATATCCGATCGAGTTTCTCACCTGTTCAAACGCACGTCCTGCCGCAAACATTGCAAAGGAACTTGCAAACGGAACTTTTCCTGTTGCCGCAATACCTGCTGCAACTCCCATCATATTTCCCTCTGCGATCCCACAGTCAATGTGACGCTCCGGAAATGCCTTTTTAAAAGTTCCTGTTTTTGTCGCACCAGCAAGGTCCGCATCCAGTACGATCACGTCGTCATGCTCTTTTCCCAGTTCTACCAAAGCATTACCGTAGCTTTCTCGTGTTGCGATTTTTTTTACTTCTGACATAATGCTTCACCTGCTTTCTCTAATTCTTCCATTGCGACTTTGTACTGTTCCTCATTCGGAGCGGTTCCATGCCAGGATACCTGATTCTCCATGTAGGAAACTCCTTTTCCTTTGACTGTCTTTGCAATAATTGCTGTCGGCATGCCTTTTGTCTCTCTTGCTTCTTTGAATGCTGCTCTTAACGCATCGAAATCATGCCCGTCCACATTGATGACATGGAAATTAAACGCTTCAAATTTCTTATCGATCGGATATGGAGAGTTGACTTCCTCAATGGTTCCATCGATCTGAAGATTGTTATTGTCTACAATTACAACGAGATTATCAAGCTTTCTGTGGCCTGCAAGCATAGATGCCTCCCAAACCTGTCCTTCCTGAATCTCACCATCTCCAACCAGTGTGTATACACGATAGTCATCTCCGGATAATTTCGCGGAAACTGCCATTCCAACTGCCGCGGAGATTCCCTGTCCGAGTGATCCGCTTGACATGTCCACACCTGGAATATGTTTCATATCCGGATGTCCCTGCAAGTAGGAACCCACATGGCGGAATGTTTCCAGATCTTTTACCGGGAAAAATCCTCTGTGTGCAAGAGCGGAATAGTATCCCGGTGATGTATGTCCTTTAGAAACCACGAGACGGTCTCTGTCCGCCTTCTTCGGATTCTCAGGATCGACGTTCATCTCTTCAAAATAAAGATATGTATAAATATCTGCCGCAGATAAAGATCCGCCCGGATGTCCGGATTTTGCATTATAAACCGCAGTGATAATGCCTTTACGGACTTCATTGGCAGTTTTCTGTAATTCTAAATTGTCCATGACAATGCCTCCTGTCTTCTTTCCTCCGGAGAATTATTCTCCGAATACCGCCTTATAATCAGCCTGGAATTTTGCGATTCCTGCATCTGTCAGCGGATGATGTGTCATCTGTTCGATTACTTTATACGGTACTGTCGCGATGTCTGCTCCTGCAAGTGCACATTCTGTCACATGGATTGGATTTCTGATACTTGCTGCGATAACCTGTGTTTCAATTCCGGAAACAGCAAACATTTCCACGATCTCTTCGACCAGCTCTGATCCCATCACAGAGATGTCATCCAGACGTCCGAGGAACGGAGATACATAGGTTGCGCCTGCTCTTGCTGCAAGAAGCGCCTGGTTTGCTGTAAAGATCAGTGTCACATTTGTCTTTATCCCCTCTGCTGAGAGTACTTTTACTGCCTTTAATCCTTCTGATGTCATCGGGATTTTCACTACCATATTCGGATGGATCTTTGCAATCTCACGGCCTTCTTTGATCATGCCTTCGGCGTCTGTCGTAGTTGCTTTTACCTCTCCGCTGATTGGTCCGTCTACGATAGATGCGATCTCTTTGATGACTTCGTTAAAATCACGGCCTTCCTTTGCAATCAAAGACGGATTGGTCGTCACTCCGCAGATCACTCCCATATCATTTGCTTTTCTGATCTCTTCCACGTTTGCTGTGTCAATAAAAAATCTCATGTTCTGTGCTCCTCCTTATTTTAGGTCCTGGTTATTCATTTGTTTCCATTATAAAACCTCGAAATAAGGTGGTCAATACCGCTGGTTTTTTATTAATAATTTTGTGAATTAATAAAATTGATTTTATTAATTCTATCCTTCTGTTTTTATGTTGCTTTCTTGTGAAATTTTATGATTGGTTCATTCAAATGGGCATTTTCTCGTCCCTTTTATAACCATCACGTCGAATCCTGCCTTATTTTTATTATTAATATTTTCTCAGAATTCGTTAATTTTATTTTTTCGGGTAGGAAGTTGTACCCCTTACGATAAGCTTTGGTTCATACTCCACATGATACGTACTCACCGGCTCGATTCCAGAATACTTCATCGTTCTGGCATCAATTTTCTTCATAATGATATCGCAGGCATCTCTTCCTTTAAATACAACGAAATGCTCCACCGTCGTCAGAGACACTTTATGCATCCGCGCAAACAACGTATTGTCACATCCCATCACCGAAATATCTCCCGGAACCTTGTATTTTTCTTCCTGAAGCGCATCCAGAATTCCAAACGCAATCATGTCATTCAGCCCCACAATGGCCGTGACCTCCCGCCGCTCCGCAAGGAGTTCTTTGGTCAGATCATAGCCGATCTTGTATTCCGAATCGATGTTCGCCACATTCATATCGCAGGCCTCATCCGCCGCTTTGATGATGACGTGGTCTTTGATCCCCTGCTTGTCAAACTCTTTTAAGAATCCTTCCACCCGCTTTGATCGTTGTTTCTGCCGGATTGTGAGCGGCGGCGCAATATACGCCACATCCCGATGGCCAAGTTCCAAAAGATGGCGCGCCATCAAACGTCCAAGTTTGGAATTGTCAAGCTCCACCGCATCCACGCTCATCTGCTCATTCTGATTGTTCACCACGACAATCGGAATCTTTCTTGCCAGATCCTCAATCATGTCCATATAACATCTGCTTGGATTGCAGGTATAAATAATTCCCAAAGGCGAGAGTTCCGGCATCATACGTAGATACCGCTCCTCCATCTTGAGACTTCTCTGTGTATTACAGATAAAAAGCCCGAATCCCGCTTCCTTGGCTCTTGTCTCGATTCCCTGTAGTAGCATGACGTAATAAGGATTTGTCAGATTTGAGCAGAATACAACAAGCAGCTTTTCCTTTCTGCTCTCTTTTCTGATCTTTCGTTTCGGCGGCTGATAGCCAAGTTCCGCTGCTGTCCGCTCCACCTTCTCCACCGTTTCCTTCGAAAAGGAAACATTATATTTCTTATTTAGAATCATGGATACCGTGGACTGGGATACGCCCGCCGCCTTTGCGATGTCTGTCGATGTGATCTTCTTTTTCTTCATCCTCTTCCTCCCATCTGACAAGGTGGCGCAGCCTTCCTTCTGCAAGAAAATCCGAACCGGCTTTTCTCGCCGCAAAAGGAAAGGGATCTACAGAAGTCAGAGGCTTTTGCAATCCCTTTTTCTTAAAGCTCCGTACGTCCTTCCAGGGCGCGAAGAAGCGTCACTTCATCGATATACTCCAAATCTCCTCCAACCGGAACTCCGCTCGCAATTCTGCTCACTTTGATTCCCGTCGGCTTAATCAGCTTGCTGATATACATGGCTGTAGTCTCGCCCTCCAGCGTAGAGTTTGTTGCAACAATGACCTCATTGACGTCTCCCTCCAGCCGGACCATCAATTCCTTGAGGCGGATATCTCCCGGCCCTATTCCAAGCATCGGTGAAATCGCCCCATGAAGCACGTGATATACTCCATTGTACTTTCCTGTCTTTTCGTAGGCAGCCAGGTCTCTTGGCGTCTCTACCACCATGATCGTCCCATGGTCTCTCTGCTCATTTTTACAGATTGGGCAGAGCTCGTCATCCGTCAACGTACAGCACTCCTTACAGTACCGGATATGGTTCCTCGCGCTGACCATCGTCTCAGCCAGCTTTTCCACCTGCTCTTTCGGCATATGGATCAGATGAAACGCAAGCCTCTGTGCCGATTTCGGTCCGATGCCCGGAAGTCTGGAAAGCTCCTCGATCAGGCGGCTGATCTGGTTACTAAAGTACTCCATTCTTTTCTCACTCCCGGACTAAAATAATCCTGGCATTCCTCCGCCAAGTCCTCCCGTAAGTTTGCTCATTACGGCCGAATTAGCTTCATCCACCTGACGCAGCGCTTCGTTTACCGCAGCCACAATCAGATCCTGAAGCATCTCAATATCCTCCGGATCCACTACTTCTTCCTGAAGTTCTACATTTAAAACTTCTCTTTTACCGGATACAGTTACCTTGACTGCTCCGCCTCCTGCCGTGGCAGAGAACTCTTTTGTCTCCAGTTCCTTCGCCTGCTCCTCCATCTGGCGCTGCATCTTCTGCGCCTGTTTCATCAGATTCGCCATGTTTCCCGGCATTCCTCCGCCAGGAAAACCTCCACGTTTTGCCATATCGTCTTCCTCCTAATCTTCCACTGTGATATCCATATGGATCAGCTGTTCCAGATCTATAAAGCTGTCCTCAAATCTGCGGCCCGGTTCGACCTTCCCGACCTCAATCTCGACTCTCTTTCCGGTTCTTTCTGCAATCAGATCCTGAATCTCCTTCTTGTGGTCTTCAGTTCCGACAACACCTGCTGCCAGATCATCCGGAAGGATAATCTGAAGTTGACCCGCATTTCCAACACTGAGCCTTGCCTGTCTGAGATAAACTTTAAGCATTCCAGATGCATCATTTGCAATCATCCGGAAGTTCTTCACCACTTCCTTTACATCCTCTGGAAGCGCCTTTGGGATCTCCCGCGGCTGCACCGCCATCTCACCCGTCATTTCCCGTGCCGACGCATCCGCCGCCCGGTATCCCTGCGGAGGTGCCTGTACTACGAGACCCTTCTCCACCTTTTCCTCCAACGCACGAATACGCTCCAGAAGGGTATCCTGGCGCGACTCCATCTGCGGTACGCAGATCCGGATCAACGCCACTTCCAGAAGGACTCTCTTCTGTGTGGCATACTTCAGCTGATTGCTCAGATCTGAAAAAATCCTGATATAACGCATCAAAACGTCATTTTCTATCATCTGTGCTTCTTCTTTTAACTGTGCCAGATTTTCTGTCGAAACGTCAAGCACATCCTCCATATTATCAGAACTTTTTGCCAATAGCAAGTTCCTTAAATACCATGTGAAATCTGTAGTAAGCTGTGCGAGCTCCTTTCCTTCCATTACAAGGTCGTTTACCGTCTGAAGCACGCCTTTGACATCCCGGTCAATCATTCTGCGAAGCAACGCGCTGTACACATCCGTGTCCACCGCTCCCAGAACACCAAGCACTTTATCATAGGTCAACTTCTCTCCGATATGAAAGGCAATGCACTGGTCCAGAAGACTCAGTGCATCTCTCATAGAGCCGTCCGCCGCTTTCGCAATGTAACGGATAGCCCGCTCCTCTACTTCCACTTCTTCTTTTTTCATCAGTTCATTCAGACGTGCTGCAATCGTATCAATCGTAATTCTTCTGAAATCATATCTCTGGCACCGTGACAGGATGGTGATCGGAATCTTGTGAACCTCGGTCGTTGCAAGAATAAAGATCACATATTCCGGTGGTTCCTCCAACGTTTTCAAAAGTGCGTTAAACGCTCCGATGGAAAGCATATGGACCTCGTCGATGATGTAAACTTTGTACCTACCCTGGGCCGGCCGGTACTCGACTTCCTCCCGAATACTCCGGATATTGTCTACACCATTGTTGGATGCCGCATCGATCTCCACCACGTTCATATACGTCCCTGCCGCGATATTCCGGCACATCTCACACTCTCCGCACGGGCTTCCGTCTACTGGATGCTCACAGTTGACCGCTCTTGCAAAGATCTTTGCCACCGTCGTCTTTCCCGTCCCTCTTGTCCCGCAAAACAAATAGGCATGCCCGATCCTTCCTGCCTTGATCTGGTTTTTCAATGTAGTTACAATATGATCCTGCCCCTTTACGTCTTCAAACTCTGCTGGTCGGAACTTTCTGTATAAGGCAGTATAAGACATAATTCATTCTCCTTGTCTGATTTTTCCTGATTCTTTTTCTGTCTATTTGTCACCGAAACTGATACCGATTGTACGTGCTTCGTTGATAATCTTTGCCTTCGGATCTACTGTTTTGAGCTTTCCGGCAACCTCTTTGAGCGGAACTTTACACGTCTCACCCTCTTTGATGGCAACCATATAGCCGTACTCATGCCGCAGAATCATCTCTGCCGCAGCCGCGCCGAGTCTTGTAGCAAGCACTCTGTCATACGGACACGGAGAACCTCCTCTTTGTGTATGTCCCGGAACTGTGATACGAACTTCCTTATCGCACTTGCTCTCAATCTTCTCCGCAAGCTCGTAAGCAACAGACGGATATTTTGCTTTCTTCTTCTCCTGAAGCTCTTTTAATTTTTTCTTTGGAAGTTCCGCCTCTTCTTTAGAAATCGCTCCTTCCGCAACGGCAATGATCGTAAACCGCTTTCCTGCTGCCGAACGCTTTTTGATATATTCTGCGATCACATTCAGATCATACGGAATCTCCGGAAGCAGAATAATATCCGCCCCGCCTGCAATACCCGCATGCAGCGTCACCCATCCTACTTTATGTCCCATTACCTCTATAATAAATACACGGCTGTGGGATGTCGCTGTCGTATGAATCCTATCGATCGTATCTGTCGCGATATCAACCGCACTCTGGAAACCGAATGTCATATCCGTGCCCCAGAGATCATTATCGATTGTCTTCGGCAGCGTAATCACATTTAAACCTTCTTCTCTTAACAGATTGGCAGTCTTATGGGTACCATTTCCACCAAGTATGACAAGGCAGTCAAGATTCAGCTTGTGATAAGTATGCTTCATCGCTTCCACTTTGTCCACACCATCCTCGCCGATCACTCTCATCTGCTTGAACGGCTGTCTGGATGTCCCAAGGATTGTACCTCCTCTTGTCAGAATACCCGAAAAATCTCTTTCGCTCATCATATCAAAGGTAGAGTAAATCAGGCCTTTATATCCATCTCTGAATCCATAAATTTCCACATCTTTTACTTTGGCAAAAATCCCTTTTGCCACACCCCTCATTGCGGCATTGAGTGCCTGGCAGTCACCACCGCTTGTCAGCATCCCGATTCTCAGCATATGCTCACGTCCTTTCCTTTCATATGTTGTGACTATTCCGCCATGCGCCCGGACTCGAAAAAGGACATGGTCAAATAGTCCCCATATGTTTTTATTATATCTTATTTTATGGGTGCTAACAACTGCGAAATGCGATATAATAGGAAAAGAGAGACTTATACATCCTCTGATTTTTGAGAGATTTCACAAATTAGAAAGACAAAGGAGATAGAAAATATGGAACGAAATGAACCTTGCTGGTGCGGAAGCGGCAAAAAATACAAGAAGTGTCATATGGCGATGGATGAGAAAATCGCTCTCCACGCAGAAAAGGGCGAGATCGTGCCCGATCACTCCATGATCAAGACTCCGGAACAGATCGAAAAAATCCGGATCAGTGCCAAACTGAACACGGCAGTCCTGGATCATGTAGCCGCTCACATCCATGCCGGCATGAGCACAGCCGAGATCGATAAACTCGTTTATGACTTCACAACAGAGCATGGCGGCATCCCGGCCCCTCTTGATTACCAGGGATTCCCAAAGAGTGTCTGCACTTCCATCAACAATGAGATCTGCCACGGTATTCCGGACGAATCTATCATCTTGCAGGATGGCGATATCGTCAATGTGGATGTCTCTACCATTCTGGACGGATATTTTTCCGACGCCTCCAGAATGTTCTGCATCGGGGAAGTCAGTGAGCGCGCCAAACGTCTCGTACGCGTCACCGAAGAATGTGTAGAACTTGGATTGAAAGAGGCAAAACCTTGGAATCATCTTGGTGATATTGCAGACGCTATAAACAGCCACGCAAAAGCGAATGGTTATTCCGTTGTAGAAGACATCGGAGGCCACGGCATCGGCCTGGAATTCCACGAAGAACCTTGGGTAAGCTATGTCACACCAAAGGGAAGTGAAATGCTTCTCGTTCCTGGTATGATGTTTACCATCGAACCGATGATCAATGAGGGAAGCCCGGATTTCTTCATCGATGAAGACAACGGCTGGACCGTCTATACGGAAGATGACGGACTCTCCTCTCAGATCGAATACATGGTACTGATTACAGAAGACGGCGCCGAAGTACTGACAAAATAAAATTTTCACGAAAAAGGAAAGGCTGCCGCATCATCTTTGTTTGATGATGCGGCAGCCTTTTTAAGCAACAAAAAAAAGCGGGTGATGGGAATCGAACCCACGTATCCAGCTTGGAAGGCTGGTGTTCTACCATTGAACTACACCCGCATATGCCCAAAGCCGGAATCGAACCAGCGACACGAGGATTTTCAGTCCTCTGCTCTACCAACTGAGCTATCTGGGCATTTGTCTTGTGCGCTTAGCACATGGACTATTATATGAGTTCCTTGTCGATTTGTCAACACTTTTTTTAACTTTTTTTAATTTTTTCTATTTTATATTCAATTGTTTTATCGCCAGTCACACTCTCCCACATAAATCATTCCGTATCGGTACACCATCCAGGTATCCAGAACTCCTCCCCGCCCCCTATCATACGGTGCATCGGCAAGCACATAGCCGATCTGTCCATCTTCCAACTCATGGGGATACCCTTCTGTCGTAATTGATGACGTCAATGCTGCAATCGGATGCCCTGATCTTAGAATCGCAAACCGCGCGGCCCCTTGCGGCAGCATCAGCACATACATTGCACCAACAACCACAATAAGTGCTATCATCGAAGACCAGAACTTTCTCGTCTTTATCTTATGTATCTTTTTTCTTCTTTTCATCTACTACACCGCCATTTATAACTTCCCTCCTCTCTATATTACACCAGAACAGTCCAAAGATTCTTAAACTTTTTCTTAAAGATTCATTACATATTCAGTAATGATTACTCCCGTTTTCAACATCCAGTCCTTGATTCCCGCTTGGGGCGTTGATAATCCGGTCCGAAAATGTTATGATATGGAAGTACCCTTTCAGCAGGGAATTGAACGGAATCAAAGGATATGATCTTATGTTAAAAAAAGAGTTTCTGGAACGTTTTTCGATCAGTGAAGATGAGTTTCGCGAGGCAGGACTTGATTGGGACGATCTCTGCTATATCGCAAAAGATTATGCCAAACGTCTTCCTGAGCTTCAGCGTATCCGGGACGAATTTCTACAGGAATTTATTAAAAATAAGGATCAGAGAACGGGACTTCATTCCTACCGCACGCGTGTCAAATCGCCATGGCATCTCGTAGAGAAAATCATTCGAAAACGGTGCGAAAATTATCTGAAATACCGGACACTTACAAAAGACAATTATATGAAATTTGTGACCGATACTATCGGTTTTCGAGGATTAATTTTATATCGGGAAGACTGGGTGATCTTCCACAAATATCTGATCCGTCATTTTGAAAACGATCCGGATCTTTATATACACAATTGCATTGCTGACTATCATCCAGACAAAGACCGGTATATGGCCGAGCCCCCGAAAGTTCATATGCGGCTTGGTGATTTCAGCGACATTTATTCCGAATGGATTTCCAGCGAAAATATTTTCGATCGGAAACATTATCGCTCTGTCCACTATATTTTAAAGTATCAAGGCGTATATATGGAGGTGCAGATCCGTACCCTTTTCGAGGAAGGATGGGGGGAAATCGATCATCATATTCTTTATCCGTACAAGAAAAGCGATCCGATGCTAACTGAATTTTCCGAGCTACTCAACCGCCTGTCCGGGATGGGAGATGAAATGGCTTCCTTCTTCAAACGACTTTGCGATGTGTCCAGTGAAAATTTCAAGCCAAAACAGACCACTGTCAATCCGAGGCTCGACTATGAAAAGCCTGGAGAACCACGCAAGGACATTGACCTCAGTTCAATACAGACTATCCAGGATGCTATTGACAGCATTCTGAAAGAATAGGAGGCGATACTATGAATCACAAACCATTGCCCGGCATTCCGGAAGAGATCAGCAGATCTGCCGATCGTATGCTGGAACAAATTCAGGGAGGAAAAATCAGAAAACATCTTCTCGGAAGTTTATCGCGAGTTCAGCATAGTACTATCGAAAACATCGAACACAATTCATATTGTGACTTTGTAAAATCAAAACTATATTTTGATGTGATCAAACTGGAAGGAGAAGAACATCATGAATGATATCGAGACCATTTATACTCAGTACGAAGATATTGTAGCCGAGTTTTCCGAACAGGTCATCAAAAACCGTTACGCTACTCTTTACAAGGAGTATACTGCATTTCTGGAAAGTCTTGGGATCTCTTCTGACGTACGGATCGACGAAATGATTCTGACGCATGCAGTGATGGATTATTTCACTGACATATCACGTATGAAAGAATTCCACCACATCAGACAGATCGGCGAAAGAAAGTCTCTCGCCTACGAAACATACTGGCTCCTTCGAAGGAAGCCTCTTCAGGTTTTAAAGACGGAAGGAGAAGAAGAATTCTGGGCCTTCCTCAACGAAAAATTTGCTTTTACAAGAATTGCCTCCTTTTTGATGCAGGATCAGAAATCAGTAATTCTGGACGAAACGTCCAAGAAAGCATTGCTGAACTTTCTGGATACACTTTACTATTTTCTGAAATACAGGGACTATGACCCAAAAATGTTGGAACTTGTCCTTATGGGCTTTCAGGCAGGGCAATTGATTCATTCATAATTGTTGCTCCTGCCTGAAAACGAAGGGTTTTACTATTATTTATGAATGTGTTATCCAGTAGTCATCAATGGCGAGAATTGCCAGAATATAGAGCCTTACAGCTCGCATCAGCGCATCGATATTTTGCGCTTCATCCGCTCCATGTGCTTGGCCGTGCCCTTTTGGGAACGGCTTTCTTTCATTTTGCCTGCCAGCCCCAAACCCACATCCCAACCGGAATTTTCTTGCATAAGTGCATCCTTCCATAATATAAGCCGAATCTTCAGATTGTTCTATTTCATGATGCAGTTGTATCAGAAGCTTGGGAATTCCTTCGTTTTCGGAAATATAATACCCCTCATCCTCTTTAATAAATTCTACTTGCAGTCCGTATCGGTCAGCAAATTCATAAATCTTTTCTTTGGCTTCTCCAATCGTCATCGTCATCGGAAATCTAATATCTATTTCCGCCCAGGTATCTTCCTGTTTTCTGATTTTACAACGGGAATTTCCATACTGACCACCAACACTTTCGATCCCCAATTCATTTCCTGTTGGATCTTCCGAAATTCTCTTCCAAATTTCCAGACAAGGCCTATCCGATTTCAATCGAAACCAAAGCACGCTTTTTTCACCATTCGTAATCGGAAAATCATCGTCTGCAGCAATCCCAAAATCCGGCTGTCCCGCTTTTTCCAGATAATATTCGATATCTTTCATATCCGTCTCTTCATGAGCTCCCGCAAAAAGACGTACATCACAATTCGGATGGATCCCCTCTTCTTTCAAAAATACAAGTGCATAAAACAAAGCCAGAAGAGGACCCTTATCATCTACAGCACCTCTGCCGATAATATATCCTCGATCCACAGTCCCACCAAAAGACGGATAAAGATCTTCGTTCGATGGAACCACCACATCTACATGCCCGGCTAGCAAAAGACGTTTCCCTTCCGCCTTTTCCCACGGCCGTATTTCCAATCCATAATACTGATAATTTTCACTAACAAGCCCTTTCTCTTTTGCAAGATCCGCACAAAAATCCAGTGCTTTGGCACATTCCTTCCCATATGGATAAATTTCTTCTTTCTCGCTTTCGATACTTGGAATCCGCACAAGACGGCATACGTTTTCTACAATTTCATCTCTGTATTTCTCCAGGAATCTATGAATCGATTCCTCCATATCCCTTGGCATGTTCTCCCTCCTTTCCATACTTTCTGTACAGATATACACTCAGACAGAATCTGGAAAGCTGATCTGCAGCAATGACAAGCCAGATTGCTGTGATTGGCAGCTTCAGCAGAAATGCCGCTGCCAGACAGAGTGGAATTCTCACAATCCAGATTCCAAATCCAGCAACAAGCATTGGTGTATTTTTATGTCCCATTGCTCGAATCGTTCCGTTATAAATTCTGGAAAGATTTTGTGGAATCTGAATAAATCCCATTACAAATACATATTGAATTCCAATCCTCCGAAGCGCCTCTTTATCCGTCATCAGCCGCATAAAGACTCCCGGGAACAAAATCAGAAGCGCCGATGTCACAATACTAATCGCTAACGCTACCCGAATCAGCTCCTTAAAATAAATTTTTCTCAGCTCCTCATCCTTTTTTCCAATGGCTCTTGCCGCCAGCGTCGTGGATGCCGTACTAAATCCAATCGCCGGCATCTCTGTAACTGTCTCCGCCTGAATTCCAAGCTGATAGGCCGCAAACGCAGAGGATCCGTAAGAAAGAATAATTTTGCTGAGAATAATGGCAGAAAACTGCCAGAACATACTCTCAAGGGCCGCCGGAATCCCCGTAGTATAAACCTCATAAACACAGGTTTTATCAATCCGGAAAAACCGTGGCTGTGGCGTCGTACCGGAAAACAGGCCCCTCTTTTTATTATATAACAGGAACAGATCCAGTCCGGCTCCAAAAGTCTGGGCAATCACCAGCGCCAATGCGGCTCCCCAGATACCGATTCCTTTGAACGGTCCAATCCCGAAAATCAATCCAAACCCTAATACAATATTCACAAGATTCATAGCAGCTGCTACCATCATCGGCGTCTTAGTATCGCCATATCCCTGAAATGCTGCCGTAGCCAACGTCATAATCACACAGCTGGAAAATCCGAATACCATGATCTTCATATACCTCTGCGCCAACATTAAAATCTGCGGATCCTTCGAGAAAAACCCAAGAAACAGGTCTGACCTGAAGAACAGGATGAGCTGAAAAATCAGTACAATAGCAAGTTCCGTCAAAAGCGTCTGCTCCATAATCTTTCTGCAGTCCGCTTTCTTTCCTGCTCCATATGCCCTCGCAATCAGAACAGTTGCGCCGATGGCCACTCCTTTATAAAACACCCATAGAGTATCCGTGATTCTGACACAGATTCCTTGTGCCGCGATATCATTTGCCATTAGCCGCCCTACCATGGCTGTGGTAATCAGATTCGCCGAAACCTGAAGAATATTCTCCAGAATCATCGGGATAATAATATGGTAAATCTCTTTTTTTATCGTTTTCGCCTTGTACACCAGTGCCTCCGTCCTACAAAGAAATGTCGGGGAGGGAGCCTCCCCAACATTTCTCACTTACTTATTTTGCAAATTTTGCTTCCATTTCTTTCTGTTCATCATTCAGAACTTTTTCCACGTCATCGCCATCAAGGATTATTTTTGCTACACAGTTCTTAGACATTTCGATTGCCTCCGCAAAATTCTGTGTGTAATTTACCTGAGGAACTGTCTTTCCGATTTCAGTAAATACATCGAAAATCTGCTGTCCACCGAAATATGCATCTCCTTCTTTGAATACATCAGACTCTAAAGCCGGGAGATAGGACGGATACAAACCATAATTCTGGAATCCTTCTACATTGGCATCCACATCTTCCATACAGAATTTCACGAATTCTTTTGCAGCATCTGAGCATTTGCTTGCCGTAGGCACTGCAAGAACCGATGTCTTGTATACATGGTACTGTATACATCCGCTATCGAAGCATCTCTGTCTTCTTCGTAGTGAATCAGCCTTGTCGGATCATATTCTTTCACAAATTTTCCTGCTGCAACGAAGGCTGTTCCAAAACCGGATTCGTTTCCAAGAGACCAGAACACGATAGACGGATGGTTCTTATCCCTTCTGACCATCCTCTCCGCCCGATCAATATAACTTTCTTCCCAAAGAGTGTCATCGCTGATCCGATTCATCTTTTTTGTATAAGCCATCTGGTTACATTCCAGATCTGCCTCTTCCATAACGTAAAACCCTAGTTCATCACACAGATCCAGAAACTCCGGCACCGGAGGATAATGCGATGTTCGAATCGCGTTGACATGATAACGCTTCATCAAATACAAATCTTTCAGCATGTCTTCTTTTTCGATGCAGCGTCCGGTATATTCATTCCAGTCATGTCGGTTAACTCCTTTTAGCTTCAGAGGACACCCATTGATATAAAACAGACCCTCTTTCAGGCAGATCGTTCGAAATCCTATCCGTTCTTCATAAACTTCTGTTACTGCTTCATTCTCTTTCAGCTCAATCACCAAATCATAAAGATATGGCTCCTCAGCTGACCACGGCTTCACCTTCTCAATCTTCGTTTCAAACTGCAGTGCCTTGTTTCCTGGATTTAGGGTGATTACTTTTTTCTCCTGGTACATCCGCTCTTCCCCGTCAAACAAGGTTAGTGTCAGTTCCAGTTCCTTTTCCTCATTTTCATGATTTTCTATTTCAACTTCTGCCTGAAACTTTCCTGTATAATCAGACTCATCAAAAAGAGAATGCAGCTTCAGATCCGATACATGAACCTTCGGTCTGGTAATCAACGACACATCTCTGATAATTCCTCCAAACCACCACATGTCCTGATTTTCCAGATAGCTTCCATCCGAAAACTGATATACTTCCACCGCGATGAGATTTTTCCCATTCTGAATAAATGGTGTAACGTCAAATTCTGACGTATTTCTGGATCCCTGACTATAACCTGCCATTTCCCCATTTATCCAGACATGGTAGGCACTTTCCACTCCGTCAAATCTGAGAATGTATTCCTTTTCTTCTTCTTTACTGATCGTAATCTCTTTCCTGTATACTCCTGTTAAATTGTCAACTTGAATGGCCGGATCATCCATAATCGGAAACAACGCATAAGCATCGTTATAACAAGGACTCCCAAAGCCATTTAACTGCCAATGTCCAGGCACCGGCATTTCTCTCCATTCTGTGTCATCATAATCTCTGGACGTACACATTGCCGGGACAAAAAACGGTGAAGAAAAACCCTGAAATTTCCACTGTCCATTCAAAAGCGTATAATTCCCGCTTTCTTCTTTTTTTCTCTTTCGCGCCGCTTCTACTGAACGATACCCACAGTAAAACGGCCGAACCAGAAGCCGGTCTCGTCCCAGCACATGAATATTGCTCCAATCCGGATGATTATATTTAAACTCCATCCCTTTCCCTCCTAAACACTTCTACTTTCTTTACAAGTTCCTCTGATCATCAATCTGTTTGGGACAATAATTTTCACTCCTTCTTCTCTCCCTGTCATCATTCTCTCCATCAAAAGTCTTGCTGACATCGCACCGGTAATATCGTTATAAATTTTGACACTGGTCAACGGCGGAGATACAAAAGCCGCCGCTTGCTGGTCATTGCATCCGATTAAAGCAACTTCATTTGGTACGCTTATTTTATGCTCCTTTAAGGCTCTCATGAATCCGATTGCCAGATTATCATTCTCAATAAAAATTGCTCTTGGCATTTTTCGTTTTTCTTTTAGAACCTTTTGCCCGAGTTCATATCCATCTTTGACACGACTATAATTTGTAAGCCAGACGAATTCTTCCCGAAAATTGTTTTCTTCTTTCAACATTTTTTTGAAAGCAAGATATCTTCTGTCTGCTCTTAAAGAACCATAAATTTCAATTCCATACGTTCCAATATATCCAATATCCCGATATCCATTTGACCGGAAACAGTCCAGCGCTTTTCGGACTATGCTGTCAAAGTCATTAATAACATAATCCGCTTTCAGTTCGCCTTCTTCCAATTCAAAATCAGCACAGACAATTGGCACAGAAGTCTCTTTCATCATAATTCTCAGTTCACTTGCCCGAAACCATACTCCCGGGTGGCCTACAAGAATCACACCTTGAAATTCGGAAAAATGTTGAATCCCGTTCTCAAGAGTTTCAAGAAAAATTTCTTTTACACGCAGTCCGTTCTTTTCCAACTCGTTCTTAATATTCAGACGAATAATCTGATAATAACTGTCTTCGATCTCCGAGACTTCACTATACAAAAGGAAAACTCCTATTTTCCCTTTCGGAAGACATATCGCAATGTCTTTGTTCTGATCAGCCCTTACTTTATAACCGAGTTCTTCTGCTGCTTCCTGAATTCTGTTTCTGGTCTCTTCCGAGACCGAAAAATTTCTGTCATGATTTAGAACTCTAGATGCGGCGGCGGGGGATACTCCTGCCTTTGCTGCCACTTCTTTTAATGTCACCATCCCATCACCTTTTTTACTAAATTTTTTATTTCTTTCGTTCTTTGTTGTGTTAAATTATAGCATTTCATTTTCTCTATTACTATAATTATTATTCTATTTTTCCTGTATTTATTGACATTTTTCAAACTTTTGCGTTATCTTTACTAAAACTTTTATGTCTTTTAGTAATATATTTACTAAACATATTTTCGTTTCTCATTTTGCTATTTTGACAAAATATCATCAATTTGATTCATAAGTAAAAAATCATTACTAAACCAAAGGATACTTCCTTCTTTGTTTTCTACACCCATCTCACCCCCTCTACCAATCAGACCATAAAAAATGCCGCACGGATTGAAACCCGTACGACATTTTATCATTCTTCTACATTATAAATTTTTTCAGCCAGAGCTTTTAGTTCCTTCGCAACCACACTCTGAAATATCAGTACAGGCATCTCTATAGGATCATCCAGTGAAACGGTTCGGCTTTTAAAAAAACTTCTGCAAAGATCTCTACATTCTTATCATATCATTGATATTCCTCTTTCAATATGCACAACTTTTTTTAATATTTCCCCGCATTTTTCAGAATTTTTAATCTTGTTTTTGTCCGAAAAAGTACTATACTCTTAGTTAAATCAATAACAATGTTTGCGCACAAATACAAAAGGAGGTTTTTTAATGCTTAGACTAAGAATGATGCGTGCTCCTCAAAAATATGTTCAGGGTAAGGATTCTCTTCTGCAATTTCACAAAGAGATGACAAGCCTCGGCAACAAATGGCTTTTCATCTGTTCCAGAAGCGGATACAATATGACTCACGACAAGATCGAGAAAAGCTTTGAAGGTACCGATGACATTCGTCATTACGAGACCTTTGGTGGTATTTCCAGTGTTGGCGAAATTGAAAAAATGCGAAAAATCGTTAAGGACAACCAGCTAAATGTAGTAGTCGGAGTAGGTGGCGGTTCTGCAATAGATACCGCAAAAGCAACAGCATACTATGAAAATCTTCCTGTTGTAATTATTCCAACCGTAGTAGCAACGGATGCTCCTTGTACCGGTCTTTCTGTCATTTATAATGATGACCAGACTTTCAACAGCTATCTCTTCTACCCCAAAAATCCGGAAGCTGTCATTGTAGACAGCGAAATCATCGCCAATGCTCCGGTAAAATTTCTTGTCGCCGGTATGGGAGATGCTTTGGGAACCTATTTTGAGGCACGCGCCTGCGAACGCACAGACGCCCCAAGTCTGGAATCTGGCGGAATAACCCGATCTGCCATGGCTTTGTGTCGTCTTTGCTATGACACTTTAAAAGAATATGGCGCTTCAGCAAAAAAAGCTTGTGAATGCCATGTCGTTACTCCGGCACTGGAAGCCATAATTGAAGCAAATGTCTACCTTTCCGGAGTAGGTGCAGACAATGGGGGCCTTGCTGTTGCCCATTCATTTTATAATGGATTGACAGCTCTTGGCGGACATAGCGCCCCTCACGGAAACTGTGTAGCATTTGGCACATTAGTACAGCTTATTTTGGAACGTGCCTCCAAAGAGGAATTCAAGGAAGTTCAGGATTTCTGTATGGAAGTAGGACTTCCAGTCACTCTGAAAGAAATTGGTGTAACAAAAGATGAAGAAATTCATGTTATTTCCGAAAATGCCTGTGTAGAAGGTGAATCCATCCACAATATGGTTGCTGACGTAACTCCTGATCAGCTTTACGCAGCTATCGTCACGGCTGATGCACTTGGAAAAGAGGCTCTTTCTTCTTCAGAACACTAGAAGATAGCCCTGAAAAATCCGGCATATGGCGCTTAAAAAGCCCGATGCCGGATTATCTTTTTTCATTCATCATGACCATGCCTGTGATGCTTCCCCTGACCTGTATTTCCAGCATTTCCGGAATCAACGTTCTCCTCTGATGAACTTTCCTCTCCGGATAATTCACTGATTCTGTCACGGATTTCCCGCATGGACATTTCCTGCACTTCTTCTGTTGTAATATCCGGATCTAGTTCTTTTAATTCCAGATATGCTTTATATTTCGCACATCCAAGTCCCACCTCATGCGCTTCATGTGCTTCCTCTGATGTTGCGGAACCACAATGCACATTCTGATGATGCGATGCAAAATTCTCCAAAGCTGCTAACATCGTCTCGCACTGAGTCTCCTCTTCCCCCACAACAATCACTGAAACGATCTGATCTTGCCCTACCAGTTCCACGATCCAGTCATTCTCCATAATCCGGTTTAAGGCATCCTCATAGTTCAGGAATCGGATATTCAACTCTTCCAAAAGCTTTTCCCCATCCTCATTTTTTCCTTCAAGAGAAACCACTTTATCAAACCTATTGACTCCTATTTCAATCGAAGGATTGACCTCCAGCTCAATCTCCGCTGTAGGAATAAAGTACACCCAGTACCCGCCAGCTATCAGGAACAGCATCATGCATGCTACGGCAGGAATCCAGGCCATGCACATTCTTCTTCGCTTTTTCTGACCATTCTCTCTGTACTGCTCCAGAAAAACCTTAGTTCTACTTTTTAATTCTTCTTCCGCATGAATCTGATCGAAAGCCTCTTTTATCTTCTTATCCATACTCATCACCTTCCAGTTTTTCTTTCAACAGTTTTTTTGAACGTGTCATCAAAGTATAGATTGTATTGACATTTTTTCCCAGTATCTCCCCGATCTCTGCCGCCGTATATCCCTCATAATAATGCAGATAAACGACATCCTTATATTTCTTAGGAAGAGAAAGCACTGCTTCCAACACTTCCCTGTTACTCTGAAGCATCGGCGCAGGCATCTCTATAAGATCGTCCAGCAAAACGGTTCGGCTTTTGAAAAAACTTCTGCGAAGATCTCTACATGCATTAATCGTCACACGGATTAGCCATGCTTTCTCATGCTCTTCACTTTCAAACGGCACGGAACGAAGGACATACTTCAGAAACACCGTCTGAAATATGTCCTCGGTATCGGCACTATTCTGCAGATGAATCAGGCAGATCCTCCTGATCATATCCGCATACTTTTCAATTGCCCAGTTTACCTCTTGTTCGCTTTGCATACACGATTACCTGTTTCTTCCTCCATGGCATCCTCTACCATTACTTTGACCATATCTATTTCCCTGGGTTCCTGCTCCGGTTCCGTCACAGACTCCTCCGTTACAGGTTCCGCTTTCATAATTGTCACAGACTCCATCGTCATTCGCATCTACATATCTTTTATTTGCCGTCAATCGACTGAGCACGGTTTCTGTCAACATACTTTCCTGTTGTACAAATTTATCAGATGTACATCCTACGTTATTTCCACGTTCTGTACTTCCCTGCCCTTTTCCGTAACCCGCCATTCCTGTAATCGTTGTGGTCGCTATGATGGCTGCCGCCAGAATTCCTACTGCTATTTTTTTCATAATCAAGCCCTCCTATTTATTTCGTATTTCATTTCCTTTCACTTTTAATACGATTCAAAAAGGAGTTTCCATTCATTATTTTATCTTTTTTTCATATTTTTTTCAATAAAACTAAAAGAGACTGCTTCAAACAGTCTCTTCTTCGTTATCTTTCTTATCCTTGCGTATATCTGGAGAGGAACTGTTTCGTCCTTTCCTCCTTCGGATGATCAATCACCTGTTTCGCATCTCCCTGCTCCACGATATATCCGTCGTCCATAAAAATAATCTGATCTGCAACATCTCTGGCAAATGCCATCTCATGCGTCACAATAATCATAGTAGTCTTCTGGTCCGCAAGCCCTCTGATCACTTTCAGCACTTCTCCTGTGAGTTCCGGATCCAATGCCGATGTCGGCTCATCAAAACAGAGAATATCTGGCTTCAGCGCAAGCGCTCTTGCAATTGCCACCCGCTGCTGCTGTCCTCCTGACAACTGATGTGGATAATGTCCTGCACGATCAGCAAGTCCCATCTGTTCCAGAAGTTCCTTCCCGTGTATTTCAATCTCTTTCAGAATCTGTTTTTTATTCTGTTTATAATCCGAGCGTTCCTGTGCCAAAAGTTGTTCTGCCAGCATCACATTTTCCAGCGCCGTATACTGCGGGAACAGGTGAAACGCCTGAAACACCATTCCAAAATGCAGACGGTTTCTTCTGAGATCCTCATCCTTCATCTTAACCGGCTGTGCCGCATCAAAAATTGTTTTCCCGGTAACAGCTATCGTTCCCCGATCTGGTGTTTCAAGGAAATTCAGGCATCTGAGCAGTGTCGTCTTACCAGATCCGGAAGAACCGATAATTGCTAGTGCATTGCCCTTTTCCAGAGAAAAGCTGACGTCTTTCAACACCTTCGTGCTCCCAAAATGTTTTTCAATATTCTTTACTTCCAAAATTGCCATGGGTATGTATCTCCTATTTAAAATAATCCAACCGCTTCTCAATATAGTTGAACAGAAGCGTAAGAATGCCTACAAATGCAAGATAAAATACACCTGTATAAAATAATGGCCATGTGATTCCCGCAGACTTCATAAACGAATACCCTGCAAATGTCAGCTCATAAGCCGCGATGATTCTTGCAAGAGCGGTATCCTTCACCAAAGTAATAACTTCATTAGACATTGGCGGAACAACCCGTTTTACCATCTGAAGCAATGTGATTTTGAAAAAGATCTGGCTTTTTGTCATGCCGAGCACCTGTCCCGCTTCTTTCTGTCCCACCGGGATGCTCTCGATTCCTCCCCGAAAGATTACAGAAAAATAGCAAGAGTAATTAATAGCAAAGGCCACTACTGTCGCAGTAATTCGCCCAGCCTCATTTCCACTCCAGATATTGTGCCCAAACCACAGCCCCGGACCGTAGAAAATGATAATCAGCTGCAACATCAACGGTGTCCCTCTGATAATCCACACAAGTACCTGTATGAAATACCGCAGCACTTTCCATCGGCTGGCACTTCCAATTCCCAACAAGAGTCCAATCGGAAGTGAAAAGATTAATGTAAAAATGAAAATCTGGAAAGTTGTCCACAAACCTCCCATCAATTCTAGCGTTACTGTACCAAACATCGTTCTGTCTCCTATTTCAACATTGTACAAGGCGGGAAATCAGTTCATTTCCTGCCTTGCAAATGTCTCTTTTAATTTTCTTTTCTTATTTTTCATTCGGCACTACTACAACCTGCGCATTGTTACAGTATGCATTTGTGCATGCCATCGAAGAAGTAACTTCATCCGTCAAAGTCATTCCATTCCAGACCACATCAATGTTTCCGGACTGAAGTTCCATAATCTTGTTGTCCCAGTCAATCTCAACAAACTGCACTTCTACTCCTAGTTTGTCTGCTACAATCTTAGCCATATCTGCATCGAAACCGATCCAGTCACCGTTTTCATCTTTGTAATCCATCGGTTCAAAATCTGTAATGCCGACAACCAAAGTTCCTTTTTTCTGAATTGCTTCAACGTCGCTGTCTTTTTCGGATGCTTCATACTCCGCTTCTTTCTGCTCCACAATCGCTTCCTGAACACCATACTTTTCTGCCGTTTCCATCATACTTCCATCGGCATAAGTCTCTGCAAATACAGCATTAATGTAAGATGCAAGATCAGATCCCTTACGACAGCCTACACCATATTCTTCCGTTGTCAACTCATCTGTGTGGATAAGATCCGGATAGCTGGTACCTTCTCCAATCATGGCACCGGCCATCAAAAGATCAATAATTGCCGCTCCGGATGTCCCTGACTGAACTTCCATTAACGCATCTGCCTGTGATGCAACTGAATTGATCTCCCATCCCTTTTCTTTCGCTACTGCCTCTCCTGCGGAACCAGCTTCCACAGCATACACAACACTGTCTTTTGTATCTTTATCTTTTCCATCACCCCCGCCGCAGGCAGTCAATCCCATTACCATGGTCACACATAACATTGTAGCAAGTAATTTCTTTTTCATTCTATCTCCTCCAAATATACTCTCATAATACTTTTAGTATTTTACCATGGTAGCGCGCTAAAGTAAAGTGCTTTTTTACCATATGCACATCTTTGTACAACTTTTTGACATAAAAAAAATGCTCCAAACCCTCCCTTTACTAGGATTTGAAGCATCTTACATTACTGCCGCAGACCGGAATCGAACCGGTACGGGAGGATAAGTCCCGCAGGATTTTAAGTCCTGTGCGTCTGCCAGTTCCGCCACTGCGGCAAAGTGGATGGAGGTGGATTCGAACCACCGAAAGCGTTGCTAACAGATTTACAGTCTGCCCCCTTTGGCCACTCGGGAATCCATCCATATCATACAGAGCCTTTATTACCCTGCCAATAATTACTTATACCACATTTCAGAGAAAAACGCAAGGGAAATTTCCCTTGCGTTTCTTTTATATCTTTAATCTTAATCGTAAACAGTTTGGTATCAGGTTCCATCAGCTGTCTCAGATCCCTGGATAACCTCTCCAGCCTCCACTTTATTAATCATGTCTGCAATCTCGGTTACCGTTTCTTCATTTGGAATCGTCACATACAGATACTGGCTTCCGGTGGAGTAGCACATCTCTTCACTGCTGATACCGTCAGCCGCCATGGAGTAAATCTGCCAGTCAGAGTGATCACTGAGCTGTTGCTTAATAAGCGCCCGGATCTGTTTCATGGACATGTTTGTCTCTACACTGTCAGCTGCCTCATCGAGGATATCAGCCGCCTTTACGATCATAGATGGAGATACCATCTTTTTAATCATTGCGGTAATCAGCGCTTCCTGATTCTTTCCACGCTGATTGTCTCCGTCTACAAGTGCATGACGCTCTCTTGCAAATGCGAGTGCCTCCTGACCGTCCAGATGATTGGTTCCCTCCTGGATCTCAACGACAGCTCCGGCGTCGGTACCTGTTGTGAATGCATATTCAGACTCTACGTCCACACCGCCCAGAATGTCAATGATATTGATAAAGGAGGTAAAGTTCAGTCTCGCATAGAACGGAATCGATACTTGATACAGTTCTTCCAGTGTATTAATGGAAACGTCCACTCCGTAATTTCCTGCGTGAGTAAGCTTATCTTTCATACCGCCGGAGATTCCAGGAATCTCAACATAGTAGTCTCGCGGTGTCGTCACAAGCAGAATCTGATGGGTTGTCGGATTGACCGTTGCGATGATATTAACGTCACTTCGGCTGGAATCCTCTACATTTCCATAGATATCGATACCGCTGATGTAGACGGTAAACGGCTCTGACTGAACCGGAACATCCAGAGAAACATCCTGCGTTTCTTCTACTGTATATTCGTAAATTACCCTTGTCTTAGAACCGAAGTCCTCAGTCGCTTTTTCCATCGTATTCTGATAATTGGAATCATAGACGATGATATCGATCTTTTCATCCATCAGAGCCTGAGCCATCTCTTCCATATTATCAAATACTTCTGTGTCAATGCTCTTTTTCAGCTGCTTATTAATATTGGAAAGCGCCTTATCGGTATTTTCTCCATCTGTTGCATACTGAATTCCGAATACATAATCTTCCGCGTCGCTTAACTTTTCTGCTTTGTCGTCTTCACGTACGACCGCAACCATCCGATGGCTTTCTGTTCCTCCTCCGGCAATGCTAAGAAGCGCTCCGCCGGTCCTATAAACATAAAAGGATCCGACAGCCAGAACGACTGTCATCAAAAGGCTGAATACCTTACCGACAATCTTACCCTTTCCACGCACAGCCAGCTGCGAAATCAATGTAATTCCAAGCAATACCAGAAGTACTCCTGCGATCCCCAGAAGGTATTCCATAAGCAGAATATCCATCCAGCACAGGAGCCACAAAAACGCCAGCGATGCTGCAAGCTGGAGAGCAAAAAATACCATCCCTCTGGCAGCGCCGGCGCGCTCTGCTTTTCTCTCTTTTCGCCTTCCGATCTTCCTTAATCTTCTTGCCTGCTTCTCTTCATCCGTAAGCCTGTCAGGAATCCTCCGTCTGGTTCCCTCCGACTTTCTTTTTCTCGTTGCCTTACGTTCCTGTGCCTCATCCAAATTATAGTCTGAAGCGGACTTCTTCTGACCGGACGTATCCGCCTGTCTTTTCCGCCGGCGTACCGGTCTCTTCTCCGGAAGCTTTCCGTTTCCACTCTCTTTCTGGATCATAGTCTTTTTATCCTTTCGTAGGTCTTTCCTGCGATTGTTCGCACTTATACTATTTTATAACTTTTACTACATCTGCGTCAGTTTGTCAAGTTTTTGGCTAATATTCACGCTTTTTTAAAATTATCGCGGAATGTTTTCCCATATTAAGGATGATCTCACCGTTCTCTATGATATACTCTTCAAACTCTGTTGTATATCCCCCATCATATGTATAAATCAGTCTTCTCATAAATCCTTGCATCGGAATCTCTGCCGGCCATACAGGCACACGGACTGTAGCCGCCTCGCTTCGGTTGTTCACAATAACGACGAACTGTTTTCTGTCGTTGAATCGTGCATAAGCAAGGATTCCCTCTTCCCAGGAGAGCATTTTGATGGATCCTGTCCGGAATGCTCGGTATCGTTTGTGGATGGCGATAACCTCCTTATGGAAGTCGATCAATTCTTTGTCTTCATTTCCCCACGGATACGTTCTCCGGTTATCCGGGTCTGTAAATCCACATACTCCGGCCTCATCGCCGTAATAAATAGTCGGCGCTCCTACCCAGGTCATCTGCATCACGACAGCCTCTCTCATGATCGCAGGATTCGTATAGATCTCTGCAGCCTCGTGTCCCAGCTGATCAACACGGCCCACCATGTGGTTCGTCCGTGTCAGGAACCGGGAATGGTCGTGGTTAGACAGTTCATTCATTGCCGTCAGAAGTGACGGAGTCGGCATGGCCGCCATATGATGCGTAATGGAGTTGATAAAGTAATCTGCATTGTCGCACAGATCTGGCCGGCTTAAATCGCTGTGTTTTTCCATACCGGTCAAGAACCAGGTCAGCGGCTCCATAAATGCATCATAATTCATGACGGTATCCCACTCATCTCCCTGGAGCCATTCTTTCGGATCACCATAGTGCTCTGCAAGAATAATTGCCTGTGGATTGGCGCTTTTAACTACCATCCGGAACCGTTTCCAGAAATCGTGGTTGTATTCCTTTGACATTCCAAGATCGGCCGCCACATCCAGTCTCCATCCGTCCACATTATACGGCGGGGAAACCCATTTTTTCCCGATTCTGAGAATGTAATTTTCCAGTTTTATGGATTCTTCGTAATTCAGCTTCGGCAGGGTCTCATGCCCCCACCAGCCGTCATAGTTGCCGTTATCCGGCCATGCGCCCGGATCTTCATTGTAAAACTTGAAGAAGTCCCGGTACGGACTGTCCGCAGAAATGTATGCACCCGGTTCGTACGATCCTTCTTTCAGATAAATCTTCTCTCTGTCCATCCATTTGTTGAAAGAACCGCAGTGGTTAAAAACTCCATCGAGGATGACTTTCATTCCTCTCTTGTGGATCTCGTCAACTACATGGGCAAAAAATTGGTTGCTCGCCTCCAGATTTTCCTTTCCGGCGCTGCGGATCTGATATTTTGTTGCCTGACTGTTGTCTGTACAACCTTCCGGCAGAATCTCTCCGCCGTCTTTTACGATCTTGCCGAAATGCGGATCAATATAATCATAGTCCTGAATATCGTATTTGTGATTAGACGGCGAAACGAAAAGCGGGTTAAAATAGATGACCTCAACTCCAAGATCCTGAAGATAGTCAAGCTTATCCAGAACTCCCTGCAGATCGCCGCCGTAAAACTCACGGATCGCCATCGTCTTGGCAGGTTTCTGGTTCCAGTCTTCCACTTTCTCAGATCTTGCCCCGAGATAATAGTATTCCCCTGTCACAACATCATTATCCGGATCTCCGTTGCAGAAACGATCCGTATATATCTGATACATTACCGCTCCTTTGGCCCATTCCGGCGTGGAGAAGTTCGGGATCAGGACAAAGTCGTAAGTCCGCATCGGCTCTTCCACTACTCCGTAAAGGTTAAAGTACACGAGTTCTCCGTCATTTCCACGAATCTCAAAATGATATTTTAAAGGCTCGTTTCCTATCTGAATCCGGGTGTTATAATAATCAAAAACTTCTGTTGACTGCCCTTTTTCCATAGAAAAACAGGCCTCTCTTGTGACCACTTTTACTTCCTGCACATCATCTTTCGCCGTTCGGAATCTTAAAATTATCTTCTGATTTTCTACCGGTTCCGGCGGGATGACATATACTCCCGTCCCATCACAAAATAATGCCTGTTTATTCATAAACATACTCCCTTTCTTCGCGTATCTACTCTGGCTGCATCTGTTCTTCCTGAGAGCTTTCTGTAAATAAACTTTCAAACTCTTCTCTGGAAATCTTTTCTTTTTGCAGAAGGAGAGATGCACACTTGTGTAATACGTCCATATGCTCGTTAATTATTGTCTTTGCTTCTTCATAACATTCGTCAATAATTCTTTTCACTTCCTCATCAATCTTCCCTGCAACCGCTTCACCATAACCTCTTGTGTGAGCGAGATCCCTTCCAATGAAGACTTCGTCGCTGTCATTGTCATAATTGATCAATCCGACCTCCTTTGACATGCCGAACTTGGTCACCATCGCTTTTGCAAGGCTTGTAGCCTGCTTGATATCCTGTGATGCTCCTGTCGTAATATCATCAAAGATGATTTCTTCTGCGACACGGCCTCCAAGAGAAACCGTGATGTCCTGAAGCATTTTCCCCTTTGTGTTGAACATCTCGTCTTTTTCCGGAAGTGGCATGGTATAACCTGCCGCACCGTTTCCTGTCGGAATGATAGATACTGTATAGACCGGACCCACATCCGGAAGAAGATGGAACAGGATCGCGTGTCCTGACTCATGGTAGGCCGTAATCCTCTTTTCCTTATCTGAAATTACGCGGCTCTTCTTCTCCGCGCCGATTCCGACTTTCACAAATGCCCGGCGGATGTCTTCCTGTGTAATGTACATACGGGCCTGCTTTGCCGCGTAAATCGCACTTTCGTTGAGCAGGTTTTCAAGGTCTGCTCCTGTAAATCCGGCAGTTGTCTGTGCAATCTGTCTCAGGTCTACATCGTCTCCAAGCGGCTTCTTTCTTGCGTGTACGGCAAGAATCTCAAATCTTCCCTGTACATCAGGCCGACCGACGAGAACCTTTCTGTCAAACCGTCCCGGACGCAGGATCGCAGGATCCAGAATATCCACACGGTTTGTCGCAGCCATGACAATGATTCCCTCATTGACTCCGAATCCGTCCATCTCCACAAGGAGCTGGTTCAGTGTCTGCTCTCTTTCATCATGTCCGCCGCCCATACCGGTTCCTCTGCGTCTTGCAACGGCGTCGATCTCATCGATAAAAATGATACACGGCGCATGTTTCTTGGCATCTTCAAACAGATCTCTTACTCTGGATGCTCCGACTCCGACAAACATTTCTACAAAGTCAGAACCAGAAATCGTAAAGAACGGTACGTCCGCCTCTCCGGCTACAGCCTTCGCAAGAAGTGTCTTACCTGTTCCCGGAGGCCCCTCCAGAAGTACACCTTTCGGAATTCTTGCTCCTACCTGGATATATTTCTGAGGATTTTTCAGGAAATCCACGATTTCCTCCAGTTCCTCTTTCTCCTCTTTGAGTCCTGCCACATCCTCGAATGTAACTTTTTTGTCTTTATCCGTGCTCATTCTGGCCCGGCTCTTTCCGAAGTTCATCGCCTTGGCGCCTGCTCCTCCGTCACCTACGCCACTCTGTCTGCGCATAAATGCAAAAAGCAGGAAAATTGCTCCTACCATAATGATCGTCGGAAGAATTGATGTCAGGAAGACATTTTCACCCGGCACTTCTCTCAGCTCACAGCTGATCCCTTCCCCTTCGAGATAATCCTCTTCATTCTGGACATTGGAAATATTGACATATCGGTATTCACCGGAATCTTTCATCAAAAGTTCAACCTGACCCGTCGGGACTGCCTGATCCTGATAGATGACGGCACTTTCCACCTGATTTCCCTCGACGGCCTCATGGTATTCATCCAGCGTCATTGTCCTGCTTCTCTGCTGCGACTGATTGGTTACCCAGAAAGCAAGGAAGATCAGTATGATAAAGATCAATACTGACACGCTGCCAAAGCCTCTGTTCTTTTTATTATTCAATCTTCCTTTTTCTCCTTTCTATTCTACTCCTTCGACCACTCCGATATACGGAAGGTTTCGATACTTCTGGTCATAGTCAAGACCATAACCGACTACAAATTCATCCGGAATATTAAAGCCAACATAGTCAACGTGAACATCTTTCACGCGGCGCTCCGGTTTATCCAGAAGAGTACAGATATGCATGCTCTTCGGTCCTCTTTCATTTAAAATCTTCATCAGATGAAACAGTGTGCGGCCGGAATCAATGATATCCTCAACGATAATTACATCTTTTCCCTCAAGCGGTTCGTCCAGATCCTTTACGATCTTTACTACTCCACTTGATTCTGTGCCTGATCCATAGCTGCTGACACTCATAAAATCCATGGAAACCGGAACTGTAATTCTCTTTGCAAGCTCGCACATAAAGAAAACCCCGCCCTTCAGGACACAGATCAGATGTACATGTTTTCCCGCATAATCTTCACTGATCTTCTTTCCAAGTTCCTCGATTCTTTGATTTACCTGCTCCTCCGGAACCAATACTTTAATTGTCTCTGCCATTTTTTTCTCCTCCGTAAATCTCTATTTCTGCTATTTTTACTGTTTTTTCCGTAATCTGGTACGCTTTATTCTGTCGGTACCCGACAATCCAGACTATCTCATTCCCGTCTGCGATCAGCCAAATCTTATCTCTTCTTCCGGCCGGAATTTTCTGGTTGATAAAAAATTTTTTTAAGGTCTGACGTTTTCCATCTGCAGTGACCGTAATATAGTCACCCTCCCGGCGCGTCCGCATGACAAGTCTATCTTTTATTATACCATAGTCAAACCATTTCGTGTAGGGGGTATCTGGCCACTTTTCGCCTTCCTGGCGGTCAAAAACCCGCATATTAAACCCGATTTCCGGTTTTTCCTTCGGCCGCTTTTTCATCGTCTCTTTTTTCCGGATCAGCACTCCTTCGTATGTCCGGAGCGCTTTGACTCTGTAAGGAAGCGATATGCTTCTTCCCGGCTGTTTTTCCATAAGCCCATGGACATCCTGCACGTGAACTGCCCGCAGATTTTTTTCGCTTGCGCACACCTCGCAGAGCACTGTCCGGATAACCTCCTCCCGAAACACCTTCGGAATTCTTTCCAGATCTTCTTTCCGGATGAGCTTTCCATCGTCCGCTTCCTCCACACATCCTTTAATATATGTTCCCGTTTCCGCTTCCATATATTCCCACAGTTCAGACATTTTTTCCGCCATTCTGGAAATATGTTCTGCCGTTCCCGGATTGATCTCTTTTAATTCTTTCATGACTCTGTTGCGAATCCGGTTTCTTGTGTAAGCATTCTCCATATTGGTCGCGTCGATTCTCCATGGAATCTCCTGTTCTTTCAGTGCCGCCTCGATTTCCGCCTTTCCAACACAGAGAAGCGGGTGGATCAAATTCCCGGAAACCGGGAGAATCCCCCTCATTCCCTTTACCTGACTTCCCCTGCAGAGATTCATGATGATAGTCTCCGCATTATCGTCCTGATGGTGGGCAAACGCGACTTTGTCCCCATGCACTTCCTGCATCACCTTACGCATAGCTTCCCGACGGACTTCCCGGCCCGCCTCCTCCTCGGAACATTTCCGCTTTTTTGCCTCTTGCGCCACATCGATCCGAAACACACGGCACGGAACGTTCTGCTGCGCGCATAGTTCTTCTACAAAACATTCGTCCGCATCCGCCGCCTCTCCCCGCAGCATATGATTGACGTGAACCGCCGTGACCCGGATCCCCGTTGTCTTTTGCAGTCTCAAAAGTACAAAAAGCAGGCATACCGAATCAGCTCCTCCGGATATACCTGCAACTATATGTTCCCCTCGCTCTATCATATTCCATCGTCTTAGGTAGGATTCCACTTTTTTTTGTAATCCTTCCCATTTTTTTTCTTCAGCCACGTCATCTTCTCCCGTATCTCTTTTTCTTCATCTTATATAATAATTCCATAAAAAGCAAGTTATATTCTCCAGATTCCAACAACCATCACGGTCATATCATCCATCGGTTCTTCCCCGGTCCACTCCAGTACCTGCTCCAGAATGTGGTGCGCCATCTCCTTCGGGTTATTCAGGCTTGTTCCGCGGATGATGGTATCCAGAAGAAATTCCTGCTCCCCTACCGGAAGCGCATCCATGATGCCGTCCGTAATCATAATGACAAAATCGCCGCTCTGCAAATGCTTATGTACACTCTGAATTTCCAGATCCTGAATCACACCAAGAGGAAGATTCGTGGAACAGATCCGCTCCACTCCATTTTGATGGCGGATGAAGGTTGTGGATGCCCCTGCCTTTAAAATGTCCACGGTCCCTTCATACAGATCAAAGATGCTGATGTCAATGGTAGAAAAGCGGATCTCCTCCCGTCCGATCACCAGCGCTGTATTCATCATTTCCAGAGCCGTTCGTGCCGGAAATCCCGCCTCCAGAAGCTCCTCCAGCATGTCTACTACCATGGCACTCTCCCGGTATGCCTCTTCTCCGGAACCCATCCCGTCAGAAAGAACTGCCCCCTGCTTTCCCGCCGGAAGCTCCATCATGGAAAAACTGTCTCCGGAAATATCGGCGCATCCCTTTCCGATCTTTGCCACGCCCTGAAGCGTATAAAAATGCTGCATCTCCAGAAAAACAACGGTGGCATACTCCTGTCCCAGAGATCTTCTCTCGTCTTTTGCCGGCTCCATAATCCGCCCGGTGCAGACCGACAGCACCCGTGCCAGTTCTTTTGTGCTGATGCAATGTCCTTTCCCTGCCTTTGCAGTCAGATGGATTTCATATCTTCCTTGTGGCGTCATCAAAAAGACCATGCTCAGTATCCGCATATTCTCATTCTTCAGCTTTGTACGGATCCGCTTTTCCAACCGTTCATCCGAAAAAATGCTTGCATCCAACTCCCTTGTCGCATGTCGGATCAGTCTCGCAAAGGTATCAAGCTCCACCGCGCAGCCTTCTCTGCTCTGTACAATGCGGTTGTTCCAGAACATCGCCTGCTTGGCATCCTGAAATGTTTCCATCGTCTCACGCAGAAACCGCGGCGCCAGGATACAGTATCTTTGAAGTCTCTTTTTCAGCTCCATATTCAGCTCCGCACCGTATTCATCTGCAGTCTTTAAAATTTCATATACCATCTGGTGTGTACGCACTCTGTTTTCTCCCAGGCACCAGGAGCGATTTTCACAGTTTGTGCATACGTTCTCAGATACTCTGGTAAACATTTCTTCCACCTCACCGGAGGTAAACTGTCCTTTTCTTGCCTCCATTCTGAAAAACGTATCCGCCAGATGTTCCAGAGATCTCCCGAATTTCTCCATCTGCTCCACATAAGGATTCATCATACAACTCTTCTTTTCCATCTTCTGCCCCTTCTTATATCTGTATCTTGAAAAGACTGACTTTCTTGTAGAATAAAAAACAGCTTCGGGAAATCAATCTTTCCCAAAGCTATCTTCTGTGTGCAATGTCATATCATTATTCCTCAGCTTTAAAGAGAATCTCATTCTCCTTTACCATGCCGAGCTTATCTCTGGCTGTATCTTCGACGTACTCATCCGTCCCTACATATTCTTTGTACTCTTCTATCTCTTCTGCGCGCTGCTCTTCTGCCTGCTTTTCTTTTTCCAGCTCTGAAATCTGTGCATTTTTGTCTTGCAGTTCAGCCCCGAGCGAGATGCTGTGCACGGTCGTCACCGCTGTAAGCATAAGCAGAATACAGGATATAAACACAATGCTTCCTTTATATCTGGAAAACCGCGGACCCCTCTGAGGCTTGCGTATTTTTTTCTTGAAAATCTTCATCTTTACCTCACCAAATATTCAGGTTGTTCTGAGTTATACATATAATAGTAGCGGTTTTCCCACGATTAATCAACTCTTTTTCCATGTTTTCCAGTTTTTTTCTCAAAAATCTTTCCACAGAACTTTCCGGTTTTTGACAAAACTATAAAAAAAATGACTGCTCCTGCCACGGTTCCCAAGATAAAATACCAACGGATTTCTCCGGAACTTGTCTGGAAAATCTCGCAAAACAGATAGAACCCGCAAAACAGCCAGTATAGAAAATCCTCGACGGAGACAACGAGAGGATGATGCCGGATCATCCTCCGGAAAATGCGCAGCGCCTCATAGATCCCGCAAAGGAACATTCCCGAAAAGAACGCCCTTAAAAACGCGTCCGCCTCCACTCCCAGCCCACTCATCGCTTCTCCCCTAATGGAACAGGCGTGCAAGGAGTTTTCCGCCCTGTTTTGCCGTCTGCTTCATGTCAGAGTATGTAATGCTGTCAATATTTCCGGAAAGATCGACTTCGCCCTTTTCCAGGCTGAGCCGATTAACATGGAGGTCGCTTCCTTTCACCATCATCATCCCCTGCTCTGTCTCCAGAAGGATCTCATTCAGGTCAAAAGACAGGACATCCAACACCCCTGTCACAAGACTTGTCTTTCTGTTATTGACAACCAGTTTGTGAGCTTTCCGGACCTGCGCCTCTTCTGTAACACTCATCATGCTGCTGCTCATCATCATTTTCTATCACCCTCTCTTTCGTTGTCAGCCTGTCTGCTTCTTACAACGTGCTTCTGAGATATACTATGAATCCGAGCCCGGCTTTATTCCTCTTCCCGGTTAAATATAACGGAAAAGCTCTTTTGCCTCTTCCTTTTTCGTCGTATCCTGAATATCCAGCACTTCCGCTTTCACCGCTTTCGTGCCGAACTGGATCTCAATCACGTCACCCTTTTTGATCTTTGTGGATGCCTTCGCCGGTTTGCCGTTTACCGTAACCCTACCTGCGTCGCACGCTTCATTTGCAACGGTCCGCCGCTTGATCAGACGTGAAACTTTTAAAAATTTATCTAGTCTCATAACTGCCTCCTGTGTCTTTGCTATAGTAAACAAAATAGAGGGCTTGACAGCCCTCTATTCCCATTCATAAATATCTTATGCGTTGATTGCGTCTTTTAATGCTTTTCCAGCTTTGAATTTAGGAGCTTTGCAAGCTTCGATCTTCATTGTCTTTCCTGTCTGAGGATTTCTTCCTTCTCTTGCTGCTCTTTCGCTTACTTCAAAAGTACCAAATCCTACTAACTGGATCTTTCCACCATTTTTTAACTCATCTGTTACAACGTCGATAAATGCTTTTAATGCTTTTTCAGAATCTTTTTTAGAAATTTCCGCCTTTTCTGCCACTGCTGCGATTAATTCTGTTTTGTTCATAAATACTTATCCTCCTATTTTCCCGTTATAAAAGTATCTTTCTGATCTCTTATGATCTAACTTTCAAAACCCCTGATTTTCATGGGCTATCTTCATTAAAAGTTATAACGGTTTCTTGTATGTTTGTCAAGTGAATTATAGTGCTGCGCCCTTGTTTTCCGCAGGTTTTACAAAGTTTTCTGATATTTTAAAGCATATTGTCGATCATTTCCAGAACAGCTTTTCCAAGGGCCTCTGATTTGGTATCTGCATCCTCAAGAGAAGCGCCTTTGATGCCATAGTAGAACTTCACTTTCGGTTCTGTTCCGGATGGTCTTACGCAAAGCCATGCGTCATCCGTCAGATCGTAGTACAGAACATTGGACTTCGGAAGTCCTGTTGCTGTCACTTCACCTGTCGCCAGATCTTTGATCGTATCTGCGTTGTAATCACGGGCTTTTAATACCTGGTATTCTCCCACTTTGACCGGAGGATTATTCCTCAGCGTCTCAAGAATCGCCTGGATCTTTTCAAGTCCTTCGATTCCTTTCATTGTAATAGACTGGATACTGTCTTTGTAGTAGCCGTATTTGTCATACATATCGATCATAGCATCCCACAGTGTCTTGCCCTGTGTTTTATAGTAAGCCGCAGCCTCGCACAGTGCCATGGTTGCTACAATCGCATCTTTATCTCTTGCATGTGTTCCGATCAGGCAGCCATAGCTTTCCTCAAATCCGAATACATACTCGCCTTTTCCTGTCGTTTCAAATCCAAGAATCTGCTGTCCGATATACTTAAATCCTGTCAGAACTTCAATCAGTCTGAGGTCATATGCCTTTGCGATGGCATCTGCCATATTGGTCGTAACAATCGTCTTGATCAGACAGCCATCCTCTGGCAGTCCTTTTAATGCCTGTCTCTGGCTGATCTCATATTCAGCAAGAAGACATCCGGACATATTTCCTGTAAGCACCTTATATTCGCCGGATTTTGTATCCTTTACATAGACGCCAAGGCGGTCAGCATCCGGGTCTGTCGCAAGAACAAGGTCTGCGTCCACCTCTTTTGCCAGTTTCAGTCCGAGTTCAAACGCCTCTTCGGATTCTGGGTTCGGGTATGATACGGTTGGGAATTCGCCGTCCGGCAGCTCCTGCTCTTTTACTACATATACATTTTCAAATCCGAGCTCTTTTAATACTCTTCTTGCAGGGATATTTCCTGTACCATGAAGAGGGGAATATACGATCTTGAGTTCTTTGCCGACCTGATCAATGGCATCCTGATGCAGTACCTGCTTTTTCAGTTCTGCGATATAAGCATCATCAATCGCTGCCCCGATAACTTCGTAAAGGCCTGCTTCCTTGGCAGCCTCTTTGTCCATTGTCTTAACAGTGGCAAAATCTGTCACCGCCTTTACTTCGTCCATGATGCCTTTGTCATGAGGAGGTGTAATCTGTGCGCCGTCCTCCCAGTACACTTTATATCCGTTGTATTCCGGCGGGTTGTGGCTTGCTGTGATGTTGATTCCGGCAATACATCCTAACTTTCTCACTGCGAATGAAAGCTCCGGCGTCGGTCTGAGGCTCTCAAATACATACGCCTTGATCCCGTTTGCTGCAAGACAGAGTGCTGCTTCGTCCGCAAATTCCGGGGACATCCGTCTGGAATCGTACGCAATTGCAACGCCCTGTGCCTGAGCACCTTTTCCGGCGATATAATTTGCCAGTCCCTGGGTTGCCTTACGCACCGTATAGATATTCATTCGGTTCGTGCCTGCGCCGATAACTCCACGGAGTCCTGCTGTACCAAACTCCAGATCCTTATAAAAACGGTCTTCGATTTCTTTTTCATTGGATTCGATCTCTTTTAACTCTGCTTTTGTCTCAGCGTCAAAGTAAGTACTTATCAACCATTCATCGTATTTTTCACGATATCCCATATCTTTGTACCTCCTGCTTGGTCTTCTATGCTGTCTATTATACACCACTCTTATCTAAATGGAAAGAAAATATCTGTTCCAAAAACGCCTTCTTTACCTCGTTCTGCTCAATCGAAAGCCGCAGTTTTTCGACACTTTTTGAAGAAATCCATGCCTTGTTGGAATTATAGTATGTATTGGCGCACTTCCAGAATTTCTCCGGGTAGGAAAGCCGGAGTGCAATGTATTCTTTTTCTTCTTCTCTGAGGGGATTGACCGCACAGTATGCCCGCAGAATTTCCGCACCGAGTTTTTCATTCCACTGATGCTTTTCCATGATTTTCCGCAGAAAATAATAAAGATCCGACGGCTGAATATCTCTGCCCACATGTTCAAAGTTCACCACCGTCATGCTGTCCGGCGCAATCAGAATATTATGATAATTGTATTCTCCATGGACAAAACTTCCCCGCTTTCGGCTTTCTTCCAGAAGCTTCTGGTAGGCTGACTTTTCAAGGCGCTGCTCCACCCTGGCCGCCACGCAGTACATATCCTCAAAATATTCCAGAAATCTGCTTTCAAACTCCCCTTTAATTGTCTTTTTCCGGATAAAATTCCAGACCTTTTTCAGTTCTCTGTTGTGTCTACGGTACTCATCCATAAGATCCGGTTCCCGGAATCCTTCCCTGTACTCGGGAAATTCCATCAGCCTGTGAACTTTGGCTAGCAGTTTCGCCGACTCCAGAATTTCCGAGTGTTTCCGGACATCGCACTCCCGCCCCTGATACCACGCTTTCAGATAATAAGATGCCCCGTCCTCAGAGACTGTCAGAAACTCTCCCTCTTTATTCGGAATCAGCTCATCGCACTTCAGATGTTCCTGATTTTTCATCGCTTTATGGATTTCATTCATAACTAAAATGCGCGGCTTTGATAATGCCGCCTGTTTCAAAAGCATCAGACCCCGATCCGTCTCACACAGGATGGCACCCCTCACTTTTCGGACATTGTCCACTTGTATCGGATATTGTTCCAGTACCTCTAAATCATAATCGCCCATAACTGCCCCCTGCCTTCTGATTCAATCGTCTTTCTAACTTATGAATACAGGCAATCAAATAGAACCTCTTCAATAATTATCTGCTTCCATAGCAGAAGGAAGCTACAAAAAAACAGTCGTGATAATGCTGATATCCATCAGCTATCACGGCTGTCTTTGTATTTGTTAGCATCTTTATACTATAAATGATTCATATGCGCTGCCTGAGTAAGCAGATAGTCTTTTTGATTTTTCTCCGGGTCTTCCAGAACCTCTTCGAGAAGAGCATTCAAGATCTCTCCCATCTGCGGTCCCGGACTGATCCCTGCATCGATCAGGTCTTTCCCTGTCACAGCGAGTTCTTTCAGCGATACGCATTCGCCCTCATTCACAATCTCCTGAAAGCATTTTGCAACGCCTTCGATATCTGAAATCTTATCTTCTCTGTGATACAGGCTCTGTGCCAGAGTATCTGCCATCCGGATTTCCAGATAGTAAGGAAACAGTTCTTTCCCAATCTTGTTCACTGCCCTGCGAACCAATCTCCGGTTCGGCGGCATCCGGTAGTCATGGTAGTAGACAAGCTTTGACACCTTTCGGATCGTATCATTGTCAAATTTCAGCCGTCTCATGATCTCTTTTGAAATCCGTTCGCTTCCGATGGCATGTTTCTTGAAATGGGCCGTTCCGTCCGGATCCATTGTCTTGTACTCCGGCTTGCCCATGTCGTGGAACAGCATAGATAGGCGGAGAATCCGATCTGCACGGATGTGCTTTAATGCCTCTACAGTATGCACGCCTACGTTATACATATGGTGCAGCGTCTCCTGTGTTGTCTCCATCATTCGGTCAAATTCTGGAAGAATAACTTTGGTGATACCAAGCTCCCAAGCCGTCAGCATCTCTTCCGGGTGCGGCGATATGAGAAGCTTTACAAGTTCGCTCTGAATCCGCTCCGCACTGATTTTGACAAGGGTTCCGGCAAGCGCGCCCGCTGCCTCCTTTGTTTTCTCTTCCATGGAAAATCCAAGCTGTGCTGAAAAGCGGACAGCCCGCAGAATTCGGAGCGCATCCTCCGTAAACCGCTCACTGGCCTCTCCCACGCACCGGATGATCCCTCTTTGCAGATCCTCCTGTCCTCCGAACAGATCGCAAAGTCCATCTTCATCATTGTATGCCATGGCATTGATCGTAAAATCCCTTCTTTGGAGATCCTCCGCAAGCTTTCCTGTAAACCAGACCTCTTTTGGGTGTCTTCCGTCTTCATACTCCCCGTCGATCCGGTATGTCGTTACTTCAAATCCTTCTTTTTCTGCCAGAACAGTCACTGTGCCATGCTCGATTCCGGTATCCACCGTCCGCCGGAAAATCTGCTTAATCTCTTCCGGCTTTGCGGACGTTGTGATATCCCAGTCCTCCGGCTCCCTTCCCAGTATCGAATCTCTGACACATCCACCCACGGCATACGCGTCAAAGCCCTGTTCTTTGAGCTTTCGGATGATCCACTGCACTTTTTCCGGCAGTCTGATCCTAACCTGTTCCATTTTAGTATGCTTTACCCCAGAAAACTTTGTGTTTTGCCGGTTTTCCACAGTAAATACATCTGTCGGAAATCGGTTCTTCATCTTCGATCAGGCATCTGGATCCGGCTCCGCCTGTCTCTGCCTTGATCGCTTCTTCACAGCTTTCATCTCCACACCACATCGCTTTGATGAATCCTCTGTTATCCTTGAATTTTGCAACCATTTCATCCATAGTCTGCGCCTCATCGATATGGCTGTCAAGGAATGCTTTTGCTCTATCGTACATATCCTGCTGAATTGTTTCCAGAAGTTCAGCCAATGCTGCCGGTACATCATCGATTACTACAACCATCTTCTCTCTTGTGTCACGTCTTACAAGAACTGCCTGGCCGTTTTCAATATCTTTCGGTCCAAGTTCTACACGTACCGGAATTCCAAGCATCTCCTGCTCACTGAATTTCCATCCCGGACTCTTTTCGGACTCATCGATGTCTGCACGTAATCCTTCTGCACAGATTGATGCCAGCAACTCTTCTGCACGGTCAAGGACACCTTCCTTGTGCTGTGCTACCGGAATCACGCGCACCTGTTTTGGAGCAATTCTTGGCGGAAGTACCAGACCACTGTCATCACCATGTACCATAATGATCGCACCGATAATTCTTGTAGAGAGTCCCCAGGATGTTTCATAAACACTGTGAAGCTCATTGTTTTTATCCAGATATTTGATGTCGTATGCATCCGGGAATCCACTTCCGAAGAAATGGCTTGTTGCAGACTGAAGTGCCTTTCCATCATGCATCAGCGCCTCTACTGTATATGTGTCTTCTGCACCTGCAAACTTCTCACTCTCTGTCTTTCTTCCAGCTACATATGGAATCGCAAGAGACTCGCCGATGAAGTCTTTGTAGACTTTCCACATCATAAGTGTTCTCTCTTCTGCTTCCTCGTAAGTTGCGTGGATTGTATGTCCCTCCTGCCACAGGAACTCTCTGGAACGAAGAAACGGACGTGTTGTCTTTTCCCATCTCAGTACAGAATTCCACTGGTTCCATACTTTCGGAAGGTCACGATAAGACTGAACGATTCGGCTCCACAGATCACAGAACAGTGTCTCTGATGTCGGACGGATCGCATATCTTTCCTGTAATCTCTCTGTTCCGCCATGTGTTACCCATGCAGCTTCCGGAGCGAATCCTTCTACGTGATCCGCTTCTTTCTGAAGCAGATTTTCCGGAATCAGCATCGGAAGGTACACATTCTCTACTCCTGTATCTTTAAATCTCTTGTCCAGATCTGCCTTGATATTTTCCCAGATTGCATATCCATTCGGCAGATAATTCAGGCATCCTTTCACGCTGGAATAGTCGCAAAGCTCTGCCTCTCTTACCACATCCGTGTACCACTGAGCGAAATCTTCATCTCTGGATGTGATAGACTTTACAAATTTTTTGTTGTCCTTTGCCATGTCACATTCTCCTCTCAATCAATATTTTTCACAGCTTCCAAGGACTTCTGCCCCCTGTTTTCAAAACAAAAAACACCGGGCATCCGTCCCAAACAGGGACCGGATGTCCGGCGGTACCACCCTCATTAACCACAAACTCTGCGGTTCACTTCATTGATCATTAACGCTGATAAAACGCTGTACTTTTCATACAGGAACTCCAGGTCCGGTTCAGCCATGATCCGTCAAAGGCTCGCACCATCCGCCTCTTCTCTGAAACTTCTCTTAGACTTACTATTCCCCTTCATCGTTCATCTATTCGGCTTTCGCCATGAAATTATTCAAATTTTACCCGAAAAACCCAGGAGTGTCAAGTAAAACGCATTGATTACCACTATTTTGCCCGTTTTTGTACATGGTATGTCATGGTTTTTACAATTTCTTTTTCCTTTCTTCTATGCTATGATTAGAAAAAGAAGGAGGCCGTTTTTATGAATACCTTTGATCTTAATTTCTGGAATCTTTTAGATGAACTGGTCCGTAGCAACGAGATTGTAATTGATCGTCCCAAGGGAAGCGCGCATCCCCGATATCCGGAACTGATTTATGAAACAGACTATGGATATCTGAAAGGCACTGCATCCATGGACGGCGGCGGAATTGATGTCTGGATTGGAACTGGCGGAAAAGAAATCGACGCTGTCATCTGTACCGTAGATATTGTAAAAAAAGATTCTGAAATAAAGATCCTGATTGGATGTACCGAAGAAGAGAAAGAAAAAATTTATAAGCTTCATAATCGGACGTCTAATATGAAAGGACTTTTGATCCGCCGTCCGGTCTGATACTGTCCGGCAGAAAGTTCCGCAGCTTTACAATTTTTTATTATCGAGGAAATGAATTATGAACGTAGTCATCATTAATGGCCCGATGGGTGTTGGCAAAACCACCGTCGGAAAATACATTGCGGATCTGCATCCCGGCACTGCTTTTATCGACGGAGACTGGTGCCTTGATCTGCATCCGTTTGTTGGCGATCAGGAGACAAAAGCCATGGCTGTCGACAATATTCTCCATATGATCAAAAATTATAAAAACTGTTCTGTATGCCAGATGATCGTACTTGTATGGTTGATAGATGAAGAATGGGTATATCAGCACATCATTGATGGTATTTGCGCCTTGCATCTGAAACCTGTCAGTGTCACATTACTGTGCAGTGAAGAGCAGCTCATTCAGCGCTGGAGACAGGATAAAACCTGTGAATGGCGGATAGATCAATGGCTCGAAATCAGTCTGAAATCATTACCTTATTTTTCAGCACTGGAAAACTGCATAGATACCAGCCGTCTGTCAATCAGCGAAACTGCTGACCGTATCGTACATCACTGTTTCCTCGCAAAAAAAAGAAATGATGTGTGAAATGAAAGGAGTTCATTATGAAACCAGAAATCTTATTTGAGGATTCAGAGATTCTCGTCTGTCATAAACCTGCCGGAACGGCGGTCCAGACTGCATCCTTTTCGTCTCAGGACATGGTAAGCCTTCTGAAAAATCATCTCATGCTGGATGCCAGAAAAAGCGGGACTCCCCTAAAGGGCGCCCCGTATCTTGCTGTCATCCACAGGCTTGACCAGCCTGTAGAAGGGATCCTTGTATTTGGGAAGACGAAAAAGGCGGCTGCCGCATTAAACACCCAACTTACCGGGGATGGCTTTGGAAAATATTATGAGGCTGTCACGGAAGGCGCTCCGCCTGAAAAATCTGGAACTTTAATCGACTGGCTTGTCCGGGATGGACGCACGAATCTTTCTTCCATCTGTTCACCGGATACTCCCAATGCAAAAAAGGCACTGCTGGACTATCAGGTTCTGGGCGAATTTACAAAAGATGGGCAGCGTTTCTACCGACTCTCGATTCACCTGCATACCGGACGTCATCACCAGATACGTGTTCAGCTTGCCCATGCAGGATGCCCGATTCTCGGAGACCGCAAATACAATCCAGAGGGCACCCCGTCGCGCAGACTCCATCTTTGTGCCTGCCAGCTTGATTTTCTGCATCCCGGTACCAAAAAGCCTCTTCATTTTAAAATTCGTCCGTTCTTTTTCTCGGAAGATTAGGCATCAGTCTTTCTAAGGCTTACCCGGGATGAGGTCTTTTTCATCCTGCCAGTATTTTGCAAACCAAAAAGCCGGAAAAAGCATCCCTTTTCGGTAACTGCTCTTTCCGGCTTTCTTATCCTTTAAATTGTCCTTTACATAACCCTTAAAACTCGTTTACTCCTGGTCTTCTCCGTTCTCTTCTGTCAAAGCTTGCTCATATTTTTCAAGAATGATGCTCTGAATACGGTTTCTTGTATCAGAGTTGATAGGGTGAACGATATCTCTGTACTCACCGTCCAAAGCTTTCTTGCTAGGCATTGCGATGAACAGCCCTTTTTCCCCTTCGATAACTTTGATGTCATGTACTACGAATTCCTCATCCATCGTAATTGATACGACTGCTTTTAATTTCCCCTCTTTAGCTACTTTTCTTACGCGCACGTCTGTAATCTGCATATTACCTGCCCCTTTCTTAAGTACTATATATGCTCGCTAAAGCGCATATCTCTCATTCTTTTCGACAACGATTTTGATGCCGTTTTCCCCGACGTGCCTTGTATTGGCACGGATTGTATCGCGGCTTTCCACGATACAGTTTTCAATGTATGTATTATCTCCAAGATAAACATCATTCATGATAATCGAATTTCTTACAACACAGTTGTTTCCGATGAATGCTTTCTTGAACAGAATCGAATTTTCCACAGTTCCGTTTACAATACATCCGCTGGAGACAAGACTGTTCTTCACATAGGATCCCGGATTGTATTTTGCCGGAGGAAGGTCACTGACTTTGGAGTATACTTGCGGATATTCTTTGAAGAAATAATTCCGCACTTCCGGTCTTAGGAAATCCATGTTTGTCTGATAGTATGCTTCCGCTGTGGAAATGTTGCTCCAATAGCTGGAAATCTTGTATCCGTAAATCTTCTTGAGATTCTTATAACGGATCAGGATGTCGTTAACAAAGTCATAACGGTCCTCCTGTGCCGCATGCTCGATCAGATCGATCAGCTGTCTGCGGCGGATCACATAGATTCCCGTGGAAATAGTGTTGGAATTCGCCACCATAGGTTTTTCCTCAAACTCCTGAATCCGCATGGAATCATCCATCTTGATCGTTCCGAATCTCGTCGCGTCTTCGCCCGGTGCGAGATCTTTGCATACTACTGTGATATCTGCCTTTTTCTTAATATGATATTCCAGGACTTCATTGTAATCCAGTTTATACACAGCGTCACCGGATGTAATGATGACGTATGGCTCATGACATTTTTTCAGGAAGTCGAGATTCTGATAAATCGCGTCTGCGGTTCCCCTGTACCAGCTGCCGTTTTCCAGTGTAATCGTTGGGGTAAAAACAAAAAGTCCTCCCTGTTTTCTTCCGAAATCCCACCATTTAGATGAACTCAGATGTTCATTTAAAGATCTCGCATTGTACTGTGTCAGTACTGCCACTTTCTGGATGTGGGAATTGGTCATATTACTGAGTGCAAAGTCAATGCACCGATAGCTTCCTGCCACCGGCATGGCTGCCACAGCCCGTTTATATGTCAGTTCACGCATTTTATGATTATTGCCACCTGCCAAAATAATCCCTACTGCTCTCATACGCGTTCACCTGCCTTTATTAATGTCTCGCCACTTTCCAGCACTCCATTCGGATAGTCTTCCGTCTCTGTCACGCCGCTGATGGCTGTATTCTTGCCGATCTGCACATTGGACGGAATCACGGAATTCTCTCCGATCGTCACAAGCCCGAAGGAATAGATCGCCGGCTTCTCCTTATTCGGTACGTCGCTTCCAATGCCCAGTGTTACATGATCTCCAATCCGGACATTTTCCGCAATGATCGACTTGTCGATCACTCCGTTTTCGCCGATCACGGTGTCTTTCATAATAATGGAATCTCTGACAACCGTGCCTTTTCCGATCACAACTCCAGCTCCGATTACTGAATTGCGGACTTCTCCATAAATCTCGGAACCATTGCTGATAATGCTGCGCTCTACAACTGCCTGATCGGAAATATACTGCGGTGGCAGGATCGAACTGTTTGTGTAAATCTTCCAGAATTCTTCGTAAAGGTTGAACTCCGGAATCAGGTCAATCAGTTCCATATTTGCTTCCCAGTAGGAGCCAAGTGTTCCTACATCTTTCCAATAGCCATTGTACTCATACGCAAAAAGACGTTTGCCATTCTCATGGCAATATGGGATCACGTGCTTTCCAAAGTCGCAGGACGGCTCGTCTGACATTTTTACAAGCGCATCCTTGAGTACCGGCCAGCTGAAAATATAGATTCCCATGGACGCCAGATTACTCTTTGGCTCTTTTGGCTTTTCCTGGAAATCATTGATACGCCCATCCTCATCCGCAACCACAATTCCAAACCGACTTGCCTCTTCAAGCGGCACCGGCATGGCCGCGATGGTGACATCCGCATTGTGCTCTTTATGATAATCCAGCATTACTTCATAGTCCATTTTATAAATATGGTCACCGGATAAAATAAGCACATAGTCCGGATTAAATGACTCCATATAATCCAGGTTCTGATAGATCGCGTTTGCCGTTCCAGTGTACCATTCACTGTTCGTGCTCTTCTCATACGGTGGAAGAATCGTGACACCGCCTACATTGCGGTCCAGATCCCATGGAATCCCGATTCCGATATGAGAATTCAGACGAAGCGGCTGATACTGCGTCAGGACCCCGACTGTATCGATCCCCGAATTAATACAGTTACTAAGCGGAAAATCGATAATCCTGTACTTGCCTCCGAACGCAACAGCAGGCTTTGCCACTTTGGCAGTCAAAACTCCAAGCCTGCTTCCCTGTCCTCCGGCCAGCAGCATTGCTATCATCTCTTTCTTGATCATCATGTCCTCACCCCTTGTCAGTAATTTAATGTCATTATTATAACACACTTTTTATAAACATCGAGTAAATTTTATATATTTTCGTGCTTATTCTAATATTTTTTATGCATTTTACATAATCTTAACCGTATTTTATAGACACAGTGTTGTTTTATCTTTAATTTTGTGTATTTTCTCCTATCGACTTTATATTATTACTATATATTATTACTATGCGGACAGGCTCTTTTTCAGAACTGTCTTTTTCAATTTTTGTGTGGACAAAATGTTCTGAACGCGAAGCGTTGTATCTTTTATTTTGTTATGCTACAATGAACGGGAACAGCAGACCGGCTGGCTTTTGGGGCCTTCCCGGTATGTATAAAAAATCCAGAAACGGAAGTGTAAAATATGTACAAAATTAATTTTAAGGAACCTGTTCATATCCATTTTATCGGTATCGGCGGCATCAGCATGAGCGGCCTTGCCGAAATCTTACTGGACGAACATTTTACCGTCAGCGGTTCTGATAATAAGGAGTCTTCTCTGACAAACCATCTCGTTCAGATGGGTGCAAAGGTTTTCATCGGTCAGAAAGCTTCCAATATAGAAGATACTGTGCAGGTTGTCGTATATACAGCGGCTATCCATGAGGATAACGAGGAATATCAGGAGGCGGTAAGACGCGGTCTTCCGATGCTCAGCCGGGCCGAACTGCTTGGCCAGCTAATGACCAACTACAATGTTCCGATCGCAGTAGCCGGAACTCATGGAAAAACAACGACGACTTCGATGCTTTCCCATATTCTTCTCGCCGGAGAGAAAGATCCTACGATCTCTGTAGGAGGAATTTTAAAGGCCATCCACGGCAATATTCGTGTCGGTGGCTCCGAAGTCTTTGTCACAGAGGCTTGCGAGTATACAAACAGCTACCACCATTTCTTCCCAAAGATCAGTATCATTCTGAACATCGAGGAAGACCACATGGACTTCTTTAAGGATATTGATGATATCCGCAATTCTTTCCATACTTTCGCAAAACTCCTTCCTGATGACGGTACTCTGATTATCAATGGAGAGATCAGCCATCTGGAAGAGATCCTGGAGGGACTGGACTGCAATGTTATCATCTACGATGTTCATAAGGAAAATGCGGATTTCAGCGCAAAAGAGATTGCCCACGATGAGAAAGGCAATGTTTCTTTCCTTCTTCTTGTAAAAGGACAGGAGGCTGGAAGGATACAGCTTTCCGTAAACGGACTTCACAACGTGTCCAACGCACTCGCAGCCATTGCTGCCGCGTCGCTTCTGGAGGTCCCGATGGAGAAGATCCGTGAAGGACTTCTCTCCTTTGAAGGTACGGACCGTCGTTTCCAGTACAAAGGAGATGTAAATGGTTTCCATATTGTGGATGATTACGCGCATCATCCGACCGAAATCCGGGCTACTCTGGAAGCCGCCAGATCCTACCCGCACAAGGAAACATGGTGTGTATTCCAGCCCCACACCTACAGCCGGACAAAAGCCTTTTTTCACGAGTTTGCGGATGCACTCTCCCTTGCGGATCATGTCATCCTTGCAGATATCTACCCTGCCCGCGAGACTGATACACTCGGCATGTCTTCCGAGCTTCTGGCGGACGAATTAAAGACAAAAGGGTGCGATGTGCACTATTTTCCGGGGTTTGAAGAGATCGAAACGTTTATTTTGGAAAATTGTAAAAATGACGACCTGTTGATAACTATGGGGGCCGGAGATGTTGTAAATATTGGAGAAAATCTTCTCAAGCGATAGTTTTCCACAGAATCCACATGCTTTTATCCACAAAGTATGGAAAAAATAATGCTTTTTCTCCCGGCCTTAAAGTGCTATAATACCTATACTTTAGAAAGAAAGACAGAGGTTTCGAGGAATGGGGATGCTAAAAATCACAGATTGTACCGGACAACATTTTACGTGTGTTGATAATACATTTATCGACTCTTACATGGCAAAGGCGAATGGGGAATACGTCAAAGTATACCTCCTTTTGCTACGTCGTATGGAGAGCAATTCGCCTTTTTCGGTTTCCGAATTTGCGGAGATTCTGGAGAACACGGAGGGGGATATTATCCGCGCTTTAAAATACTGGGCGAAGAAAGGGCTTCTTACGATCGAGTACAGCTCGGATGGCGAGATGTGCGGACTTCAGATGAATGCCCCGCAGAAGGCGGATACCATGAAAAAGATGGACGCTCCTTCTGTCTCTGTGGACATGCCTGGCCCGGACAGCCAGAGTACCGCTCCTTCCTCTGTTCCGGAGGATGCGCCTGCCCCGACCTTGGACAGTCCCGTGGATTCTGCCTCTAAGAATCCTCCGATCGGCGACATCAGCGAGTACAAAAGCCGCCGGGAGTTCAAACAGCTTCTGTTCATCGCCGAGCAGTATATCGGACGTACCCTGTCTCCTTCCGATGTGGAGACACTTACTTATTTCTATGACACCTTGCAGTTCTCCGTAGATCTGACCGAGTATCTGATCGAGTACTGTGTGGAGAACGGTCACCGGAGCATGCATTACATTAAGTCTGTAGCCCTTGCCTGGGCGGATGCCGGTATCCGGACCGTATCAGAGGCAAGAAGATCCGCTTCCTTTTACAATAAGGACTGCACAGCTGTTCTGAAAGCATTCGGCATTACCGGGCGCATGGCCGCTCCGGTTGAAACAGAACTTGTAAAGAAGTGGACCGGACAGTACGGCTTTACCATTGATATTATTGTGGAGGCATGCAGCCGTACCGTTTCTGCCATCCATCAACCAAGTTTTGAATACGCGGACAAGATCCTGACGAACTGGCACCAGAAAGGTGTGCATCACCTTGCGGATATTGCGGCTATCGATGCCGCTTACGTCAAGAAGCGTTCCGAGAAGTCTGTTTCCCAGCCGGCTCCGGCTTCCGGGAAGAAGACGAAATTCAGTAATTTTGAAGAGCGCGACTATAATATGGACGACCTGGAGAGACAGCTTTTACAGAGCTGAGTAAAGGAGAAGTTTCATGGCACTGACGAATTCACAGTATGACGCCATCATGCGGATCTATGAGCAGAAGCATCTTCGGACGCACGACAGGCTGACCCGCCATTACAGTGAAATATACGAAAAGATTCCCCGGATCCGTGAGATCGATGATGAGATCTCACACCTTGGCGTTGCAGGCGCCAAAGCGCTGATCGACGGCAATACCGACGCACCTGCCCGCTTCCGGGAAAGACTTCATGCCCTGACGGGCGAAAAGCAGGCGTTGCTTATCGCTTCCGGCTACCCGGCAGACTATCTAGAGCCTTCTTATGAATGTCCGGACTGTCAGGACACCGGATACATCGACGGCCGGAAATGCCGTTGTTTCCAGAAGACGGAGATTGACCTACTTTACACCCAATCCAATCTGCAGGACATTTTAAAGGCGGAAAATTTTTCTTCTTTCCGTATGGATTATTATTCTTCAGCCTTTATCGATCCGGTGAGCGGCAAAAGTTCGCTGGATATGGCAAAGGAAGCACTTCATGTGTGCCGTTCCTTTGTGGACAGCTTCGGCAGGGAATTCCAGAATCTTCTGATCTATGGAAATACCGGAGTCGGAAAGACCTTTCTGACCCACTGTATTGCCAGAGAGCTGATGGATCATATTCACTCGGTAATTTACGTGACATCCTCCCAGCTCTTTGATATTCTGGGAAGCAGAGAGTTCGACACAGATCCGGAGAAGCGCCAGGCCGGTGCCCTGCTGGACGAGTGCGAGCTTTTGATCATCGATGATCTTGGGACTGAACTTACCAATTCCTTTACGGTCTCTCAGCTGTTTATCTGCCTGAATGACCGGATTTTACAGAAGAAATCTACTATTATCTCTACCAATTTGTCACTAAATGAGATAAAATCAATATATAGCGAAAGAACGTTTTCCCGCATCAGCAGTAACTACCGCCTGCTGAAGCTTGTGGGTGACGATATCAGAATCAAAAAGAAACTAATGAAATAGGAGGCAAAACAATGCTGCATCGTACAGAACGAAATCTGGAAAATATCCCTGTAGGAGCCCTTGGCATTATCGCCCTGACGGGCTGCGAGGAGATGGGCCAGAAAGTCAATGACTATATTGTCAAATGGCGAAAAGAAGATGGACATGTCTTCAAAGACGACGTTGTTTTTACCGGATATGAAAAGGACAACTATCTGATCCACGCCGCTACACCTCGTTTCGGCTCAGGAGAAGCCAAAGGTGTACTTAGCGAATCCATCCGTGGTAAGGATATCTATCTGATGGTGGATGTCTGCAACTACAGCCTGACCTACTCCCTGAACGGTCAGATCAACCACATGTCCCCGGACGACCACTTTCAGAATCTGAAGCGTATCATTGCTGCAATCGGAGGAAAGGCACGCCGTGTCAATGTCATTATGCCGTTCCTCTATGAGAGCCGTCAGCACAAGCGCAGCAGCCGTGAGTCTCTGGACTGTGCACTGGCTCTTCAGGAGCTTGTAAAGATGGGTGTAGACAATATCATCACCTTTGACGCTCACGATCCGCGGGTACAGAACGCAATCCCTCTGAGCGGATTTGAGACTGTCCGCCCGACATACCAGTTTGTAAAGGGACTTTTAAGAAATGTAAAGGATCTGGAAATCGACAGCGACCACATGATGGCAATCAGCCCGGACGAGGGAGCAACCGGACGTGCAATCTACCTTGCCAACGTCCTTGGCCTGAATATGGGTATGTTCTACAAACGCCGCGACTACACGAAAATCGTTGACGGCCGTAACCCGATCGTTGCCCATGAATTTCTTGGCGACTCGGTAGAGGGCAAGGATGTCATCATTCTTGACGATATGATCTCCTCAGGAGACAGTATGATTGACGTTGCAAAACAGCTGAAAGAAAGAAAAGCAAGACGAATTTTTGCCGCAGCAACATTCGGTCTGTTCACAAACGGTCTTGAAAAGTTTGACAAGGCATATGAGGACGGTATCATCACCAACATCCTCACAACCAACCTGATCTATCAGACACCGGAACTTTTAAGCCGTCCGTACTATATCAACTGTGACATGAGCAAATATATCGCTCTTCTGATCGATACCCTGAATCACGATGGTTCTATCAGCAGTATCTTAAGCCCGAGCGAGCGTATCCAGCACGTATTAAACAAATACCGCAACGGAGAGGAGATTTAATCCCATCCGTCACGGTATGCAATATGCATATGATCAAGTGCTTCTTTTTCCCTGTTCTGACAGGAGAAGAGGAGCACTTGTTTTTTTTGTCCGGCCAGCCACCGAAGTGCCGCTTCCATCCGTTTATCATCGTAATACGCAAAAGTATCATCCAGAATGATCGGGAGCGGTTCTTCATAGAGGATTTCAGATGCCGCCATCCGCACCGCAAAGTAGATCTGCTCGATTGTTCCCCGGCTCATCATATGAATCGGGATCTTCCGGATACCGTCAAAAATGCTAATTTCCAGTTCTTCTTCGATAAAGATCTTCGTATAGCGTCCGTCCGTAAGCTCGCCCAGAATTTCAGCTGCCCGCTTTGCAAGGCGGCTTCCTGTTTCTTTTCTTACATCTCCGGACACCTCCTGCATTCTTGTAGCCGCGAGCTCCAAGGCCTCTTTTTTCAATTCCAGGCTCTTTTCCTCTTCGGATACAGTACATGCCTCGGAAATCAGTTCCTGCTGGTTTTCATACTCTACCTGTCTGTCTCTTCGTTCCTCTCTCAGCTTTTCCCTGTTCCATTTCAGCTTGTCAATCCGCCTTCTGACCGCCTGTTCTTCTTCCGTCTGCTCTCTCTCCGGCTCCGGACGCATCGCCCAAAGTCCGGCCAGAAGCCCTGCCACTACCCAGATAACAGCTGTAAAATAGCGGATAGAGGATGGAAAAAGTACTATCAGAAGGATCAGCACTACAAGCCAGACTGCCGCTCCTTTCAGCGGGAGTTTCTTCTTTTTCTGATCACCTCGGGCCTGCTCGTATGTATCGAGAAGCCGCCTTCCTCGCCGAATCTCTTCCTCGCCTGCTGCCGCTTCCCGCTGGATACGGTCCAGATCTTTGGCGATATATTCGGCCGTACGTTCTGCCTCTTCCCGTTTCTGAATCCGTTTCTGCGCCTCATCCCTAAGAAGGTTGCTGACCTCTTTTTTCCTCTTCTGAAGTCCTGCAAGCGCCGCCTCCAGATCCATGTTCCCCGCACCCGATACATAATAGTTGGCCGCGTAATTTTTCAGGGCCGCTGAAAGCTCCTCTCCCGGTCTTACTTTCAACTGTCCGACTGCCACTGTATTTTCAAATCCTGCACTGTCCAGATCAAGAAGCAGCGCCTGAAGGTCTCCGCTCTCCTCAGAGAGCTCTTCTCCATCATCCAGACAGAAGAGCCTTGTCTTCTTCCCCTTCTTGGTGAAATCCCGCTCCAGCTGGAAATGACGTCCTCCGCTTTCAAACCGGATCATTCCGCAGTACTGTGTCGGATTCCGCCACGGCTCATACTGGTGGAACTCATCCTTTGCCGCGGCTCTTCCGCGTCCTCTTTCCACATCAAAGAGCATACTTTTAATAAACGCATAGATCGTCGATTTCCCCGCCTCATTTTCTGCGCTGAACAGATTGATTCCATCGGAAAGTTCGATCGTTCTGTTATGGAATTTTCCGAAACTCCAAAGTTCCAGTCGCTCTAACTTCATCTCTTTTTGTATCCCCTTTTTCTCTTTTGTGTATCGGTTACTCTTTCCTTGTCTCCAGAATCGCCTGTACACCCTCATACAGTGCCATCTGCTCTACCTCACTGCGGCTGCCTTCTTCCTGTTCAAGAAAACTCTGGATAAACCTTCCAAGCAGGTTCTGGCCGTTGGAAACGCACAGCTTCTCATAGTCATAGGCCGGTTTCGTAAGATCCCCGACATCAACAACACCTCCGCTTACGTCCATATGTGCAGTATCAAAACGAATATCTGGATCCCGGAATCCTTTCAAAGTAAAACGGTACATATTTTCCACGCCATTTTCCTCGATCTTCTCCCGGAGCGTGTCCAGAAGGAGACGACCTGTCATATCCTGATCTACCGTAATATCAAGATGGATGTACTCCCGCTTTGCCGCGGGAACAAACTCCGTCTCGATCACTCCATGCTCAGCGGTGCCGATCACATATCCGTGCTTCCCGATGTCATTCGGGTCTGTCGGCTCGAGAGAACCGCTGTAGCGGCATTTTCCGGTCATTTCTGGATCCGGCTTGTGAATATGTCCAAGGGCCGTATAGTCATACCCGAGAAGGTCCACCTCCGCCCGCTTAAAGGAAAGATGTTTCTCGTCTCCTCCGTGCAGAAGGAGAATCTCATTTTCCATGCTTCGGAGACACTTCCACTCTACCCGTATGCCCCCTTGTATTTCTTTATCCAGATAGCTGAATCCGGATACGGCTGTCTTAAATTCCGGGAATTCGACTTTCAGAAGGCGCCCTTCCAGAAGCGGAACGACATTACCTGCCCACCTGAAATTCCGGTACATGGAATTGGGCTTTAAGTAATCATGATTCCCGGCTATAAACACGACTTTCGTATGAGAAAGTCCCGCGAACATCGCATTGAGCTCTTTCAGCTCCCGCAGAAGCGGCTGCCTGTGGAATACGTCCCCGGAGATCAGAAGCAGATCGATCTGCTCATTCTCACACCGGTCGAGCAGGCTTTTAAAGCTGTCCCAAATTTCATCCGGCCGTTTTTTCGTATATTCGGGCCCCGCATCAGGACTCACCCCAAGGTGCAGGTCCGACGTATGTATGAATCTCATCCTGAAGTTCCCCTTTCTCTTTCTTTGGAAGGACTACAATAAACCGGGTTTCATGGTCGTCGCTCTGGGCGGAGATCCTACCGCCGTGAAGTTCCACGATCTCTTTTGCAATCGCAAGACCAAGTCCCGCTCCTCCGGTCTCGCTGGATCTGGAATCATCCGCCCGGAAAAATTTCTCAAAAATATGCTGCAACTTGTCATTGGAAATTTTCGGTCCTTCATTGACGAAGACAATCAGTGCATTATTTTCATCCTGTGAGACGTGAATCCGAATGGTGGAATCCTTCTTACAGTAAGCAATGGCATTCCGCATGAGATTATCAAACACTCTGGCAAGTTTGTCCGGGTCGGCCTTAACGATGACATCGTCAACTGCCTTCACCTCACATTTTAAGTTCTTTCCCTGAAGGACACCGTACATCTCGTCTGCAATCTGTTCCAGCATTCTGCTTAAATTCAACTCTGTCTTTTCCAAGACAATGTCCTGTGCATTAAATTTGGTGATCTCAAAAAACTCCTCAATCAGCTTTCCAAGGTGGATTGCCTTCTCAAGGGAAATCCCCGTGTACTTAATCCGCTCTTCCTCCGGGAGATCCGGATGGGACTCCAGCATGCTTAAATACGCCACAATGGAAGTCAGCGGCGTTTTTAGATCATGTGCCAGAAAGACGACCAGATCATTCTTTCTCTGTTCACTTTCCTGCACCTCTCGTTCCTGTCGCTCCAGCGTATACTTGATATTGTTCAGTTTCGTCTCGATCGGCTCCAGTTCCGAAATCAGATGGATCGGCTCCTGGGAACGGGAGACAAGTTTCCCGATCTCTTTTTCGACATCTTCCAGATACGTCATCATTTTTGACAACGCAATATAGAAAAAAAGCGCAAACAGTGCCAAAAATCCGACCATCATGAAGAACGTCTTATTATTTCCAAGAATCTGCCAGTACAATGCGATGGCATGTTGTTCTTCTACATGAAAGAATTTCAGGAATCCGATGAAAATCTCGGATACATCATCGTTGTAGACACCATCGATGATGTATTCCAGAAGAAATCCACCGACCAGAACTGTAAGCGCAGTGATCAATACTGTCTGCAGAAGCAGGCTGATCTTCAGTTTCCTGTATTTACTTTTCTTAAATCTCTTCAGTCTATTCTTCAACCTTATATCCCACTCCCCAGACCGTCTTGATGAAATCTGATTTTCCCATAGGACCGCTCATCTTCTCCCGAAGATGTCTGATATGTACCATGACGGTATTGTTGCTGTTCTTATAGTACTTCTCATGCCATACGTTTTCAAAGAGTTCTTCCGAACTGATGACCTTTCCTCTGTTCTCACAGAGTAGCCACAGAATGTCAAACTCGATCGGAGTCAGTGTCAGATTTTTTTCATTGAAGACACACTCGTGGGAATTGCGATCCAGAAACAGACCGCCAAAATCAATGACATCGCTCTCTGTTCTGCCTCCGTCATTGTACTTCGTGTAACGGCGGATCTGGGCCTTTACTCTGGCAACCAGCTCCAACGGGGTAAACGGCTTGGCAATGTAATCGTCTGCTCCGAGTGTCAGCCCGGTAATCTTATCGATATACTCGGTCTTTGCTGTCAGCATGATCACCGGAAAATTGTACTTCTCCCGGATCTTTTTCAGAATCGTAAAGCCATCGATATCCGGCAGCATGACGTCCAAAAGCGCCAGATCAATCTTTGTAGTTTCTATACAGGCAAGGGCCTCCTCGCCCGTATAGAATTTCAGCACCTCATACTGGTCATTTTTCAAATACAGTTCAATAACATCCGCTATCTCCCTCTCATCATCCACAACCAGAATATGATTCATGTTTTCTCCCCTTTTCTGAATTTTATCTACAGTTCACAGTTGTTGACCGTTCTTGGGAACGGCAGTACGTCCCGGATGTTAGACATTCCGGTCAGGTACATGATGCAGCGTTCAAATCCGAGACCGTAGCCTGCGTGACGGGTAGATCCGTACTTTCTCAGATCCAGATAGAATCCGTATTCTTCCTGATCCATTCCGAGTTCCTCCATTCTGCTGCGGAGCTTCTCATAATCGTCCTCCCTCTGGCTTCCTCCGATGATTTCACCGATTCCCGGCACAAGGCAGTCCATAGCAGCGACGGTCTTTCCGTCGTCGTTCTGCTTCATATAGAATGCTTTTATTTCCTTCGGATAGTCAGTTACAAATACCGGTTTCTTATAAATCTCTTCAGTCAGGTATCTCTCATGCTCAGTCTGAAGATCACATCCCCATGATACCTTGTACTCAAAGTTGTCGTTATTTTTCTCCAGAATCTCAATCGCTTCTGTATATGTCACTCTGGCGAATTCGGATTCTACCACATTTGTCAGACGCTCCAGAAGTCCTTTGTCAATAAAGGAATTGAAGAATTTCATCTCTTCCGGTGCTTGTTCCATCACGTAGCGGATGACATATTTTAACATTGCCTCTGCGAGATCCATGTCGTCTTCCAGATCTGCAAAAGCGATCTCCGGCTCGATCATCCAAAACTCTGCCGCGTGGCGGGTCGTGTTGGAATTCTCAGCACGGAATGTCGGTCCGAATGTATAGACGTCACGGAAGGACTGTGCAAATGTCTCTGCGTTGAGCTGTCCGCTTACTGTCAGGCTTGTGTGTTTGTTGAAGAAATCCTTGCTGTAATCGATGCTTCCATCTTCCAGTTTCGGCGGATTCTGAAGATCCATTGTCGTTACCTGGAACATCTCACCTGCACCCTCGCAGTCACTTCCGGTAATCAGCGGTGTGTGCACATACACAAAGCCTCTCTCCTGGAAGAACTGGTGAATCGCGTAAGCTGCAAGAGAACGTACGCGGAACACCGCCTGGAATGTATTTGTTCTTGGACGCAGATGTGTCATCGTTCTTAAATATTCCAATGTATGGCGCTTCTTCTGAAGCGGGTAGTCCGGAGCAGAAGCTCCTTCTACCGTAATCTCTTCTGCCTGGATCTCAAATGGCTGTTTTGCCTGCGGTGTCGCAACAAGAGTTCCTTTTACTACGATAGCGGCTCCTACATTTAATTTGGAGATCTCTTTGAAGTTCTCCATCGTATCGTGATATACCACCTGAATCGGCTCAAAGAAAGAGCCGTCATTTACCACAATAAAACCAAACGCTTTGGAATCCCGGATGCTTCTTACCCATCCTCCAATGGATACCTCCTTATCCAGGTACGAATCTGTTTTCCTGTATAATTCTTTTACTGTTACTAATTCCATCTTTATTATCCTCCAGTCTCTTTTCGACTTTGTATCATTATAGCATGGTTTCTGCTATTGTGTATATCCCACAAACGTATTCCCGCTTGCATTTACCATCTTATTCATCTCTTCAAATGTCACTGTGTCCACTTCCTGTGTTGAAAGATTAAGATACTGCACACTCGTCCGGCCGTATCCGGTCAAAAGCACCGCATTTCCATTTCCTGTCAGAGCCGCCACCGGAGTACCCTGTCCGATCAGATAGAGGACATCCTCTGTCGTACAGTCAGAAAGTTCCAACGCTTCTCCGGAAACCTGGCTGTTAATGAAGTCAATAATGGATTCTCCATCTTCCATATCCTTCTGGAAATCAATCTCATTTCCTGCTGAGGCAAGAATGATTCTCATGCATGCTTCCAGTGTGCTCTCGCCCTCACGGACCGCGGTATCTCCCAGATCTGATATCTCGTACGCTGACGGTCTGTTACCGCTCTCATATACATTTGCCAGTCTGGACGTCACAGTCACTCCGCTGAATTCGGACGCTCTCTTCACCGCATAACCCGCATTCTGGTAGATTCCCTGAAGCTCACCATATCCGTAAACATAGTAGGTTCCCTTTCTGGACGGCGAATCAAAGGAAAGTGTCATCTGTTCTCTTGCGATCGTAAGCTGCGGCTTTAAGATCTTCGGAGAACTGTCATCCACTCCGTCCTCGTAAGTGATCCGCATCTCCCGGCCTTTGAGTTCACTTGTATACGACTCGACCGTGATATTGCTTTCTTCTTTCTCTTCATTATTCGTAATATAGTCATCGCTTGTATACGTGTAGAAATCTCCACTCTTCACAGCACGTTTCAGCGTTGCCATATCGTTTTCAAATACCACATCCAGAATAAAGATATTGTCGGTCTGATAGTCTTTAACCGTCTCATTTTTCTGGTTACGGATTTCCAGGCGGTACATCGGAAGTACCGTCTCGCCGGAAGCTGTCGTACCAGAATCGCCGCTTCTTGCAGTTCCGAACACGAAATCATTCCGGATAAATCCGAGCGGCCGGATACTTTCATCTGTCCCTGCCTCCACCTGGTATCCCTTTCCGGTGGAAAGATTCAGCACCTCGATCTGAGTCGCGTTATTGATCTCCCCATCCTTCTGATATGCCAGAAGATGGCCGTCCTCGGAGCTTACATACTGTCCTGTTTCCAGATTGGTCACAAGTGTTGTCCGCGTATTGTTCACCAGATCCACCTCATACAGCGTTCCTTCCTGCATCACATACAGTTTTCCACTGGAATTGCTGTAATAAAGAAGCTTGCCCGGATCGTTCGTCAGTACCGGGTAGGACTTCGTACTTGGGATAAATACCTTCTCCTCTACAGAGTTTTTATTGATATCGTAGTAGTATACGCTGACGCCGACCTCACCTTCATGGGTTCCCCGATTTACATAACCGGACACTGTAAACGTTGTACTTCCATCCTTATCTATGGACACAAGCTGAACGCTGTGCTGGTCGTACCCATTCTGTTCATTCTGGCTGCCATTGTCGGCATAGCTGAATACAAGGGAAAGTTCATCATTTTCTTTATTATAGTTCCAAAGCTGTCTCTCCTGCACAAAGGAAACAACTGTACCCTCTTTGTTGATCAGATAATCTATATCGGAATCCGTGACACCAAGCAGAACACCATTCTCGTCGATGTCATTCTCTTCTCCGTCGAAGAGCTGATTCATCGTCCGGTTATAGTCCAGAAGATACATCTGCTGATTTTCCGAATATCTGACACGGAAAAACTCTTTGACATTATACCGGTCTGTTTCATTTTCACCTTCCCCTTTGCAGTCAACCTGATAGGTGAGAAGGACAGACATGTACATGGAGTTGGCTTCCTTGATATCCCATCGGACATTTCCTACAATCTCAGGCTCAAGGTTTCCCCAGGTCACATGCTCAAAATCCGAATGAATCGTGACAGTCTGGTACGTTGTGTTGTCGCCCTCAGTGCTTGGCTCCAGCGCGGACTGCAGCTCTGTTGCCGCATCTTTGTCCCGCTCTTTGTCAAAAAAGTTCTTGATATAGGCCATGCAGCGGTTCATATTCCAGTTGGATCCATCAGCAATCCGTGTGTAATAATATGCTCGTTCATCGTCGTCAAAAGAAAGCGTCACTCTAAGGAAGCGCTCTCCCTCTTCCAGAACTTTCTCCGGGATCTCGATCTGGGCTGCATTTTCTTTCAGTTTCAGATCGGCCGAATACAGCTTTTTCCTGCCATCGATGGAATAGATCTCATAGGACGCGGAACGAACCGTTTTGTCGTTTTCCTTGACCTGCATGCTGACTTTGCCGTCCATGACCGGAGTGATCTGGTCCCGCATTGTCGCCATTTCCATTTCATTCGTATATCCGGCAAGCGTGTTGAATGTATAAGAATCATAGGTAAATGAAATCTGCGGAAGCGACGCATTTCCAATGTCTGCCGTCATATCCACATGGTTTCTGTTCACCGCATAGCTGAATATGATAATCGCCGCCACGAATACACAGGCCAGAATACCTGCATGTATCGCTTTTTTTCTCATGAATAACTCCCCTTTTTATAAAAGCTTTCCTATCGTTGGTTTCACATGAAGAAATTCCTCGCACGCTTCTATTATGTGCTGATTTTCTGTTTTCTTCCCTGTTTTAACTGCTCTGATCAGAATATTTTTCGGCGTGTGTTCCATGTCTATGAACTCCAGAATCTGAGTATCATACCCCTCTTTTTTCAGATACTCGGCGCGGAGCCCGTCTGTAACCAAAGCCGCCATCCTTTCTTTCAGAAGCCCATAGGACAATACCGGGCTTAAAATGTCATTTTCAATCTGCCGGTTCAGCTCATGCTGACAACACGGTACGGAAAAAATCACGTCAGCTCCTCAGGAAACAGCCTTTGCAAGGGCATAATCTGTTGCCGTATCACAGGCGTGGAGTGTCACCACCATATCTACCTTCGTCATCCCTTCATACTGTGCAATGTCTCCAGTCAGGAAGTGGAGATGTTCGTAACCGTATTTCTCCGCAAGTGCGTTGCAGTGCTCGATTACATCTTCCTTCAGATCCAGCCCCACCATTCGGACTTGGTACCCTCTCATTTCATGTAGAAAATAGTACATGGCAAAAGTCAGATACGACTTTCCGCATCCGAAATCCAGAATGGTGATCTCCCGGTCTCTCGGAAGCTTCGGAAGGACATCCTCGATAAATTCCAGGTATCGGTTGATCTGGCGGAATTTGTCGAATCTAGACCGGACAATCTTTCCCTCCTGCGTCATAACTCCAAGATCACGCAGAAACGGAATATCCATTCCTTCCTTTAATATATACTGTTTCTCCCGGTTGTGAGAAAGATCCTGCTTTCCCTGATCCGGACGTGTTACCTTTTTTCTGTTGATGGTTACTTTCCCCTTTTTGCTGATCAGTACCGACGCTCTTTCGCTTTTTGTGTCAATCTGCATCTGGCGGAAATGCTCCATCCACTCGCAGGCGCGGTCCACCGCTTCCTGCGCTTCCAGATTTTCATGAAAAACCTGTTTCCCTTTAAAAATCTCAAACTGAAATACAAGATTCCCTTTTTTAAGCACCGGACGGATCCGGGCCTTGAATGCTTTTTCTCTGTCTCTTGGGTTACTCAGAACCGCGGACAGAAGCTCTATGCAAAATACCTGTTCCAGGTATGCTCTCAGTTCTTCCATTTGGAACTTCCTTTCCACTTTTTTCTTGTATTATTGTAATGCGTATTCCTCCAAAACGCAAGGAGAGGATATCGAAATACCCTCTCCTGAATCTAAAGATTTCCTTATTTTTTATCTGTTTCTTCCGGTTTTGTCTCCGGCTCCGTTTTCTTGTCTTCTTTTTTCGGTGTCTGCTCCTTGATCAGCCTCCGCACCCGTGGAAATGTGATGATTACTTTAAACAGATCGCCGTCCAGATAGAGCTCAAATGTTCCTCCCTGAAGCTCCGTCAGATTTTTCGCGATGGAAAGTCCAAGTCCACTTCCTTCCGTACTTCTGGAAACATCTCCCCGGATAAACCGTTCCGTCAGCTCGTCAGCTGAAATATTCAGCTGCTGATCCGAAACATTTTTCAGGATAAATTTCGCCGTACCCGGCTGAAGCATCAGATCCGCATAGACACGGCTTCCCTCCATGGCATATTTGGCTGCGTTGTTAAAGATATTGGCAAATACCCGCCACATCCTTCTTCCATCCACCCGGACAGTTACCGGTTCATCCGGCATGTTGAGGATTACCTTAATATTGCGTGCCTCAAATTTCTCCTCGTATTCTCCTTCCACCTGGTAAATCAGCTCCACCAGATTCAGCGTCATAAATTCCAGCTTAATATTTCCACTGCTGACTTTTGACGCTTCCACCACATCTTCGGTGAGTGTCTTCAGTCTCTGCGCCTTCATCTCCAGAATATTGAGGTAATTCTGAATCTTCGGATCCTGGAAATTCTCCCGTTTTAAAATATCCACGTAATTGATGATGGACGTCAGCGGTGTCTTGATATCATGTGACACATTTGTGATCAGGTCTGTTTTGAGCCGCTCATCCCGGACACTTTTCTCGAGGGCACGGTTCAGGCCCTCACCGAGCCGGTTGATCGTCTGGGCGATCTCCAGCGTCTCCCCTCTTAAATCATCCAACGGAATCTTGTAGTTTACATTTCCTTTTGCAATCTCAAGCAGACCTTTTTTAATCTTCTGTCTTGCCAGAGTATATCTCACCAAAAACACACCGACTCCGATATTTACGACAATCCCGATAATCATCAGGGGAGTATTTCCCCACGTAATCAGCTCTATGAGAAGAAAAACAATATACGCCACCACAATCTTTGTCGTCGTCTTTTTATTATGCCAGCTCTGTTTGAAAATTTCACAGACTGCTTTTGTAATACTGTTCTTCCAAAGCGTATGGGCCTTGATCCGACGAACCAGGCTCAGATAGAACCAGAAGAAGAACAGACAGCAGACAAACGCGATCGTTCCTGACATCACCATAGAATAAATCGGAAGCCCGTCTTCTTTCCAGAGATCGGAATAATAGTAATAATCGTATGCCAGCACGTAATGAGATCCCCATCCGGAAATCAGATACATACTCACGATCCAGAATATAATGACAAATGCTGCCGCAAGTTCTGTCTTCCACCGATCAAATCCGGTAAGCGTAATCTCGCCATCCTCGGAACGATTACTGTGTCCGGAGATAACGGTCAGACATACAAGCAGGATCAAGAAAATAATCAGTGTTCCCCATGCTACCTCACATGCGATGGTGATGTACGGCACAATCTCCTGATAATATTCTCTGTCACTTTCAAATTCATCCGGGACCGAATAGGTCGTGTCGACGGATGCCATAAAGACATAGTTGGTATTTCGCCCAATAATCTGATGGGATTCCACAATATCGTTCTTCCACTCCTGGGCGCTTTGTGCCGGATTTTCAAAGGTGGACTCAAATCCGGCAAGTTTCGGTGTCACAATGACATATGCACCTGCCTCCTTGACCTGCTCCTGATAACGGGCAATCTCCTTAATATCCTGGAATTCCTGCCGGTTGGAGTAGATCTGGTTTTCATCGTAGTCCACATAAATGTAGGTGTAATTGGTATTTCCTTCTTCCCATCCTCCCGGCGCCTCTTTATACATCTGAATATCATCGGAAATCGCTGCCAGTGTGTTGGACAATGCGTGGTATGCATCCGCAAGCTTTCCATTCCACCGCTCATCCGTATTGGCAAGCTCTACCAGATTGGCCGCTCCATTCAGGGAATATGGCTCTTTTAAGACTTCTTCTCCCAGACCCAGATTCCAACAGTCCGTATACATCCTCTGTCCATTCTGATCCAGCACTTCTCCGTAACCCGCCGTATTATAATCATCCTCCAGAAGTGTTGAAAGCTTCTCCTCCTTGGAAACAAATTCGCCGTTGGATGCAAATGTAAGCTCTCCTGCGGACATTTTATTTCGGAAATCATCTCCATAATAATAGTAGTAGGTTCCGTCCTCTTTCAGGCATACAATGACAGTTGTCACATAGTCATGCAGAAACTGGTCCCAGCTTTCCTCATCTCCTGCCGCATTCTTATAACCGCGGCTCCACTGCTCCAGATCTTTCAGGCGGTAGGCAATACCGGAATGATTGGTCCCGTCCTGATCCTTGTTTCCATTATCATAACGCACCACATCGATCAGCTTATCCGGATCGTATTTTCCGTTCGTCTCGAATTTCGCCCTGGTATCCAGCTGATCCAGGACATCCCGGGACATGGCCTTCATCCGGTTTTCAAACTGAGCAGTGGATTCATAAGTGCTCTGCACCTTCTCAAACGGGATCAGATACCGGAGTCCTGCCGAAGTTCCAACCCAGACAAAGCTCACTACACTTACGACAATGCACAGGTGCGCCAGAATCAGGAGCAGTCCCTTGCATGTCGCAGAATAAAACCATTTATTCATATCGTTTTACTATCTGCTCCTTCCTAAAGCTTTTCGATCTTGTATCCGACGCCCCATACGACCTTCAGATAACGTGGATCTTTCGGATTGATCTCGATCTTCTCACGGATGTGCCGGATATGAACCGCCACGGTATTGTCGGCTCCGATCGCCTCTTCGTTCCAGATATTTTCGTAGATCTGGTCGATGGAAAAAACCTTACCCTGATTTTTCACAAGCAAAAGCAAAATATCATACTCTGTCGGTGTTAACTTCACAACCTCGCCGTCCACCGTCACTTCCTTAAGATCATCGTTGATGGAAAGCCCTCCCACCGTGTAGATCTCCTCCAGATCCCCGGCGCCGACCGTGCTTCCAAGCTTTGTATATCTACGAAGCTGTGATTTGACCCTCGCCACAAGCTCCAGCGGATTGAATGGCTTTGTTACATAGTCGTCGGCCCCGATATTCAGTCCCAGAATCTTGTCTGAATCCTCGGACTTCGCGGAAAGAATAATAATCGGAAGGCTCATTTTCTCCCGAATCTTCAGCGTCGCCCGGATTCCGTCAAGCCTTGGCATCATGACGTCGATCACAAGCAGATCCACCTTCTCCTCATTCAGAACTTTCAATGCCTGTTCCCCGTCATATGCTTTCAGTATCCGGTATCCTTCCTGAGACAGATAAATCTCGATCGCTTCTACAATTTCCTTATCATCATCACATACTAAAACAGTATACATGTCTCTCACCTCTCTATTATTCCTGAAATATAAGGTGGGTCCCCTCTTTTTGTGCGCAGAACCCCCACTCCTTCTTTCTACTTACTAGCATACCAGATATTTTTTAAGAGCCAAAGCATAAATTCTTAATTGTTGATGAATATGTCCGCTTTTATTCATTGCAGGACAGAATCAAGTATGGTAAATTGTTAGGAGGGAAATTTTTAAATGGAAGAGAGGTTAATCTATGGATACATTAAAACGTTTTATTCACTATTATAAACCTTACCGGACAGTCTTTTTTCTGGATCTGGTCTGCGCGGCGGTCATCAGTCTGATTGACCTTATCTACCCGCAGATTTTAAGGGCGGCGACGAATTCACTGTTCACCAAAGACAGCAGCACCATCTTGAAAATGCTTCTGCCGATCGGTGTCGGACTTTTCGTTATGTACACCATCCAGAGCCTCTGCAAGTACTACGTCAGCTACCAGGGACATATGATGGGCGCCTACATGGAACGGGATATGCGTCAGCAACTGTTTGAGCACTACGAGACGCTTTCTTTTTCCTATTATAACAGCCACAATTCCGGCCAGATGATGAGCAAGCTCGTATCTGACTTGTTTGATATTGCCGAGTTCGCCCACCACGGACCTGAAAACCTGTTTATCTCGGTGATCAAGATCGTTGGTTCTTTTATCTTTTTATTCCTGATCAACTGGCGGCTTGCCATTCCTCTGGCAGTCATCGTTGTGATCATGTTCTTCTTTTCCATGCGGCAGAACCGCAGAATGCAGGAGACCTTCATGGAGAACCGCCGCAAGATCGGTGATGTCAATGCAAGCCTGCAGGATACCCTCGGCGGAATCCGTGTTGTGCAGTCTTTTGCAAACGAAGAAATTGAAAAGAAGAAATTTTCAAAGAGCAACCATGCATTCCTGCTTTCCAAGGACGCCAACTATAACTGCATGGGCGGGTTCATGGGATGGAACCTGTTCTTCCAGGGCATGATGTATCTCGTCACATTGGTATTCGGTGGATATCTCATCGCACACGGACAAATGGATCCGGCAGATCTTGCCATGTACGCGCTGTATATCGGAATTTTCATCAGCCCGATCCAGATCCTTGTAGAGCTGGCCGAGATGATTCAGAAAGGATTCTCCGGATTCCGGCGCTTCCTGGATGTCATGGATACGGAGCCATCCATTCAGGACGAACCGGACGCCAAAGACCTGACCGATGTGAAAGGACTTGTCTCCTACGAAGATGTATCTTTCTGTTATGATGACGATGACACACCGGTTCTTCAGAATGTGTCCTTCCAGATCCCGGCCGGCCGTTCCATCGCACTGGTAGGCCCGTCCGGCGGCGGAAAGACGACGATCTGCAACCTGCTGCCGCGCTTTTATGATGTCACAGGCGGACGCATCACCATCGACGGCAAAGATGTCCGCGATCTGACATTACAATCTCTGCGGAATAATATCGGAATCGTCCAGCAGGATGTCTATCTGTTCTGTGGAACCATTAAGGAAAATATTGCTTACGGAAAACCGGGCGCTTCCATGGATGAAATTGTAGATGCTGCTAAACGTGCCAATATCCATGACTTCGTCATGTCTTTGCCTGACGGCTATGACACCTATGTTGGCGAACGAGGAACAAGGCTCTCCGGCGGACAGAAACAGCGGATCTCCATCGCTCGTGTCTTCCTGAAGAACCCACCAATCCTGATCCTCGACGAGGCCACCAGCGCACTGGACAATGAAAGCGAACGCCATATTCAGAAGAGTCTTGAAGCTCTGGCAAAAAACCGTACTACCATCACAATCGCACACCGTCTCTCCACGATCCGGAATGCCGATGAGATTATCGTCATCACAGAAAATGGTATTGCTGAACGCGGTTCCCACCAGAATCTTCTGAAACGAAACGGCATCTACGCACACTATTACAAGATGCAGTTTGAAGGTCTGGAGACAGAAGAAATGATGTAAATATACAAGGAAATCCCTAAAAAATGTGCGCCTGCCAGCGCACGAAACCGCAGAAGCCGGAGCCTTTCCAGTGCCTCGGCTTCTGTTTTTCTTAACAATTTTTTTATTTCTTTTATAGAATCAACACATTTTGGACACATTTTGTGGTTATACTAGAACTCAGATAGTTGATAAACAAATCACTATCTCCCCCCTCATAAAGTAAGGCACTTCAAAGTGCCGCACTTTACTCTCATTCCTTTAGATAACTTATAAACAGCGAAACCCGTCAGTTGAAAGACTGACGGGTTTTCGCTGTTTATGGGTTTTGAAACGCTCTACATCTGCTAATGATACCACTTGAATAAATACTCATATTTCCGTCGTTGCTGCAAAAGAATATTTCGTACTCTTTTTTTGATCTCCGCTGGATAATATGATTCTTCATCCAGAAGCCGGGTGATTACACGGTCATCGAACGAAAAAGATACCGTTTGTCCATATAGCTCTTCTACTGCATCCAACTGCTCCTCAAAGCTTGAGCTTATTGTTTTTGCCTGCGCCTTCGGAATCAGCTCCACAATATCTTCTCCAATTGGATAATCTACTGTCAGATCAGACAACAGGGAAGATCCATGATCAAAGATCGGACAATAGTGATAAACTCCGGCCGGATCATAAAGTACCGCGATATTATGCATATGCCTGTCTTCATTCAGAAACAGCGCATCTATTGTCAACATTCTGCACAGGTATCTTCCAAATTCCTTTAAGCCAGTCATCTTTTCCACCTGTTCTGTCAGGAAAAGTGCTCTTTCTTTGACTCCCTGTATCTTGAATATATTTCGATACAAGCTGCCTCCATAAAAACTTGCAAACAGTCGCTCCAATGTAATCAGCTGATATCCTTTCGGCAGGAAATTTCTGTTTTTGCAGCCGCAGTAGGTGCTGCTTTTATATTCAATCTTCTCTGTCTGATACATAATATACTCATTTTCATCCATATCAGAATACTTCAGGAGAGACGAAACCATATATTCTGCCAGTCCTTCATATCCGATATAGTCCGCTTTATACCAGATACCATCCTCTTCCCATTTCAGCTGGTTTCCTTTCGATGATTGTATCGGGGAATTTCTCAAATCTTTTTCTAACAGTCTAATCATGATCTTTGCTCCTCAATCTGAATCCAGAAATCATCCTCTGCCATCCGCCCTTCTGTTTTCTGAATAATCAGGAACGGGTCATAAAACGGAAGATTCAGCGCTTCCAGCATGATTTTCATTTTATCTCGTGTCCTGGGAAAACAGCGGGCTTCTAAAAATTCCTCATAATCTTTGTAGCTCGGATTTTCATTTCTTCCAAACGCACAGAAAACCGGATCCTGCACAAAATTTTTTATTTTTATTCTCTTCCGCCGTTCCTCCACATCAATCACTGTACAAAGACGGTCATGATACATGTATCTGAGACGAAGTGGAAATGTTTTTTCCGGTATTTCCAGTTCTTCTGCCAGCCACATCCTGTCCCAGAGAATTCCAAGCAGTACAGCCGCAGCACCCTTCACTGTGCCCTGGCTGCTTTCCCAATGTTCCACTGTCTTTACCGATACATTCATCAGCTCTGCCAGTTCTTTTTGTTTCAAATGCAGCCTTTGCCGTATCACCTTTACTTCTTCTGCGGATACTGTTTTCTGTATGGCAAATTCCATATCACACCTCCGGATTTTCCTTTTATATGTCGTCCTTTGATATAAGTATATCTCTTTTACCCCTAAAATCAAGCGGTGAATATTGAAATAACTACTAAATTTTAGTAATATCTGGTGAATATTTCTATCATAAAAAACTGCCGCCACTGTGTAACACACAGCAACGGCATTTTTTCATTTTATGGATATCTGAAAGTTGTTTCTTTTATACACTAAAGAATGCTATCACATAAAGCCCGATCATCATCACAGCCATGGCTGTAGCAATACGCCCAAATACCGGATGTACTCAGAACCGGAGCACCTACAGCCAAAATACGGAATCTATATTTTTCTACCGGTTTGCTGAAACATACATCACTTATTAGCTATGTAATAAAATTGATACTTAGAAGAATCACAAACTGTGTATAGTCATTCCCTATAGTGTTTTTGGCGGAATACACAATATCACAAAATTTGTGCCCTGATTCCATCCTATTCTCCTTCAAAATGTCTGTTTGTTCTCTCCAATATCTTCAACGCGGTTTTCGTCTTTCCCAATCCACCAAATGTGCAGCGAAGTTCTAACGGAAGTGACAGACCAATTTCATAAATAGCCTGAATCGTCTCATCCAGCGGAATTACTTTATCATACCCTGCAAGTATCATATTTGCACTGGAAATAGCATTACTACCTCCCATAATATTTTTTCCAAGGCAAGGAACTTCTACACGGTTTCCTACCGGATCACATGCAAGCCCTGTAATATTCTGCAGGGCAATAGATGATGCATCCATACACCGAAAAATATTTCCGCCCATCATCTGAACGATTGCTCCTGCTGCCATTCCAGACCCTGCACCACATTCTACCTGGCATCCACCTACCTCCGCGGAAAATGTAGCTTGCTCTGCAAAAAATACCCCTACTAATCCTGCTACAAAAAGACCTTTTACTAATTCTTCCTTTGGCATATGTAACGCTCTGCCCAGACCAATTACTGTTCCTGGGAGGCATCCACAAGACCCACATGTAGGCGCTGCAACAATCAGACCCATAGAACTTTTAGTCTCCATCACAGCGGTAATACTTTTAATTACATTGTTCAATATACTACAAGGAACTAACCTATTTCCCTTTTCTGCTTCATCAATCTGATGGGCCTGAGCTCCTAAAATCCGGTCTCGATATTCGGTTCCCGCAAGTCCTCCATCCACTGCTTCCTCCATGACAGATAAAAGCTGTTCCATTTGTGCGAACACTTCTTCCTTGCTCCTACCGCCTCGGCAACTCTCATAATAGGCTCCATATTCCCATGCTTCCATAGGGTGTTTTTTAGCATACTCTAAAAGTTCCGTTGCATTAGAATAAGGCACATTACATCCCGCTCTGGAAAGTGTAGGAAGTACCGGAGTCAAATATATCACATCAAGAATTCCATCTAATGCCTCCAACTCCTCCACAAATGAATTCTCCAGAGGTTTTGTATATTTTAAATTAATTAGTAGTTGGTCTTTTCCTCGACTACTAATTACAAGTTCACAGTCCCCAGTAATATTCTGAATCTTCTCTTCCCACTCTGACACTGCAATTCCATGATCTCTACATATTACAATAAGCTCATAAAAATCCCCACAAATTTTAACAGAAAACTCTTCCAGCCTCTGCATCTCAATCATTCCGCCGCCTACTGCAATAGCCTCCCAGTGTCGGCATATACCTTTAGAATCAGTCACTTCCATACGGTAATTTCCCGGATGCAATGCCCCGTAATCTAAAATTCGGTATATAATCTCAAGTCCTCTTTCCTTGGCCAAACGTTCATACTGATCTACAATTGGATTCGATAGTTCAATATCCATCAAACCACAAGCAACTCCCATGTCGGTCCCATGTCCTTCATGTGAAGCAGCCAACGAACCATTCACATCAAAATCCACTACAGCCCGAACAATTTTGCCTTTCATAGATTGCCTCGCCAATGAATCAATTCTGGCCCCGCCAGCCACATGAGAACTGGATGGTCCACGCATAACCGGACCAAGTACGTCATTAAATATACTACACGGCATTTTTTCCACAAAAATTCCTCCCATCTACTATACTGTGTCATATGTACTACACATATTTTAGATTCTATAATAAATGTTGGGGTAT
>CAUWJP010000013.1:0-75423 GCA_963559135.1 uncultured Sellimonas sp.
ATCCGACATTTACTACTGCATCTGAATAAGATGCAGTAATAATGTTAAATATCAGTGATACATCACACTAGTGGTGTAACAATCGAAAAAAATACGGAGCGAATTTGTATTGTGGCAGTGGTCATAAAAAAATGTAAAATCTTGCCTCTCTCCTTGTTGATATTGACACCCCTTCCCTTAAATGCTAATATTTTTCTGGTATAAATGCCTATCAAAAAGAATGTGGTTCTCCGCGCTGGAAAGGATTAATTGTCATGAATACGCTAAAGAAAATATATTGCAGAACGTTTCAGATCGGATTAAAGATTGCCCTTCCGTTCCTCCCTTATCGGACGCCAAAAGTTGTTGGAAGCGTGACAGCCCTGCCGGAAGTGATCCGCAGAAAAAAATGCAGCAAAGTCCTGATTATTACGGATGCAGGTATCCGGAAACTTGGCCTGACTGTTCGCCTAGAAAAAGCTCTGGACCGTGCCGGGATTCCCTACTGTATCTACGATAAAACCGTAGCCAATCCTACTACTGTGAATGTGTCCGAGGCTATCTATCTTTATAAAACAGAAGGTTGTGACTGTATTATCGGATTCGGCGGTGGTTCCAGTATGGACTGCGCCAAGGCAGTCGGAGCTTGCATTGTCAAGCCGAAGCAGCCTCTTTCAAAAATGAAGGGAATTCTGAAAGTCCACAAAAAGTTGCCTCTTTTGATGGCTGTTCCTACTACTGCCGGTACCGGAAGCGAAACGACACTGGCTGCAGTGATCACGGATGCCCAGACGCGCCACAAATATGCAATTAACGATTTCCCGCTGATTCCAAGATATGCGGTTCTGGATCCTAAAGTCACGTTAAGTCTGCCTCCATTTATCACCGCAACTACCGGTATGGATGCTCTGACCCACGCTGTGGAAGCGTACATCGGAAATTCCACCACTTATGGGACACGCAAAGACGCTCTTATGGCCGTCAAACTGATTTTTGAAAATATTGATACGGTATATGAAGATGGAAACAACGTAGAGGCGCGGCGTAACATGCTGCGGGCTTCTTTTTATGCCGGATGTGCATTTACCAAGTCCTATGTGGGGTATGTACATGCCATTGCCCATTCTCTTGGCGGGGAATACAATGTACCTCATGGTCTTGCAAATGCAGTTATTCTTCCAATGGTATTAAAGGCCTATGGCGAAACGATCCATAAAAAACTTGCACGCCTGGCTGTTGCTGCCGGTCTGGCTGACAAGGACACACCTTGTGACGAAGCAGCCGAACGCTTTATTTCGGCTATTCAGGCTATGAAAAAGAGCTTTGGCATAGGTGATTATATTCCGGAAATCCGGGAGACCGATGTCCCGAAACTGGCACATTACGCCGACAAAGAGGCAAATCCTCTCTATCCGGTTCCTGTACTGATGAATGCGGCAGAACTTGAGACCTTTTACTATATGCTGATGCCTGAACCGGCAGATCCAGCAGAAGATTTTGAAGAATCCAACGAAACTGTTGTTGGGGAAGGAGTGACAAAACATGACGGAACAGGAAATTAAAAACCTTGTTACCAGACAAAGTAAATACTTTCAAACAGGAGCGACACTTCCGGTCAGTGCGCGGATTACTGCGCTTCGCAGACTTTATTCAGCTATTTCTTCCAATGAAAAAGAAATTCATAATGCACTGAAAAAAGATCTTGGAAAAAGCGGGTTCGAAAGCTACATGTGTGAAACCGGGCTTGTTCTGGAAGAAATCAGCTATATGCTTAAGCATATACAACGGTTTGCGGGCGAAAAGAAAGTCCGTACTCCGCTGGCACAGTTTCATTCCAGAAGTTATCAAAAACCATCACCTTACGGTGTCGTACTCATTATGAGCCCATGGAATTATCCATTCATGCTGACACTGTCCCCTCTGGTCGACGCACTTGCCGCAGGAAATACCGCTGTAGTCAAACCAAGCGCCTATTCTCCGTATACAAGCGAAGTGCTTCAAAAAATCCTGTCACAGTGTTTTGATCCTCAGTATGCGGCTGTTGTAACCGGAGGCCGGGCTGAAAACACTTGTCTTTTGAAGGAACATTTTGATTATATATTCTTTACTGGAAGCCAGGCTGTTGGAAAAGAAGTCATGCGAAATGCAGCAGAACATCTGACACCTGTCACATTAGAGTTGGGCGGAAAAAGCCCGTGTATCGTAGACCAGACTGCCGATATCAAACTGGCAGCAAGACGAATCGTATTCGGAAAATATTTGAACTGCGGACAGACCTGTGTTGCACCGGACTATATTTACTGCCACCATTCTGTTAAGGACAGGCTCATTAAAGAAGTACAAAAGCAGATTCAAAAACAATATGGGAAACAGCCTCTTCGGAATCCAAATTATGGAAAAATCATCAATGAAAAACATTTCGACCGGATTCTTGGGCTGATTGATGAAAAAAAGGTGGTGTACGGCGGAAATTCTGACCGGAAAACACTTCGAATCGAACCTACGGTTCTGGATCATGTAACCTTTCAGGATGCAGTCATGCAGGAGGAAATCTTCGGACCTCTCATGCCGATTCTGACATTCGACAATCTGGATGACGTGATCCGAAAGATTAATTCCTTGTCTCATCCGCTGGCGCTTTACTTCTTTACTTCCGACAAATCGGCGGCAAAGAAAGTTACTTCCCGCTGCGGATTCGGTGGAGGCTGCATCAATGATACGATCATTCATCTTGCCACTACAGAAATGGGATTTGGAGGATTTGGTGAAAGCGGTATGGGCGCTTACCATGGAAAGATCGGCTTTGATACCTTTTCACACTATAAGAGTATCGTAGATAAGAAAACCTGGATTGATCTGCCAATGCGTTATCAGCCATACCAGAAGCTGCAGGAAAAAATGGTACGCTTCTTCCTGAAATAGCCTTTCCGGAAACATGATGTGAGATCACAAAACTTTCTCTATATTCAAAAACCTGCCGCACGCTATGTTGTGCGACAGGTTTTTCATTATCCAAACACTCTTCGGGTATGCTTATTTTACCTCAACAAGTTCGATCCGGAAATTCAGTTCTTTTCCTGCCATCTCATGGTTGGCATCAAACGTAATGGAAGTCTCATCTTTTTCAACCACAGTAACCGGAATCGGCTGGCCGTACTGATTACTGAGGTAAACTCTCTCTCCCGGCTCCAAATCTTCTGATCCTGGAAGCTGTGCCATTTCGATCATGAAAATGGCATTTGGATCCGGCATGCCGTATGCTTCGTCCGGCATCAGATGAATATCCACAATCTCTCCCACTTCCATATTAGCGACAGCGGCATCAAATCCACGGATCATCTGTCCTGCACCGCAGATAAATTCCAGCGGTTCTCCACGATCATAAGAAGAATCAAACTGGGTACCGTCGTTAAAGGTTCCTCTATAGTGTGTTTTACAGATTTTTCCTGCATTGCGTCCCGTAATAGGCGGCTGAGATCCACATCCGGCACAACTACCGCAGCTGCCGCCGCAGGAATGTTCTTCTTCATGCTGACCGCAATCATGTTCTTCTCCGTGATGTCCGCAGCTGTGTCCTTCGTCATGATGGTGATCACAGGTTGCGCCTGAGGAAGTCAGTTCTCCCTTCAGATATGCTTCTACTGCCTGATCGACATTGCCTTCAGCACCAGAACACAATTCAATCCCTGCTTCTTCCAGTGCTGCCTGTGCTCCGCCGCCGATTCCTCCGCAGATCAGCACATTGACACCCTGTTCTGCAAGCAGACCAGCCAGTGCGCCATGTCCTGTTCCATTAGAACCAATTACTTCACTGGAAACCACGTTCTGACCTTCCACTTCGTAAATTTTGAAATTCTCTGTTTTTCCAAAATGCTGAAAAATATTTCCATTATCATAGGTTACTGCTATTTTCATGTCTTCTAATCTCCTCATTTTTTTCTATTTCTGATTCTGGCTCTTCTATTATAAAACATCATTCGCTGATTTCCAAGTCTTTATGGCAGAATCTGCTCCGGATGAAAATTCAGGTAATCTCCCGACACTAGAAGATAGCGAATTTCCCTCCCTCCTGTTCAAATGTATGCTAAAAATCATACCGGAGAATTTCACAGTTTTTTACTCCAAATAGCGCATATTCTTCGTTTGTCATATCGGTAAAATACGACTGTACAACTCTGGCGATCCCGTTGTGCGCAACCAGAATGTACGTTTTCTCGTCTGACTCTGCCTTGATATCATCAAGCAGATTATAGATTCTCTGGGCCAGCTGGAGCGTCGATTCTCCATTTCCATGGTGGGAGGCAAACTGTTCTTTTTCCTTCTGGAAATCAGCGGCATTTCTTGGAGATGTTCCCTCCCATTTACCGAAATGCTGCTCAATCAGCCGGAGCTCCGCCTTTGCCGGAATCCCCATGATTTCAGCAATATGCCGTGCTGTCTCTGCTGCCCTGACAAGCGGTGAATACAGGATTTCATCCGCCTTGATTCCTTCTTCCAGAAATTTCTTTCCTGTCTCCACAGCCTGCTGATGACCGTACTCGGTCAGTTTAATATCTGTTCTTCCACAGATCTTACTTTCTACATTCCACACGGTCTGTCCGTGTCTTACAAAATAAAAATGTCCCATATCTGTTTATCTCCTGTTTTATTTTCCATCTAAAAGAAATCGTTCCACAACCCGGTTAAATGCCTCTGGATTTTTTGCCGCAATAAAGTGATCTCCTTTCAGGCAGAAAAATTTCGCTCCCGGGATACTCTTTGCAATCAGCAGGGAATGATGATAGCGGATCATGTCATTCTTTCCTGCAAGGACCAGTGTCTTAGAAGAAATTCTGCTCAGATCTTCCGGGCGGATATACGGATCCTTTACCATAAGTCCCAGTAACTCTTTTTGTTCTTTCGCTTTCGTAGAAACCGGCGCAAGGAACGATGCCACACCATACCCCGCCCAGATCGGCAAAACGATCAATAACTTCATCCCGAAAGGATAAAGATTAGCGCCGTTCAAAATGAGTTTTCTTACTTTCTGCGGATATTGAAGCGCAAACACCAGTGCCGTATTTCCTCCATCGCTGAACCCGAGAATGTCTGCTCGATCAATTCCCTTCTCTTCCATGAAGTCATACAGATCCTCCGCAAACTGCCGGATGGTAAATGGGGCGTTCCCTCGCGGACTTTGCCCGTGTCCTCTCGTATCGATTGCGATCACTTTTCGTGTCTTTGCAAAATGCTTAATCTGCCTGGAAAAGTAGCTGCTTTCTTCTCCGTTTCCGTGCAATAAAATCAGTGGTTCACCTGTTCCTCTTTCAATGGAATAGAGCCGAATGTCATTCATCTTGTCCCTCCCGCATTTACAATCTGCCAAACAATTCTTTTGCTTTTTCCATTTTTTCCACGACCGGAACATCGAACGGACACCTGATCTCGCAGCCTTTGCATGCGATGCAGTCTTTTGCATTGGCTGAAAGTCCCTCATAATGCGCCTTGACTGTTGCCGGCACTTCTTCATGCATGGCAGCCAGATCGTAGAGCTTGTTCACCATGGCAATATCGATTCCTGCCGGGCAAGGTGCGCAGTGTCCGCAATACGTGCACTGTCCACTGTAAGCATGATGTGGTGCCTTGGCCAGCACGCTCGCATAATCTTTTTCCTCTTCTGTGGCGTCCTCATAAGCAACCGCTTCTCTGACATGTTCCGTCGTATCGTAGCCTGCCAGCACACTTGCCACCCCCGGTCTAGTAAGGGCATAGTGAATGCACTGAACCGGAGTCAGGGCCACCCCAAATGGAGAAGTCTTTTCGGAAAAAAGGCGTCCTCCCGCATATCCTTTCATAACAGTAATTCCGACACCCCTCTGTTCGCAAATCTGATACAGTTCTGCCCGCTCCGGATCGATGCCTTGCAGATGTTCCTCATAAGAATCTGCAAAATATGTATTCATATCTTCGCTTGCCGGGAGCAGATCAAACGCCGGATTGATACTGAACAAAATCATCTCTATTTCGCCACTTAATGCCGCAAGTTTTGCCACTTTCGGATTGTGAGTGCTCATTCCAATCTGGTGAATGATTCCCTTTTCTTTCTGCTCGCTTACATAAGCCAGAAATTCTCCTTCCATGATCCGGTGAAATTCTGCCTCTTCATCCACAAAATGTATCATGCCAAGGTCAATGTAATCTGTCTGAAGGCGTGTCAACAGATCCTGAAACGCTTCTTTTACCTTCTCAAGATCCCGGGTGCGGACATACTGACCATTCTGCCAGGTTGATCCAAAATGTCCCTGAATAATCCATTTTTCTCTCTTCCCCTGCAGGGCTTTCCCAATATTGGAGCGTACGTTCGGCTCAGACATCCAGCAGTCCAGGATGTTGATTCCATAGCTTTCGCAACAGTCAATAATCTCTTTCACTTCTGCTTCGTTGTGACGCTCCAGCCACTCTGCTCCTAATCCAATTTCGCTGACCTTTAATCCAGTGTTCCCCAATTCACGGTATCTCATTTTGTTTCCCTCCTGATGTTTACGGCTTTTCAGCCTATTCGTGTCCACTACAGTAAATTCTTTTCTCAAAACCGCAACGTTTTCTTCACTTTTTCCTGAATGATTTCATCCTGATCCAGTCTGTTTACTCCATTATATCATCTCAGCTTTCTTTGTAAAAGACAGGAAGTTACGAACCATTATGCTTCTAATTTCCTCCTTCTTTTGCTGCCACAACTACTTTCTTTTCATTTTACTAAGCTGGTAAACAGGCTGCATCTCCTTCACGAAAAATGACACAGGTCCATCATGGTTCACCTGTGTCATATTTTTTCATTTACTCTCTTTTAACAAGTGGACCATCAGGAAAGCAGATTTCTTACTGTTTCTGCATCAAATGTCACTGTTTTCACATGATCTACCTCGATCTGGTAGAGCGCATTTGCCGCAAGGTGCTCCGCTGCCTGCTCCAGATCACGGATACCGCTGGTATTTCTGTGCAGGTCAATGACTGCGTCCAGTCCATCGTCTGTCAGCGTGCACTCATTCTCCTGCATTCCAATCCTTTTAAGTACCTTCGGAAGTGCATACCGGGAGAAGATTACCTTTTTCTCCTCTGGTGTGTAGTCCGGAAGCTCAATTACTGCAAACCGGGACATAAGCGGCGCGCTGATCTGATCCTTATCGTTGGCCGTCGCAATCGGATAAACTCCTACTGTCGGAATCATACATTCGATATAATTGTCTGTAAAACCAAGGTTATCAAGCAACGTCAAAAGCACATCTGCCGGATTGCCGTTTCCTTTTCCAGATGCAGCCTTGTCAAGCTCATTAATGATAAATACCAGATTGGACTCTCCTGCCATGGAAAAAGCATCCATGATGATTCCCGGCTTTGCATTAGCATAAATCCTGGAACTTCCGGTCAGCTGCTCCGGATCATTGATAGAACTCATATCCAGCGTCGTCCATGGGAGCTTCAAAATTCTTGCTACCGCATAAGCGATCTGAGACTTTCCGGTTCCCGCAGGTCCCACCAGCAGGAGACCGTAGGCTGGAAGAGTATGCGTCCGGTTAATCTGAATAATGGTTTCGATGATACGTTGCTTTACCTGCTCCATTCCGTAAAGTTCCTCGTCCAGAATTCTTCTTGCCTCTTCTGGATCAATTGCCTGGAAATAGTTCCCTTTCCACTGGATATTCATCATAATGGAAAGTGCTCTCTGCGCATGCCGACGTTCCTCTGCAGAAACCTCATGAGAGCGGGCTACGGCAAGATTTCTTCTTGCCCAGAGCCGGATATTATCCGGCAATGTCTTTCCTGCACAGGTGATAAAGTCGGTAATACTCTGGATACTGGTCAACTTCATGCTGTCCCCTGTCTCCTCCTCCTCTTCGTCCGGAACTTCTTCGGACGGCGCATCACTTGTGAGAAGACGCTCAATCATAAACTGTAAAAAACCGTCCTCTGCTGACAGCTTGGAGCCTCCGCCAAAGGCAATCTCACAGATCTTATATACGGCATATCCATCCTCCCGATCTACCCCTGAAAGCCTCACATTAATATGATTCTCTCCCATCCATTTGAGAAGACTTACAAAACGGGCATCGATCTGTAAAATGTCAGCACTGACTGTTCCTTCTTCTTCTTTGAATTCAAACGCAGTCCGGCGGACTGGATTCGTAAATACTCCGATCGAATGATGCTGAAGTTTTCCTTCGCTGTTGTCAAGCACAAGCATCGGATGTTCCGGCGACGCCTCCTGTTCGCTGGAATAAAATACAGTATAAGTACATTCCGGAGTTTTTCCTTCCTCCGGCGTATTATTAAAATCAAAAACTGGCATGTTACATACTCCTGTCTTTTGTCAAATTTTCTTTAGTTTAGCATAAAATCAAAGATGTCACAATCTAAGTTTCTCTTTCCAGCAGTTCTACCAGATAATGTTGTCCCTCTTCTGTATAGAAGAAAATTTCGTAAGGATTTCCCTTTTCACTGATTCGTTCCTCCGAGCGGATTCCTGCCTTACACCCTTTTCCCGTCAGAACCATCCTGGTAAAACCATTCTGAAACTGCTTTTTCAGACAGCCTTCCTCCAGTAATCTCTCTATGATCCATTTGTTTGTCAGCCGCTTCATCTGCTTCTCATCTCTAAGTCCATTGATCTGGGAAACGAACTCACTAAGCGACATCTGAGGTGCAAACCGGATTCCGGAAAGAATCTCTTCAGTCAGATGAAACTCTTCTTTCCTTCCCTTTGAACGCTTTTCTGTAAGCGGCGCTACTTCTACTTTCACATATTGTGACTCTTGCATTTCTATCTTTTCCCACTGTCGGCCGGTCACACTCTGAATCCGGTCCAGAAATGTCTCTCCATATTGAGCGATTTTTCTCTCGCCCATGCCGTGGACTTTTAAAAGATCTTCTTTCGTAAATGGCATACGGACGCACAAATCCCGGAGTGTTTTGTCCGAAGCCACCATGTAAGGCGGGATCGACCGCTCCTTTGCAAGCTCTGTCCTAAGTGTCCGCAGAGATTCAAACAGTTCTTTTCCTTTCTCTGATAAATCCATTGTCTGGACTGCTCTTTTTCTTCCTCGCTGCTCTTCTTCTTTTTTATATACAATCAGAAATGGAGCTTTCTGCTCTTCCAATTCTTCCGACGACTTGGTCAGATGGAGAACGGCATAGAGATCCTCTGTCTGCTTCAGATAGCCCCGCTCCACCATAGTACGGATGATTTCTTTGATTCGCGCTTGTCCCAGTTTACTCTGTTTTCCATAGGCCGGATTTTCTTCCATTCTGTAATTTCGTATCTTTGCGGTATTTTCTCCAAGAAGCGTTCCTGCAATCATGTTCATTCCAAACCGCTGGCCGGATGATCTGACACAGAGAATCACATCTGCCGCAACTTCTGAAGCGTCCATTTCTTCAAATTCTGTCTGGCAATTAGAGCAGTTCTGACACTGTCCTTCGGCCTCTTCCCCAAAATAATTCAGAATATACGCTCTAAGACAGTTCGTCGTTGTGCAGTACATTTCCATTTTTCGCAGCCGCTCCATATCCTGCGCCCGAATGGTCCGCAGCTCTTCTTCTGTGTATTCCCTGTCCTGTTCCTTACTTTCCAGAAGAAATCGGTTGATCACCGTGTCCTGTGGAGAATAATACAGAATACATTCCGATGGTTCCCCATCACGTCCCGCTCTACCGGCTTCCTGATAATAGTTTTCCATACTTTGAGGCATGTTGTAATGCAGGACAAACCGAACATTGGATTTGTCAATTCCCATTCCAAACGCATTGGTTGCAATCATCACCTTGACCCGGTCATAAATAAAATCTTTCTGGCTGCTCTTCCTTGCGTCAGTACTCATGCCTGCATGATAGCGCCCGACGTAAAATCCGGCATTTTCCAGATCCAGATACAATTCATCTACAGCTTTTCTGGTGGCACAATAAATAATGCCACTCTCCTCCCGGTGTTCCTTAAGATAATTCAGAATCTTGTCTTTTTTCTGCTTTGTTCTTTGCACTTCAAAATACAGATTCTCCCTGTCAAATCCTGTGACTGTCTCATATGGATGTTCCAACTCCAACGAGAACCGTATATCCATCCTGACTCTTTCTGTTGCAGTAGCAGTAAACGCAGAGAGAATCGGACGGACAGGCAGCATATGTATAAAAGACAAAATCCGAAGATAGCTTGGTCTGAAGTCCTGTCCCCACTGTGAAATACAGTGTGCCTCATCCACTGTGATCATAGATATTTCTGCATGACAGGCGAAATCCAAAAAGCGGGATGTCTCAAGACGCTCCGGCGCTACATAAATAATCTTATACCGCCCTGTTTTTGCAAACTCCAAAGCTCTTGTAATCTGATTTTCCGTCAGCGAGCTGTTGATATATGCCGCATGAACACCGGCTTCATTCAATCCTTGGACCTGATCAATCATCAGGGAAATCAAAGGAGAAACAACGATCGTAATCCCCGGCAGCAAAAGTGCAGGAAGCTGATAGCAAAGCGACTTTCCCGCCCCTGTTGGCATAACTGCAAAGACATCCCTACCCGAAAGAATCTGTTTAATAATGATTTCCTGCTCCGGTCGGAAGGTGTCAAACCCAAAATAAGTTTTGAGAGTGGTGTGCATTTGTTGATCGAGTGAATTTTCCATTTATAAAGCTTCTCCTTTTATTTCATCCTCTCCATCATCTCCCAATACCCCGGATATCCATACGCGCTTTCGGCACTCTTCACTGCTCTTATAATCGCTTCGCTCATAACTTCCGCTGCAAGTGTTCCAACCAGATCCTGGTCTGCCAGGATTTCCCCTGTGGATACCGCATAGATACTGTCTCCATCTGCTGTCGTATGGACCGGGCGTATGGATCTTGCGTAGCCGTCATGAGCCATTCCGGCAATCTTACAGAGTGCGGACTTCTCAAACTTTGCGTTGGTGATAATCACTCCAATCGTAGTATTTCCTGTAAATTTATTCTCCACCACTTCTGTGCTGACATACATTAACTCTTCTGTCGCCCGGAACGACCGATGATCTTCCGAAAGAAGTCCCGCCAGTTTAGTTGCGGTTTTCCAGTCATAAACATCTCCAAGGGCGTTTACCGCTACAATGGCACCGACCTGTAATGCTCCGATCTGGATGGCATAGCTTCCGATTCCAGATTTCATACAACAATCCATTCCGGCAAATTTGCCGACGGTTGCGCCGCATCCGGCCCCGAAATTTCCATCCTGATAATTTCCCTGTTCTGCATTCAAACATGCTTCATATCCCATCGCTGCATCCGGGCGGATCGAAGCATCTCCCACAGTCAGATCAAACAGATCCGCCTGGCAGACCAATGGTACTTTCGTAACCCCAACGTCAAATCCAATATTCCTCTCTTCCAGATAGCACATGACACCGTCTGCCGCTCCAAGGCCAAAAGCACTTCCACCTGCAAGAACGATACCGTGAATCGCATTTGCTGCCGCAAGTGGTTTCAGAAGTTCCGATTCTCTCGATGCCGGTCCTCCTCCCCGCACATCCAGTCCGGCACATATTCCCTGATCGGACTCTGAAAGGATAACTGTGCATCCGGTTCCTGCTTCTTTGTTTTCCGTCTGTCCAATCCGAATCCCTTTGATATCTGTAATCGTTATTTCCTTTTTCATCGCTTTCTCCTTTTACTGCGCTTCCTGCTCCAAACTTGCCATAAACAACTCATAGAAATCGTCTTCTCCAGCTAGCATCGGAGAATTTTCTCCTCCGCCGTTGGTGCTTCTTTTCATTGCTGCATGGAATTCTTCTCCTGCACAAATCAGATCCATCTCATAAATTTCATATCCTAATTCCCGGCAGGTTCTGCAGAACGCGCCGAATGGATCTTCCTTCTGTCTTGTTGCGAGGAGTCGTTCCCGGATTTCCGAATCTTGAAATGCCCGGTGCCGGAGTGCATCCAGCAGATCAACACAACTTGCCATTTTATCTTTTCTCCGTCTTTTTCTTTTAGTACTGCTCCATCCAGCTTTCCAGATCCTCCTGATTTAAGCATCCGTTCAGCAGTCTGCCCTCTTCTACCTCGGCATCTGGAACTGCCTTTCGTATTGCCTCTGCTGCTTTTTTAATTCCACTTCCACCGGATGTAGCAAATGGAACAATCGTTTTCCCGCTAAAATCATATGCTTCCAGAAAGGTATTGATGATGGTCGGCACCGTATACCACCAGATCGGAAAACCGATGAAAATGACATCGTAATCAGAAACATTCGCATCCCTGTCTGCTATAGCCGGACGAGAAGAAGAATCCTGCATTTCAATAGTGCTCCGACTGTTTTTATCTGTCCAGTCCAAATCCTCTCTTGTATACGGCACTTCTGGTGCGATTTCATAGAGATCGGCATTTCCTGCCTCCGTCAATTTTCTGGCCACTGCTTCAGTAACTCCGCTTGCGCTGAAATAGGTTACTAATTTTTTGCTCATAATGTTTTCCTCCTCACCTAAGGTCAAATATCCGCTGTTCCTTTATGACATTTACGTTATCATCATTTCCCTTTATCGTCAAGCGCATCAACTTGGCTCTCTACCCTACCGGATCCGAATGTATTTCTCCCAGAGTAGCTCTTGACAAAATCCAGACATTGATTGCCTTTTTCTATATTGAATAATGCAGGCCTTATGGCCTGCATCTTCCACAGGGATCATATCCCATACGTATCACATTTTCTCTTGTTCCACTATACTCGCTTAGATTTGACTTCTTTATATCCCCAACGCTTGAACAGTCCGGCTCATGAAACTTCATGGTATTCGTATTGAGTACATAAGTTTCCTCTGCTGCCTGGCCTTTTTCCGATCCTAGCTCTGGCTTGGAATCCTCCGCCTCACAGCTCTCACCTGTGGCATAATCTATCTCAATTCCCGGCTGTACATTATATACATAGACATAGAACGAAATGCCTGCACCGTCATCCTCTACTGACTCTGCTTCCATCAGGACACCGGATGCTACCAGATTGTCATCTTCAAAAACCGGTGTCACTTCATACAGGACATGATTATCCGTTTCTCTGATATAATCCGCTACTATATTTTCAAACGGAAGCATTCCTTCCGTATTCATATATCTGGTACCGGTAATCAGATTTTCTTCGTTTGCATTCTCTGCAGTCAACTGAAAGCCGATCAAATGACATCGGTTATAAAGATAGCCTCCGCCCACTTCATCATACTCTTTATTGATCCATCCAGATGGCTTTACTTCTGAAATACTTTCCCGGTCTTTTGTCGGCATCAACTCTTCTCCGATATTGGCCTTTGCCGTCCCACACCGGCCAAGCTCATCCAGTTCGCTATATTCTTCGTAGGCTTCCGTCTGAAACTCCGCATCTGAAAAGTCCGGTTCATTGTCTGCCACAATGGCATAGGGCTCTCCGCTGTATTCCGGCAGGTCTTCAACAATAGCCTCTGCTTCTTCCTGGCTGACAGTATCAATCTGCTCTGTTTTGTTCGGACTGCCAACCGTATTCGCCTCGAAGCTTCCAGTGGTACTTCCGCAGGAAGATACCGGCAAAAGAAAGATCAGGCAGAATACTGGAAGAAAGATCTTTTTTATTTGCTTCATGACTTCTGCTCCGGACAGGAAAGAACTGCAGTCTGTCTTTCCATATCAGGATGGATAAGCAGCGTATTAGTATCATATCTTACTACCGGATCTCCTTCTCTTAGAAATACATCCAGTGTTGCAATTACATCGTAACCGAATTTCTCACTTCTGTAGTGCATCGGAATGATAACTCTAGGGTCTAGTTCTTTTAAAAGCTCTCTGATTTCATCCGGCTCCATAGTATAAAATCCTCCTACAGGCACCATCACTGCATCCAGACCTTTAAGTACCTCCATCTGTTCTGCGGACGGCACGCATCCGATATCTCCCAGATGGGCAATTCGGATTCCTCCCGATTCCAGCACTGTCATAATGTTAGTCCCTCTTTTTTCTCCGCAGCAATCATCATGAAAACTTTCCAGACGTATCATCTGAAATGGACTGTCTTTCTTCTCTCCTCGGAGTTCCACCTTTTCTCTTGCATTGTGGTCACCATGCTCATGGCTTGCGAAAACTTCATCTGCCTGCAATGTTTCCAGTATCAGCCCCGGTACATTGTTGTCCTCGTATGGATCCAATACAATCGCATACCCATCCTTTGTAATTCTAAAACAGGAATGTCCAAACCATTCCACCTTTATTTCCCGCATGCTTCTTTCCTCCCTTCTGTCATCTCCCGAAACATCTGATCCAGTTCCGGAAAGCTTTTCTTCATCCGAATCGGTCTGCCATCATGATCCAGGAAACAATGTCCGGAATGTCCGACCGCAACCAGTTCTCCCCGGCATCTCATCTCATAGGCGATCTTCATTTTCACACCATTGTACTCTTCAATATGTGCCATAATCTCGACTACATCTTGAAACGTCGTTGTTTTCTTAAAATCACAGTCCACATGAATGACAGGGGACACAATCCCCTCTTCTTCCATCCGTTCAAATCCCCATCCCGTCTGATCCAGGAAGTTCACTCTGGCCTCCTCCATCCAGCGAATGTAATTGGAATGATGCGTAATTCCCATCCGGTCAGTTTCATAATAATGTACTTTGTGCACATACACATTCATAGTAATCCCTCCTGCTCCTAAACAATTCCAGTCTTTTTATGCTTATAATAATAATATCCGATAAAAATCACGGCGGTCAGAATCCAGGTTACCGGATAGCTGAAAATAATCGCCGAAATTGTTGGACTGACTTTCAATGCCACAGCAAGCCATACGATACGAAGCACGCAGATTCCTCCAAGTGTGATGATAACCGGAACAATGACATCCCCGATTCCTCTGAGCGCACCTGCCAGAATCTCAATAAACACATAGACAATATACCATGGCGTAATCAGTACGAGCATATCGCTTCCGATCTGAATGACATCTGCATCCGATGTAAACATACGGAACAGAAATTCTCTTGTGATAATCAGAAATGCCACCATCACAAAAGCGGTTACCAACTCCATTCCAAGACAGACTTTTACGCTTTTCTTGATTCGTTCAGTCTTTCCCGCACCATAGTTCTGTCCGACAAATGTTGTGATAGAAATTCCAAATGCCGTATTAATCATCCAGAAAATGGCGTCCAGCTTTCCATATGCAGACCATGCTGCTGTCGTATCTGTTCCAAAGGAATTCAGGGACGCCTGAATCGCGATATTGGTAATCGCAAACAGAATCGCCTCTATTCCGGTCGGAATTCCAAGTTTGATCTGACTGATACACGCAGTACGGTAAAATCGAATTTTAGTAAGTTTCAGCTGTAACATACCTTCCGAACGCATCAATTTCATTGTCACAAGCGCTGCACTGAATGCCTGTGCAAGCAAAGTCGCAAGAGCAACTCCAAACACTCCTTCATGGAGAAGAACCACAAAAACAAGGTCCAGAATAATATTTACCAAACAGCAGGCAATCAGGATATAAAGCGGCGTTCTGGAATCCCCTATTGCCCGCAGAATACTGGAGCCGATATTATATACAAATGTAAAAATAAGCCCGGAAAAATAAACCCGGAGATAAACCGTCGAGTCGTATATAATCTCTGATGGTGTATTCATCATCGTGAGCATGGACGGTGCAAGCACAATCCCAAGGATACTAAGCAGAACTCCCCCGACCACAGCGATCGCGTAGGCGTTATGGATTCCCTGACGCACAAACTTTTCATCTCTGGCTCCGTAATACTGGGCAATAATGACCGATGCCCCGGAAGAAAGCCCGGTAAAAAAGCCGACAACAAGATTAATCATCTGAGCAGCGGATCCCCCAACGCTTGCAAGTGCCTCCGTACCCACAAACTGTCCAACTACCACCGTATCGATGGTATTGTAAAGTTGCTGAAAAAAGGTTCCGATCATAATCGGAAAAAAGAACACCAAAAGCTGTTTCCAGATCACTCCCTCTGTGATCTGATTTTTCATCTGAACATTATTTTCCATCTCAATCCCTCTCCCTTTTCTACCATTTCATTCCCCTAAAAAGGTCCGTATCCGATCTGGTTTGCAATCACTACCAGTAGAAATGCAGCTGCCATCATGGATACATAAATCTTCCAGCAGAATTTCATCCACGCTCCATATCCTACTTTGCAGAGCGAAAGCTGTACGAGACTGCCGCCCGGCCAGAAGCTGTTGGTAATTCCATCGCCGTACTGATATGTCAGTACAAGTACCTGCTGATTGATATGTAAAATTTTTCCAAGCGGCTGAAGGATCGGCATGACCATAACTGCTTTGCCGCTTCCTGATACAACAAAAAAGTTAAATAACGTAACAAACGCAAAGATAACAAACAACGCAAAAAGCGGTCCTTTATTTTCCAGAAATACGGACATGCCGTGAACAATCGTATCCATAATACATGCCTGATTCATCAGGACCATAACCGCCTGGGCCAGTCCTACCGCAAATGCCGCGCCGAACACACGAACCGCCCCCTGGCAGAACAGATCGCACGCCTTGCTTGGACTCATCCGGAAAATGATCACAAGCGCCACACCAAGAATCAGATAAATCGCCGCAACCTGCGGAAATGACCATCCAAGTCGGGTGCATCCGATTCCCTGAACTACGATAACAATTCCGAATGCAAGAAGTCCCAGAACTCTTGAAATTGTCATCTTCTCTTTGATCTCCTCCTGGTTCTGTCCGGACCGGCTAAGGTATTCTTCCTTTAAAATGCTGGTGTTCGGATCCTGCTTGATCTTTCTGCAATACCGGTAAAGACCGATCAACCCGATCAGATAAAATACCAGAAGTCCTACACACCGGTAAGACATTCCCGAAAAAATCGGCAGCCCTACAATCTGCTGTGCAACCCCGGTCGTAAACATATTCATCAGGCCTGCCGTAAATCCGACCGTACTTCCTACAATTGCAAGCCCGGTTCCTACCATCCGGTCATACCCCAGGGCAAATCCAATTGTAATAGCAAGCGGATAAAAAGGATAGGCTGCTTCTCCGTATCCAAGAACTCCAAAAATCACAAATATCGTATAAAAAATAAAAACGACAGAAAATTCTTTTCCCTTTGTTTTCTGCAGAATCTTATTAATGCCGGCTGCAAAAGCACCACTTACCTCCAGAAGGTAGATCACTCCGGAACATATAAAAAGTGTTCCCATGATAGAGGCCCCGTTTACAAATCCATTGTAAACAGCCTCAAAATAGTTCATAAATGTAATCGGATTCTCATTTTCTACATATCGGAAGGTATCCGGATTAATTATGCTCATGCCTGAAGCGGCATCCTCAATTCTTTCATAGCTTCCACTCGGTATCAGATAGGAAAGTGCTGTGATCAGCAACATAATAAAAAGCAGAATAATAAAAACATGAGGCATATGAAATCCTCTTTTTTCTTTTTTGGTCTGGTTCATGTTTTACTCCTCGTTCCTTTTTTTCTTCAGCCACGACACGGCTACATCCGCATAAATGGCTGCCCCGATCGGCAAAACCTTCTCATCAAGCACCATGTGAGCATTGTGAAGCGGGGCATTCCCCTCTTTTCCCGCTCCGATAAACACAAACATTCCCGGCACTTCTCTTGTGACATAACCAAAATCTTCTGTCCCGCTCATTGGCGGGATTTCCTCTACATTTTCTTTACCTGCGCTCTCCTCTAAAATAGGCAGCATTTCTTTTACAAATTCGCTGTCGCTGTATGTGCACGGTGTCTGAAATACAGTCATTTCATAGTCCCCATTCCATGCACGGACATAATGATCAACGACCTCTGGAATCCGTCTGCGAAGATGCTCGGACGCCCCTACATCCAGTGTCCTCACTCCAATATGAAGTTCCGCTGTGTCTGGAATGATATTGACAGCCGTTCCTCCCTTTACAACTCCGCAGGTCAGCGTTGCCATGGCAGCCGGATCCACCTCTCTTGTCACAAGCAGGTTGACCGCCTGATATACCTGATTCAGAATCATCACCGGATCTACACAGATATGCGGCTGCGAACTGTGGCCACCCTTCCCTTTGATTTTTACAATAAAAGTGTCTAGTGATGCGGAATTCACCCCGCTGCAGTAACCGATCTGTCCGACTTTCTGAAGCGGCTGTACATGCAGGCCAAAAGCCGCATCAACATCCGGATTTTTCAAAGCTCCTCCCGCGACCATCATTTTTGCCCCGGCACCTGTCTCTTCTCCCGGCTGAAACAAAAGCTTGACGGAACCGCAAAGTTCATTCTCCATCTCTTTTAAAATTCCGGCAGCTCCAAGAAGCATGGCTGCATGACTGTCATGCCCGCACATATGTCCATATCCATTCACTGAACAAAATGGAAGGTCTGTCTCTTCCCGGATCGGAAGCGCATCCATATCTGCCCTTAAAAGAATACACGGATTCCCCTGTCCGATCATCGCTGTAATTCCTACTGCTTTTTTCATCTCCGGAAATCCTGCTTCTATATAATCTGCGGTCATCTTTTCAGAAAGTTCCCCTCCGCAGAGTTTCCAGCTGATTCCCATCTCTGAAAGACGTTCACCGATATAGGAAACAGTCTCGGGAAGATCCATTCCGATTTCCGGATTCTGATGCAAGTATCTTCTGTCCCTGCAGATCTCTTCCCGCTTCTCTTCTGCACGTTTTCTTATTTGATTCATTTTTTCACTACTCCTTTATTTTTACGTTTCCCATATCTCTCATACATCCATCTTTTATTCTACACGATCCGGACGAAATGTAAAATGTTTTTTTGTCCCGCAATCCGCGTGTTGGCAGTAGATCCCTTATTGTTCTTTTCTCCCGTCCATGTTATAGTAAAACAAAAAAGGAGTATTTACGATATGAAAGTCATTATTTATGGTTCTGATATCTGCGGAGACTGTCTCGACACAAAAGCATACTTGAAGGAGCATGCAGATGACAGTATCCAGTACAATTATTTTGATATTACAAAATCAACAGCAAATCTGAAACGGTTCCTGAAACTTCGTGACACAATGGATCTTTTTGAAGAAGTCCGCAATGGACATACGATCGGAATCCCACTCTTTCAGTTTGAGGACGGAACCTATACACTGGATCCGGAAAAAGCTTATAAGAAAATGGGAATCTGATTTCTTTTCCCATGCAAAAATGAAAAACAGACTGCCCACGCAGTCTGTTTTTTGATCATTACAGGCAGGAAACGGAGTCCTGTTCCCGTATGTATGCTTTTGCCCTCAGATCCTGAATCACCAGGAGCACTGCTCCCGCCAGAAGAGGGATGCTTCCGAACCAGACACTGTGAATTCCATATTGCAACCACATCAGATAACCAAAACCGACACCAATATGAAAACTAAAAAGCGTGCCGCCAAAGACGACAGCCTTCTCCGCTTTCTGTTTTCGTACGTTTTCCTCTTTTCTGTAAATAAAATATTCGGTTATAGAAAAGACGGTCTGTTTTAAATTGTTTGTGGAAAAAATCGTCGAACTCGTATAGCCTTTTGCACCCTGAAACACACACCACTGAAACGCTGTTACAAAAAAGACCGGATAAAGAGCCGCCACCGGATCCATATCCTCTGGGAAAATCCAGCTACCAGAATAGCAAATGCATCCAGAAAAATCGCCAGATACTTCAGATTCCACTGCACCTTCTTTATCAGGACAGCTGCAAGAGCTATCGCCCCGCCATAAACCACCAGCGCCATCACACGAGTCAGCACACCCTCCAGATTTCTTCCCAAAATATCGCACACCAGCTCAATCAAATTTGCCGTCTGCGCAGATCCAAAGACCCTCATTCTTGCAAGAATGGCATATGCACCTAGAAATCCTCCGAATGTAGCCATAATAAAATGTACGGGCAATTCAAACTCATTTTCCTTTTCCACAAAAACGCCCCCTAACTTCCACCTATTATAATCATCTTTTTTCTGTTTGTAAAGTATCCGCTTTCCATTTAAAACAGATTTGGGGACGTGTTCCGATGCACCGGAACACGTCCCCAAAATTAATGTATCCAATTCTTTTAGTCCTTCTCCCTCATCAGCTATGAGTTTTAATATAAAAGGCGAACATGTCTATAAACTCTGCGTTCGTTGGAATTTTTGTTATTTTACAGCCTGCAATTTTGCTGAAGCTTTCTGGTCCGCTCTGTCTCCAGCATACTTCTATCGCTGTCCGAATATTTCGCTCCACACTTTGTGGTCTTACTTTCAGTTTGAATGCTACCTCCGGATAAATATTTTTCGTTACATTCAGCATGAAATCGTCATTTTCCAGAGCAATCTTTGTCGCTTCGGCCAGCTGCTGATATCCCTGATATTTTGAAGTCAAACCCAAACTTCTCAACGTTTCGTAAATCAGCTGCATGTTTTCCTCCTTCCAACCTCCGCTACTATCATAACGACTTTGTCCGGAAATAACAGGAAAAACTACAGTTATCGACAAAATGCTGCTAAAAAACGACAAAATCACATTCCTTTCTTCCAGCGTTTCAAAAGACCAGTACCCAGAGGATATGGTCCGGTGTGTACACCAATAGTGGCTCCGATCTGGATATCCTCCCACTGCTCAACATGGAAGCCGGCCTTCTCGAGCTGTTGAGACAGCTGTTCTTTGAACTGCTCATACTCGTCCACCCAGAGTCCGACTCCCGTTGCAATATAATAATCCTCCGGATGAATATTATGCTCCTGCATATAAGCTTCCATTTTATCGATAAGCTTTAAAATGGATTTTTTACGCCCGCGGCAAAGCTCTGCCGGTCCAATTTCTCCGTCATAAAACTGCAGAAGCGGTTTGATCTTCAGCACGCTTCCTGCAACAGAAGCAGCTTTTCCAATCCTTCCGCCGTGCTGCAGATACTTCAGATCATCTGTTGTAAAGAAAATGTGGCCACTTTTGCGGATTTCCTTCAGACATCTAACCGCTTCATCAAGGGATTCGCCCGCATTTCGGATCTCCACCGCCGCTTTGACCAGCATTCCCTGCAGAGCAGTTGCAAGAGACGAATCCAGAATCTCAATTTTTGCTCCCCCATACTGCTCTTCCACCACCTGTTTCGCATTGACAGCGGCCTGCATGGAGCCGCTCAGCTTCTTTGAAAGGCAGATGCAAAGTACTGGCATGCCTTCCTTTACAAATGGAAGAAACGCATCCACATAGTCCTGTACGGACGGCATGGATGTTTTTGGGAAACAATCCGGATTGTCTACCATCTTCTGATAAAAATTCGGAATAGAAATCTGCTTTCCCTCTTGATAATAATTTTCCCCATCAAATGAAATATAAAATGAAACTATCTGCACCTGTTCCGCCTGCACGTATGCCTCAGGCAGATCACAGGAACTGTCACTTACAATACCAAACTGCATGGTTCATCCTCCCGTTTCTCTTGCTTTTCCCCAGTTCTTCTGCTAAACTACTGGCATATCACTAAATGTTACAATTGTAACATTTGCTTTTTTGGAAAGCAAGATACTTTCACGATTTTGTTACAAAACAGGAGGTTTTGTTCATGAATTCATCCAACCGGGGACGCAAGGGTCCTTCCTTTACAAAACAGTGCATTATGGAAGCTCTTCTGCAGCTGATGCATACAAAAGATTACAATGACATCACCATCACCGACATTACAGAAAGAGCCGGTGTTTCCCGGATGTCTTATTACCGCAATTACAAATCAAAAGATGAAATTCTGATGGACTATATGTTTCAAATCATCAAGGAATACGCTATGTCTCTTGCCACCGATATCCCGAAACTTCAACACGGATTTCAGACATACGAACATATTCTCCACGGTCTGCGGTACCTTCAAAAATATACAGACTACGCGCTCTGCCTAAAAAAAGCAAATCGCTCCGAAATCATCCTGCACGGCCTGGATTACTATATGCTGACCGTCACAGGAATGGTAGAATCAGATTCCCCAAGGAAATACGAACTCTACTACTATTCCGGAGCGCTTTATAATATTTTTCTTCACTGGATCGAGGATGGCATGAAGGAAGATATCGAAGTCATTGCCTCTCTGATCTTCCAGCACATTCAGAAGAATCCGTTTCTCTCCTCGGCTACTCCAGATTCTTCAGAACATCCTTCAGATCCACCGAAACAATCCGGTCCACACAATTGACCGGAATGCCTCGGTAGGCGTAGGCGCCGGATTCAAACAGCATATACAGCCTTCCGTCCTGAATACAAATCTGCTCCATCTGGTTTGGAAGAGCAAAGCTTTTGATCTCTTCTTTCTTTTTCAGGCTGTACTTTTCTGTCTCTATGACGGATCTCTCATAGACTCTAAGTCTGGAATCCGCAAATCCGTAGGACTGGGAGATAAACAAATAATTTCCAAACACTTCCAGTCCCTGGACCTGGGAAAGAATATCCGCCCATTCCTGGTCGATCGCAACATTGCTTAACAACTCTCTTTCCCTGTTCAGTTCCTCATATTCCTCTTTATTCTTTTCGTTAATTTCAAAGTCAACCGAATACCTGTTAATGATGCTGTCACCGGATAGGGAAAAATATCCCGCATAAAGGCTCCCGCCCCGGAATGCCATAAACGAATTTCTTGTAAGCCCTTCCAGCACATGGGTCTCCAAAAATGGAAGCGGCTTTTTTGTCTTGTCATACTGATAGTTTTCCAGTGCTTCCATGGTGTACAGGCTTACCGCTGCTTTCCCATCCATCATATTCGATACCCACAGTACCTGATTCAGATTGTCGTATGCAATGCCTCCCGCATGAGTCCGGTTCGGCATAATAATCTCCTTTACAAACCGCCCGGATTCCTTGTCAATCTGATACAGCACGGAATTGTGCTTCTTGGTATGACAATACGCGCTTACGAAAATCGAGTCCTTCGTCACGTCCATTCCCTGGGGCGTCATGGACGTACAGATATCCGACTGTCCCGTTTTACTGTTTACGGTCTTTGTCGATTTCAGCCCCGGAATGATATAAGTACCAAAATTCTCTTCCTGAGAAAGATGCTCCACTATCTCTTCTGTAAAAAAGTCATCATACTCCATCAGAATTTCAGACACCTCAGACAATGTATGAACTGCCGGAGCTGCATTCGTCCGATTCAGTACGGCAACTGGTTCGTTCGCCCCTCGGTACACGCCGAAGTAGAACAGGACACAGCCAATCAGAAGAACGCATGACATCAACAGATTCTTCCAGATAACTCCCTTCGTTTCTTGTGTTTTCAACTTCTTCACTTCTTTACTTTAACCACCATTTCAGAATTGTCCGGATCTGTTCATCCCAGTATTTCCACTGATGGTCTCCGCTGGAACTTGAGGTTGTGACATCATATCCAAGCCTCTTCATCTCTTCCCACATATCAAGATTATTATGATAGAGAAAATCTTCTGTTCCACACCATGCAAACAGCCTTGGCACCGGTTTTTGTTCTTCTTTTAATTTCTTTGCCAGATACTTCAGGTCATTTGGCGATCCCACGATCTGATCCAGATCTCCGAAGATTCCCTCCCAGAATCCAGACGGTTTCCGTGCACTATCTTCCGCCTCTTCCTTCACTCTTCTCGCCACATCCAGAACCCCGGACATGGATGCTGCAGCCCCAAATGTCTCCGGCGCTCCAAGTCCAAGTTTCCATGCTCCGTAGCCTCCCATGGAGAGTCCCGCTGCCAGTGTATCTTCCCGTTTTTCCGACATCTGAGGGAAAAACTCTCTGCAAATTTTAGGAAGCTCTTCCGAGAAAAAAGTCCAATACGGAAGTCCGTACTTCGTATCCGTATAAAATCCAAGACCTGCATCCGGCATAACTACCGCAATACCATATTCGCTGACATAGCGCTCGATGGAAGTCCTCCGCTGCCAGGTTGTCTGGTCATCGCTCATTCCATGAAGCAGATAAACTGTCTTATATTTTTCTGTTCCTGCATTTCCCTTCATTCCAATCTGGCTCGTCGTGTTCTGCGGAAGAATCACATCCATATTCATACATTTTTCCAAAACTTCCGAAAAAAAATCCACATGCAATAATGCCATTTCCGTCTTCCTCCTTTGCTGTCTTTTTCTTGCTTTCTATTATACCTCAAAGTCAAAAGCAGGGATACAGTAAATTACTGTATCCCTGAATCCTTCTTTTTTGTCTTTTCTTTCGTCCTTAGCAGGTTGCTCCGCCTTTCAAATGCTTCTGGGCAGCCAGATTTTCCTGTTTTCTAATAAGAAGTTCGTCTGAAAGAAGCTGAGTTTGCACATTTTCAAATCCAAGACGATCTATTGTGTCCGCAAATCGTTCACCTGTGATTCCCTGCTCCCTGAAAAGCAGGATCGCTTTTTCTACGACATCCATCACTTCCTCTTCACTTGTAAAAATCTTTTCCAATGCATGTCCATGTGCTACCTTCTTACCCCAACGGCCTCCGATATATACTTTGTAACCTTCTGTTTCGGTGTTTACAGCACCAAATGGACATTTTCCAAGGCAACGTCCGCAATGGTTGCACTGGTCTTCCGGAATCTGAAGTTTACCGTTTTCCATTTTCGCCACCTTAATCGGGCAATTATTCTCTACCTGACATACTTTACATCCTCTACATTTTGCCAAATCTACAACCGGAACTCTCTGGCCGATAATTCCAAGATCATTCAGATCTGGCTTCACACAATTATTCGGACAGCCTCCAACCGCAATCTTAAATTTATGCGGAAGTTTTACTTGACTGTAACCATGGAAAAATCTGTCATGGATCTCTTCTGACAGACGGAATGTATCAATTAAACCATACTGACATGTCGTTCCTTTACAGGATACAACCGGGCGTACTTTCGATCCTGTTCCTCCCGTCTCAAGTCCTGCATTTGCAAGGAATTCTCTCAGTGGTTCTATGTTTTCATAAGGAACTTTCTGAATCTCGATTGTCAGTCTTGATGTCATTGTAATTTCGCCACTTCCGAATTTTTCTGCCGCTTCAGCGATAACTCTGCTCTCTTCTGCTGTAATTTTACCGTTTCTCGTAATTACACGCCCATTGAAACAATCTTCCGTATTTTTATCCTGAAGAAATCCCAGCGCCTTTACTCTCGTGATATCTTCTGGAGAAACCTTGAATTTCACACCTTCCACTTTGACATCATTAAAGTACTGGGCGCCTTCAAGCACAACCGTATTTGTATATCCATATGCCTTTAACCGGTTCTGAAGGAAATAACTTCTTTTTCCTTTCAAGCAGACAAGCAGGAGCTTTTCGTCCTTCTCAAGCCCATCAATCGGACCGTTGACCGAGGAAAGATTTACATAAACTGCCCCCGCAATCTGCGGATTCGGGCAAACATCTACTACTTTATAACCCTTTGCTTTTCCAGTCGCATACTCTGCCGGAGTCATGCTGACCATCTCTCCGCTGATTTTGTTTTCCAGAATATATGCTGCCTGAACAAGCGGATGGATCGCCGTGGAAAACGGTGGCGCATAGGCAAGATCCATGTTTTCCAGATCTTCCAGACGGGCATCCATCGCGATTGCGGTTGCGGCAATATCCGTCATCTTATCTACCGCTCCGGCTCCGAACACCTGAATTCCAAGAAGTTTATGGGTCGTACGGTCTGCGATCATCTTCGTCGCAAAGGAATCCGCATCCGGATAATAATGTGCCTTATCGTCTGTTACGGCAAGAACTGTTTCCACATCATATCCGGCTTCCTTTGCCTGCGCTTCGGTAAGACCGGTTCTTCCTACGTTCACTCCCGGAAGTTTTACAACGCCAGTTCCAAGCACGCCAGGATAGCTTTTTTCTTTTCCAGCAAGAATCTGTGCCAGTGTTCTTCCTTCATAGTTTGCGGAAGAACCCATGGCTGACCACTGAGGTTTTCCGGTAATCCGGTTCTTTACGACAACGCAATCTCCTGCCGCGTACACGTTTGGAAGACTTGTTTTCATCTGTGCATCAACAACAATTGTTCCTCTGTCCATTTCGATTCCAGTATCTGCCAGAAAGGCTGTATTCGGACGAATTCCAATTGATACCACAACTAAATCAGCCGTTATATTTCCCTGATCTGTCTGAACACCCATCGCACTTTCTTCTCCAAGTACTGCTTTTAATGCAGTTCCTGTCTGAACACGGATTCCACTTTTCTGGAGATGCTTTTTTGCATAGTCCGCCATTTCCGGATCAAGGATATTAGGCATAACCTGAGAGGCCATATCAATTACTGTCACAGAAATTCCTTTTGCCTGAAGGTTTTCTGCAATCTCAAGACCGATAAATCCGCCTCCTGCTACAACAGCTCTTTTAATATTTTCCGTCTCAATATATTTTCTCAGATCATATGCATCCTGTGGAGTACGCATCTGAAATACACCCTTTAAATCGATCCCCGGAACATTTGGGACAATTGCTGATGCTCCCACTGCAAGGATCAGATTATCGTATGTGTAGTCCTCCTCTTCTCCAGTCAGAAGATTTCTGGCACAAACAGATTTTTTCACCGGATCAAGTTTTATTGCTTCTCTTTTTGTCAGAACTTTTACTCCAGTCAGTCCTTCAAACTTTTCAGGCGTATTGACAATCAGCTCTTCTTCTGTTTCAATCAGTCCTCCTACGTAATAAGGAAGACCGCAGCCAGCATAGGAGATGTCCCCACTTTTTGTTATCAAAGTCACTTCGGCATTACGATCTTCCCTTTTTAATTTTGCTGCAGCCTTTGTACCTGCTGCAACTCCTCCGATTACGAGTGTTTTCATTCTTCTTTTCCTCCTGTTAATGAAGCGCTTATTATTTGTCTCACTTCTTTTATTATATACCAATTAACACTCGTAATATATTATGATTTATAATTATATTATAATTTTTTCTTATGGTTATAAATTAAATACTAAGTTTTTTATCTGTAATCCATCCCGTAACCAAAAATGCGAGAACTGTCATTATTATGTAAAATATATAGTCAAATACACTGATACTAGGCAGTCCGAAAATCGGTTCCATTCCAATCAATGGGTTTATAAAACTGTAAAATCTTTCAATCAGAAAATTAATAACAAAGAACACAACTATAGCGATAAAACCGCCAAATCTTGCATTCAGTAATACGGTTCGAGTAAGAATAATGGCCAAAAATCCAACAACCATCACATTGATCCAACAGATTAAAAGAAAAATGTACGCGGCAAAAGCAGCACCCCAATTCACATTCTGATTTGTCAAAGTTTCAAACAAATAGCTGAGTGCACGTAACAATTCACCCAAGCTTCCTTCGCTTGCAGCGGTCACAGTCACAGTCACTGCTCCGGTAATAAAAAAAGCCAAAAACACGAAAAACATCTGTAAAACTCCTGCAATCACTTTTGCTCCCAGAATTTCATAAGTAGAGTGCGGTACCATCCACAACATATAACTCTGCTTTGTCTTTAGATCTTTATTCAAAATCACCAGATTTTCAATGCCAACGTATAGAACCCCAAACATACCTGCAAATGTAATAACCAATATACTGACAGCCACAACGGTTTCATTTTTAATGATTGCTCCAATTCCAAATAAAAGCAGAAAAACAAGCAGACATGCCAGTATTAAAATTCTCGTTGTTCTCTGTTTTCTCCATTCGTATTTAATTAGTTTTCCCATTGTCTTTCCCCCTTACATCAACTCTCTGTACAGATCAGCCGCACTTCTTCCAGAATGTATTCGCTCCTCTTCCACATCACATTCATAAATCATATTTCCATCTTTTATAAAGATAGCATGATCAATAAAAGACTCAATCTCTTCAATAAGATGTGTAGAAATAATCACTGCATTTGTGTTGTTCACTGTTGTAAGAATCACATCGATAATCTCTTCCCTTGCTTTGAGATCGATTCCATTTAACGGTTCATCCAACATATATAACCTTGCTTTTCTGGACAAGGTTGCAATAACCTTCAGCTTTGCCATCATACCAGTCGAGATTTCTCTCACTTTCATTTCTTCAGAAAGACCTACTTTTTGTACAAGTTCATTGAATTTTTCTCTGTCAAATTCTTCGAAAAAGTCACCGTAATATTTACCCACCATCCCAACTGTCATAAAGTCATAATAAAAAGGTTCTGTTGACATATACGCCACATAGTTTTTGGCCCGGTAATTCCATGGTGCACCATCAAAAATCACCTCTCCATGTGTCGGTTTGATAAACCCTGTCATCATTTTCATCCATGTCGTTTTTCCACTGCCATTTGGTCCCAAAAGTCCATAGATATATCCGCCTCTGATCTTAATCGAAACTTCTTTTACTACCTTTTTCCCCATGTAAGCCTTTGTCAGTGCTCTACTTTCTGCAATCATACCCTTTCCTCCTCATTAAACATCTTTATCTGAGAAATAATTTCTTCCCTTTCAAACCCAAGATCTTTCATTTCTTTTAGAAATCCATCCAAAAGTGTCTGTGCCATCTCTTTTCGTAATTCCCTTTGCATCGACTCATCCTCTGTAATAAAAGTGCCAAGCCCACGTTTTGTATAACAATATCCTTCCGCTTCCAGCTCTTTATAAATTCTGGCTGCCGTATTCGGATTTACTTTATACAAAACTGCAAGTTCTCTATTGGATGGCAACTTATCTCCCGGGAGAAGCTGTTTTCGTACAATCCGTTTTTTTATATCTCTGATTACCTGCATGTAAATTGGTATTTCCGCATTAAACTCCATCTTTTCCTCCTTTCTTTCCAAGTGTTCTAATTAAATAGTACACTAGCATAGTGTGTCTGTCAACTCTGTTTCATTCATCTTTCGTCTTTCTTAATAATATTCATAATTTCTAAATTTTCCGACTCATTCCAAATAAAAAGAGCACTGCCTGCTGTTTTTCCTTTGAAATACAAGCAAACAATGCTTTTTTACAATCAATCCTTAATATGCATGAAGCCAATCAGCTTTCCTATAATAGATAAAAAACGCAATGGAACTTAAAGTCCATGTCAGTGGATATATCCAGTAAACAACGACAATGGAAGGATACACAAATGAGATTCCTGTCAGTACAGTTACACGGATAACACACCAGAATATCATCATGACAATCATCGGTATCACTGATTTTCCTGCCCCACGAAGCACAGCGGCAACCGAATGCGAATAGGCAAGCAGACAGTAAAACAATGCTGCTGTTCTTGCTCTTTCTGTTCCAAAAACAATCACTTCCGGTGTGCGATCAAAAGCTGCTGTAAATACAGGTGCTGCAATAAAAATAATGATACCGATCAGTTCAGCAAGAACCACAGCACAAATGATCCCGAACCTTGCACCTTTCTTTGTCCGGTCATAATCTCTTGCACCAAGGTTCTGGCTGACAAACGTTGTCAATGCCATCGTAAAACTTGTGATCGGAAGAAAACCGAATCCTTCAATCTTTGAATATGCTCCACATCCGGCCATAGCCATCTCGCCAAAAGAATTGATATTCGATTGAACAACCACATTTGCAATAGCAATGATAGAATTCTGAAAACCTGATGGAAGTCCGAAACGAACAATCTGTTTCAGTATATCCCATTCAAATCGAATTCTTCGTAATACAAGTCGATATTCCGTCTTACATCGCATCAATTGAATCATACAGAAAACAGCACTGACTACCTGGGAAATGTCTGTTGCAAGCGCTGCTCCTTCCACGCCCATTCCAAATCCGGCTATAAACAGTAAATCCAACACTACGTTTATTACTGAAGAAAGAATCAAGTAATATAATGGGTGTTTACTGTCTCCAACCGCCTGAAGGATTCCAACAAACATATTGTACATAACAAATCCTGCTGATCCCATAAAATAAACGCGGAAATAGGTTGTAGATTCCGGCATGACATTTTCCGGTGTTTTCATCCAGATCAGAATCTGGGGAGCAAAAAATACACCTACTATTGTTAATATCACACTTGCAACTATACCAAATGCAACAGTTGTATGAACTGCTTTCTCTACATTTTCCTGGTCTCTCGCTCCGAAATAACGTGCAATCACCACTCCAGCTCCAAGTGCAATCCCACTGAAAAATCCTATCATCAAATAGATCAGATTTCCTGAAGAACTGACCGCAGCCAGCGCATTACTCCCAAGGAAGTTCCCAACTATCAGTGAATCTGCTGTATTGTACATCTGTTGAAAAAGGTTTCCAAGAAAAATCGGGATTGCAAAAAATGTAATCTTTTTCCAGATTGGTCCTTCTGTCATCAATGTAGCAGCCGTCCTCTCACTCATACCTTTACTACACCTTCTCTCTCCATGTTCTTTCGTACGCTCTGTACTTTTCTTCTATTTCCGTCTGTCTGCTTTTCGCCATATGTGGTATCGCATCTTTCAGACGATCCAGTGTTTGTTTCAGAGCATTCCACTCCTCTTTCTGCTTCCACGCCTCAGCTTCCCACACAAGATAGTAAGCCTCCTCTTCCGGCCTCTTTTTCATGCATTTCAGCAGTTCTAATGCTTTATCATATTCTGAAAGCTGACAAAGAGCAATAGGAAGATAAATCTGAAGCATGGGAACCACGCTTTCCCACCTCCTAGTTGCCCTGGAATAATAAATCAGAAAAAATATAACTATATCCTGGCTTCTCTGCTCATCCACCATACCTGATAAAATTCTTGCCGTATAAATGCTGTCCCTTCCTGACAGCCATGCAAAAACAATGGCAACAATAATGGCAGTTCCCCATAACTTCCATCCATTTTTCAAATCAAGCATAAGTCCCGCTATCATTGTTAAAGAGATGATGGCAATACACCATCTTAGTTCCCAGATTCTTCTTTTAAACACAAGTGCCTGGTTTACTTTTCTGCTTATTTCCGGATGCTCTGTTATCTGTCTTTCTTTGGAAAACTCTGGGAATATTTGAAACAAAATTTTTTTAACATCTTCTTCCTTTAATTCCCGACTTTTTTTACTTAGCAGACTCTTCCATATAAATACAATAGCCCAGAACAGTACGATACATACTATTCTCAATTGAAATCCAAGTTCCTGAAATCGGTAAATATACCCCGTCATTCCAACAGATAACAAAGCTGCTGAACCCTCTGTCATAAGTAGATCTCTGTATCCGCTATATCTCTCTTTTTGCTCCTTTCCAGCCCGTATAAAAGCCACCAAAAAAAATATGGCTGCACTTTCCCCTGCAATCAGGGCGTAAACTCCTTCTCTTCTCGCCTCAAATCTAAAAAATAGAATCCCACCTGCATATATAAGCATTCCCGCAAGAAATACTGTCAGAATACACAGCAATTTCCAGATTTTCTTTGTCATTTTCTCCTCCTAACCAGCTTCCTGCAAAGAATCTGTAACTTCTTTCTCGAATGTAAAATGCTCACCATCCTCTGAGCGAAACAAAGCTTTCATAAGTTTGCCATCTTGTAGATAATCTCCATCTTCTCCCTGTCCAATTACCAGGTACAGGTTTCCGTCTTCCTTATAAAACTGTTCAACCTGATCAAAAGGATTAAATCCAATTTTTTCAGAAATTTCCTCTGCCTGCGGTAACGGGATCTCCTGCCATGACTGCCCCTGATCTATCGTTTTATAAAAGCAGCTTTGCTGCGAACCGGATGCATAATATCCGGTCTGTTCATCTTCCCAGAACGCAGCACTTAAATTAGATAGTACTTCCCCGCTCGTAGAGATCTGTCTCCAGGTTTTCTCATCTTCTGATAACCAGATACTATAATAATCTGTTCCCAGTGACCGATCGACAGCAAAGACTGCCACACATGCATTGTCTGTCTTCGACAGAAATACATTTGTTTTATATCCCATTTCACTGATCCTGCTTTCTTTCCAGGATTTTCCCTGATCTTTACTGTAAATCATTACTGTTCCGTTTGTATCAAAACCGATGAAAGCTGTAAAGTCTGGTGAAATAATATAGCTTCCGTCCGCGAGATTCTCATTATACAGTCCGTTTACTTCTTTACATACTTTCTCATACCCATCCGGTACTTCGATAAAAGTTTCTCCTGAGTCAAATGTAACATAAAGAACTCCATCATTCACGAAGAATGTTTCTTTTCTATCTGTACGAATTGCATAATGTTCTGTCTGAGGCGTACGAACCTCTTCCTGAAATTCAGGAGTCTGAATCTGATACTGTACCGGACTCATCTTCTCGGTGATGACGGTCAGTCCGTCTCTTTCTTCTAATCTAAGCACCATCTGGCCCTGATAACGATATCTGACAGCAATATCCGGCATTTGGGACACAGGATCTGAAAATGCTGTAATAAGTTCAAGATTCTGAATTACTTTCTGGGAAATTGCAGCAGGAATAACTGTAAAATCAATTTGTACATACCCTTTATCATCCAACACTTCTATCTGATCTGGATATGCATACTGAATCCGATATTCATATGGAACATTCATTCCTTGAAATTCATTCATGTAATCAAAAAACCATTCTCTGCATACCTCTTCTTTGGATTTCCCGACGGAAGGAATCTCGGATCCAATAATATCCGGCATTTCAAATTGATGCCACCGGAACTCTGTCCATATCCCGCATAATAAAGTTGTTACTACCAGACAAATGATTCCTTGAGCTACCCGTTTCATTCTGATTTATGTCTCCTTTAGCTCATTTGCAATATCTTAAATCATTATATCATTTTTTCCTATGAAGTAAAAGAGTCAGAAAAATCAGCTTTCTATCTATTCCTTTACCGGGTCCTTTATTTAAACTTAAATTTATGAAAATCCTGTGAAACAACTTTTGTTTACTATTTGTTTATCTTTTTATGTTATAATTTCAATCATTCAAATAAAATTCTTGGTAACATCTAATAGGGAGGTATCAAATGTTTCAGATTTTAGTAACTGATGATGATAAAAATATACGACGTTATCTGTGTGCAGTTCTTACTGCGGCCGGATATAAAACAAGAAGTGCTGCTTCAGCAATGGAAGCATTGAAACTGATGGAAGAATATACTCCGGATCTTCTGATCCTGGATATTATGATGCCAGGAATGGATGGCTATGCTCTTACAAATCTTCTACGAGAATGTCATTCCGATCTTCCGATTCTGATGCTTACTGCCAAACAGCTGCCCGAAAATATTAAACAGGGATTTCTTGTCGGAACCGATGACTATATGACGAAGCCTGTGGATGAAGAAGAAATGTTACTACGTATCAAAGCGCTTTTACGTCGTTCCAGAATTGTTCATGAGCAAAAGCTCTCCATCGGAAATACTATTCTTGATTACAAAACACGAACTGTGTACGAAGACGGAAAAGAATATCAGCTTCCACAGAAAGAATTCTCTCTTCTGTTCAAATTACTCTCTTATCCGAACCAGATTTTTACACGACTTCAACTACTAGAAGATGTATGGGGAACGCGCAGTGAGTCTACAGAATCTACTGTCAGTGTACACATTAATCGTCTGAGAAAACGATTTGAAAACAATAAGGATTTTTCTATTGTGACTCTCAGAGGATTAGGATATAAAGCTCAAATACAGGAGGATCAATAATGAAAAAAACCGAAAATAAAATTCGTCCTGTGTTTCTTCTGATAAGTACTGCTATCATGTTTCTTTTAATGGGAATTACCATTATTTTGTCAAATATAATTGTCATTTTCTGTATAAAAAATAAATTCATCAGCAGCCCTCCGGAATCCCCTGTCATTTTGCTCCTGATACAAAGTGGATTGATCAGTCTGTTTACCGGCACGCTTTTAACATTTTTGATCGGTCGAATCCCCCTTCGACCGATCAATACGATCATTCAGGCTATTCATGACGTGGCTGGAGGAAATTTTAATACAAAACTCCATTTAAATCATCCAAAAGAATTTCGCAAATTATCAGAATCTTTCAACCAAATGACCGATGAACTTTCTGGAATAGAAATTCTTCGGACCGACTTCATCAATAATTTTTCACACGAATTCAAAACACCTATTGTTTCAATTCTCGGATTTGCAAAGCTACTAAAACTAGGAAATATAACAGAGGATGAAAAAACAGAATATCTGAATATTATTATTGAAGAATCTCAACGGCTGGCCTCTCTTTCTGAGACTGTTTTAAATCTTTCTAGAGTAGAAAGCCTATCCGTACTTTCAGACATACAGTGTTTTAACTTGAGTGAACAAATACGTCAATCGATTTTAATGTTGGAGCAAAAGTGGGTGAAAAAAAATATCTCTTTTGATTTACAATTGGATGACATCCAAATAACCGGCAATCAGCAGCTTTTGAAACAAGTATGGATGAACCTCATCGATAATGCGGTGAAATTTTCCCCTTCCGATTCTACAGTAACGATCACTTTGGATAAAATTCGTGATGAAGCCATTTTCTCTGTAAAAGATAAGGGTCCAGGTATGAATACCCGAACCCAACAATATATTTTTGACAAATTTTATCAAGGTGATTCTTCACACTCTTCAGAAGGAAATGGTCTTGGCCTTCCATTAGTAAGAAAAATTGTTCTTCTACACAATGGATCCATCTCGGTAAAAAGCCAGTCCAACACAGGAAGTATTTTTATCATACGACTTCCTATTCATCCCGACTGATTGTATTTTGCTTTCTTGCGCTCATCTTCATTTCAGGAGGTCTGCATCCCCAGACCTCCGATTGATTTATTCTTCTTTTGCGCTTTCTCCCAGTACTACCGAATTAATTGCTTCTTTTAATGATACAACATCTTCTCTATTTACACAGTTCAGAGTTTCCCCATTCAATACCGGAATACAATAAGTTCCATCATACTGGTAAAACGTAAGTTCAACTTCTTTGTTATCCTCTGTATTCCGATGAAATGTAAGTTTCAATTCCTCTTTCCTGCTATCAGATTCTTCTTTTTCTTTTTTCTCTATTGTGACAGAGGATAATTCTTCAAGAACATCTTCAAATTCAATTTTCTTGCCATCAAAAGTATATGTGAATTCCTCGTCTCCTGTATTACTCAATTCAATTGTATAGATGCTTCCATCCATTTCCACATCAATGCTGTCTACCGTTTCCCAATTCAACATAATGACTTCATCGGGCTGAAGTTCTTTATATGAAGCGTTTACTGCTGCATCATATACCTCAGAATCAATCTTGTATATAATATCGGAATCTTTTAACCTCGCATAATACTCATCTTCAACGGTTCCTACTTCATAGCTGAATTCCTTCTTTTCACCTTCTTTATCTTTGTATTTAATTGTAACAGATGCTGATGGTTCATCTAATCCATAACTGCTCAGTTCTGTCTCTTCCGCATGGTAATCCACGCAGGCTGACCATGTAAAATTGGATAGAGTATCAAAAGTATCCTTTGTGAGATCATTATCCAAGTTTCGATAAGAATCATCCTCTTTTATATAATATGTATATACGTCACTATAACAATATCCACTGTTTTCCTTGTAAACAATTTTCATAGAACTTTCATTTTCAATTGAAACTGATATAATTGTGTTCATTTCCGGTACTTCTTCCTCCTGAACAAGATCCAGCAGAGAATACGATATTTTATCAATCAATTCCGAATCTGTCAGATATACATAATCATCTCCTGTAGATACATACACCTCTCCATCGGAAAATGTTTCATCACCAATCGCTATCTCATAAGTTTCCTCTTCCGTTTCAATTGTTAATGTATACTTTGGGTCACTCAAACCGTAAATACTGAGATTTTTAACATCATTTACTTTTTTGTCAGAAGTAATGTTGGAAAGTTCTTCAGCAATATCACTTAATTTTTCCTGGTCTACCGGCATTTCAGTATCATTATCATATTCCCATTTTTCATCTGTGTAATGGAAGGATACCTCTCCATCATAATTCCATGACAATGCTGTAATCTCAGAACTATCCAGCTCAACCAATACAGTCTCTTCACCCACCATTTCTTCTTCAAAGTCTATCCGTGAAATAATAAATACGGCAGCAACACACACCAGCAGAACACCTGATAATATCATCAACCTTTTCTGACGCTTCATCTACGCTTCCTCCTTATTACAACAATAATTCCTATGAGCAGATAAATGGCTGGAACTATCCCGATCGTTACTACTTTAATCAGTGATGCATCACTTGTGCTGACAGTAAGATATTCGTTTGTAAGACTCTTGGAACGAACTGAAATACTATCATCTTTCTCACACATCATCTCCAAAGCATTCAATACAAAATCTTCATTTGCATCGGAAGAATAAGAATTATAAGATTCTTCCAACAATTCTGATGAGGCGATCCACACAAGCTGCATCTGATTATCATTTTCTACTTCTTTTGTAATTAACGCTGCAAGTGTCAACGGCCCTTCTATATCTCCTTCTTCTTTTTCATATGTGGCAATATCATATCCTTCTTCTTTAAGATAGGATTCATCCGAGGATTCAAGAAGTGAAGTTACCGTTACATCTTCTGAGACGGATGAAAGGTCAAGAGCTTTTGATACTGGCATAATCACATGATAGTTATCAGAAATCAATGGATCTGTAATCTCACTGGAATTCATATCCGGCATCAGAAGTACCGGCGAATTAAACACATAATGATCTGTGCTGGAATCAATCACCACTCCTTCCTGAATAGAAATTGCATAATACTCTGCCACAGCATTCAGATTAGTCAATTCATTTTCTTCCGCTGTTCCGCTAATAATCAGTACTCTTCCTCCATTTTCCAGAAAGTCGATCAACATATCCTTTTCTTCCGCTGAAATATCTGTAGATGGAGCATGAATCAAAATACATTCCACATCTTCTGGTACAGATTCATAGTTTAACAACGAAATTGTCTCTGTTTCAAGATTATCTCGCTCCAACGCCTCTGTAAAACTTTCCGAAAATTCCGTCTCTCCATGTCCTTCCAGAACATGAATTACCGGAAGTTCTTCTGTCGTACAGTAAGAGATTGCGGAAGTAATCAGGCTTTCTCCTGCAAATTTATCGGCACTAGAGTACATAGAGTAATACGAGCTGCTGCTCATCTCATACATATTTTCATAACTGATATAGCGGTATTTTTCTCCACATTCAACAATTATAGAATTATTATATACCGTCTCATCTGTATAAGAATTTGTAAAATCCGGATTCAAATCCGGATCTTTTTTGATCACAGAAACACGATTACTGTAATCCTCATAATTATGAAGCAGCTTCTCTACATATTCATCTTCTTCTCCGCTTGCAACTATCCAGTAAATTTTGATATCCTCTTCTAATGAACTTAAAAGTACCTTAGACTGGCTTGAAATAGAATACAACTGATTTGCAGTAAGGTCTTCCTGTACATAACTGTCTGGAAAAAAACTAAGGCCAACATTTACAAGAACAAGGATGGCAAGTACGATTATCGTCATAAAAAAGCTGTAACTTCCCGCTTTAGTTGATCTTGTTCCAAATGTATCTTTTGTTTTTTTCATATAATCTTTGATTGGAATCTTCATTAGTTATATCTCCTTTTCTCAAGTGACTGAACAGTTAAAAATAAGAAAAACAGAATGACGCTTATAAAATAAACAATATGGGTATAATCAAAAATTCCATCTACAAATTCATAAAAGCGTTCATAAACCGAAAGATTTTCCAGAATTCTCGGAAACAGTCCTTCAAACCATTCATTTTTATACAGGTAAAGACCTACCGTCACAATAAATGTAGCACCACCAATTCCACTAGCCAGCAAAGAATTCCCTGTCATGTGTTTTATCAAGAATGTCAGAATCAACTCCACAATTACAATTGCCACAAAAGAACCATACGCCGAAGTTGCCACATATTCCGCCAAGGTAACCATATAATAATTCAATGCCATCAGTGCAAAACAAATTCCTGCCGCCATCGGTTGCGATTCTGTAATAGAGGAAATAAATATTCCCATAGCAAGAAGCGAAGCTGCTAACATCATAAAAGCAAACAATGATCCAAATGCTGTTGGAAGGTACAGATTCCCATAATTTTTCAAAATCATTGGATATACGATCACAATACACATTGGAAAAACGGATGCAAGAAAGACTGCAAGAAATTTTCCTATTACGATCTGTGTCGTTGAAATTGGCAGAGAATATAATAGTTGATCCGTCTTCTGTTTCTTTTCTTCTGCAATAATTCTCATTGTAACAATTGGAATAATAATAATAAAAGCAAATGAAGCACCCATCAACGCATATTCAAAATTTGCATAACTGCTGTTGAGATTGTAGTACATCATATAAATTGCTACAAAAAATAGAAGAAAGGCACCGTAAACATAGGCTGTCAGTCCTGAAAATAGCATTCTTATTTCATTTCGGAATACTGCTGTCATAATACTTTTTCCTCCTCACTTTCAACTGAAACTTCTTCCACTTCTGGTATTTCATTCTGCTGATGACTATTTTCATCCTCTGAATTTGTTAACTCTATAAAAATTTCCTCCAGATTTGCCTTGATCGTATTAATCTTTAAAAGTGCTCTATTTTCTTTTGCAAATTTCAATGATAAAACTTTTCTGATTTCAAATTCTTTCTCTGGTGTCGTTTCAATAACAATTTCAAGGATCCCATCTTCACGCTCTGTATAATTTACTTTTTCTATCTCTTCAAATTCTTTAAGAATCTTTTCAGATTCATCTTTTGATGCATCTGTCCACACTTCAGTTAACGTCTTTGGAACCATCATCTTTTCCAGATTCTCTGCCGTATCGTATGCAATCAGATTTCCTTGCGAAATAATAAGAATCTCATCACACATATTCTGCACCTCGGATAATATATGGCTGCTCAATATAACAGTATGTCTTTCTCCGAGAGACATGATCAGGTCACGAATTTCAACAACCTGAATCGGATCCAACCCAACTGTCGGTTCATCCAAAATGATCACCTTGGGATTTCCAATCAGTGTCTGTGCGATTCCAACACGCTGTCTGTATCCTTTAGAAAGATTTTTGATCAGACGATCTGCCACATCGATAATTTGTGTCTCAACCATTATTTTAGTAATTTCTTCATCAATCTTATCCCCAGGAACTTTTTTCGCCCTTGCAACAAATCGTAAATATTCTCTTGGTGTTTCTTCCAGATAAAGAGGCGGTTGTTCAGGCAAATATCCGATCTGCTTTTTTGCCTCAATAGGATGTTCAAAAATATCATAGCCTCCAATTGCGACTGTTCCTGAGGTGGCAGAAAGACATCCCGTCATAATATTCATTGTAGTCGACTTCCCTGCTCCATTTGGCCCCAGAAAACCACATACTGTTCCATCCTGAACAGTAAAAGAAATATTATCAACTGCTTTGTGATCTCCATAAAATTTTGTCAGATTTTTGACCTCGATCATGATCTTATCCTTTCCTTGTACACTGATTTTTTTAATCAAAATACAATATGTTTTACTTATCATAGCCGTACTTTTTAAACTAAATTTAAACTTTTGAATTGTAATTTTGAATTATCTGTGAACTCTTATTTCACCTTACTGACCAAAAAAAAGATCAATATGTAATAAAAAAAACCACAAAAGCAACCGCTTTTGTGGTTTTTTATATTTCATCAGAAAATTTTCTGACATTATTTTCTGGAAACTCCTTTTTCTTTCATTAACTGCATCCCCAGGACAAGAACAACTCCTACAACTGCTGCAATAATATGGAAACTTCCTAAAGTCATTGCTTTCTGAGGAATTTCCAGTGTAGTAGGCCCCATAACAATCGCATAAAATGATCCGATCATCATTCCGAGAATCATGTAGACTGTCTGTGTCCTGAATTTCTCAAGGCATACTTTAATAATTTTCACAACGGTAACAGCTCCAGCCAAAATACCGCATCCAAAAAACACAAGACATGGAAGATAAGCTAATTCCAACGAAAGTACTCCTTTAACTGCTGTAATCACAGGAATATAAGCTCCAAAGATCAAAAGCAACGTGGAACCGGAAATACCAGGCAGAAACATGGCAGAAATTGCAATCATCCCTATAAAAAACAGTTTTACCGCCAAACCGATTGAGAAATGACTCAAATCCATAGAGCCGTCTGCGATCTGGCTGTTTGCCCAGGTAATTCCAGCTACCAGGACAATTCCAATAAGACAGAAAAAAATACCTTTTGTTACATCCCTGAAACTTTCTTTCTCTTCCATGATAATCAATGGAATGGCACCAGCTATAAAACCAATAAATACTGAGCTGACTATGTAGATATGGCTTTCAAACAATGCCGAAAGAACCAATACCGCCATAATCATACCAACAGCCCATCCGATTCCTATTTTGATTAAATACCTTAACGCAGTCTTTTTCTTCTTCATCTTGCCGAAAGCCAGATCATGGATAGAACCGATAAATCGATCATAAAATCCCATTATAAAGGCTACAGTTCCTCCGGATACGCCTGGTACGCTATCGGCAAGTGCCATACAAAAACCATTTATTCCTTCTCTTAACATATATCCTCCTGCAAATGCATCACAATAAGAATACAGAAAAAGTCCCTGCACGAGCAACCTCATGTTAGGGACCCCTTCCTGTTATTTGTCATGTTTTATGCGAAACGGTCACATTCCGTCAGCCTTGTAATTGATCAATTACATACCAGCCTGAGCTGCTACTTCTGCTGCAAAGTCGTCAACTTTCTTTTCGATTCCTTCGCCTGTTTCAAAACGAACGAATTTCTTAACAGTAACTTCTGCGTTGTTCTCTTTTGCAACTTTTTCTACGTATTTTCCAACTGTCAGGTCGCTGTCCTGAACGTATACCTGATCTAACAGACAGAATTCTTTGAGCTCTTTGTTGAGACGTCCGATGATCATCTTTTCGATGATGTTCTCCGGCTTGTTCGGATTTTCTTTCTTTGCCTGAGCAAGAAGGATTTCTTTTTCATGATCCATGAATTCCTGAGAAACTTCATCACGGGATACATACTTCGGAGACATAGCTGCTACCTGCATTGCTACGTTCTTTAAGCATGCTTTGATTTCATCGTTTACAACGTTTGTATCAGCTTCTACAAGAACACCGATTCTTCCGCCACCGTGAATGTATGCAACAACGCATCCCTCAGATGTGATTTTCTCAAATCTTCTGATGTTTAATTTTTCTCCGATAACAGAAATCTTTTCTGTCAGAGCATCCTGAACTGTCTTTGACGGATCTGCATTCCAAGCTTCAGCCATGAATGCGTCCATATCAGCTGCTTCTGTATTCAGAGCCTGATTTACTACAGCATCAACAAATCCCTGGAACTCTGCGTTCTTTGCAACGAAGTCTGTTTCTGAGTTTACTTCTACGATTGCTGCTACCTTGTCATCTTTTACAGCTGCTTTTACAAGACCTTCTGCTGCGATTCTTCCAGCTTTCTTCTCAGCCTTTGCCTGACCATTTTTTCTTAAATATTCAACGGCTGCATCCATGTCGCCGTTTGTTTCATTAAGAGCTTTTTTACAGTCCATCATTCCTGCGCCTGTCATTTCTCTTAATTCTTTTACCATGCTTGCTGTAACTGCCATTTTGCTTTCCTCCTGAATCTTAGTACGAAATGGATTATTCTTCTACAGTTTCTTCTGCTTCTTCAACTGCTTCTGCAACTTCGCCTTCGAATACTTCTTCGCCAGTTGCTCCCTGATTTGCTTCTACAACAGCGTCTGCCATCTTGGAAACGATCAGTTTAACTGCTCTGATTGCATCGTCATTTCCCGGGATCACATAATCCAGTTCTTCCGGATCACAGTTTGTATCTGCGATACCGATCAGCGGAATTCCAAGTGTATGTGCTTCCTGAACACAGATTCTTTCTTTCTTAGGATCTACTACGAAAATAGCGTCCGGCAGTCTCTTCATGTCCTTGATACCACCAAGGTTTTTCTCAAGTTTTTCCCATTCTTTCTTTAATGCGATAACTTCTTTCTTCGGAAGCACATCAAATGTTCCATCTTCAGCCATTGCTTCGATCTCTTTTAAACGCTCGATTCTGCTCTGGATTGTCTTGAAGTTTGTCAGCATACCGCCAAGCCATCTTTCGTTTACATAGAACATTCCGCAACGCTCTGCTTCTGTCTTGATAGCATCCTGAGCCTGTTTCTTAGTTCCTACGAAAAGGATTGTGCCGCCTTCTGCTGCGATATCGGATACTGCCCGATAAGCCTCATCTACTTTTCCAACGGATTTCTGTAAATCGATGATGTAGATTCCGTTTCTCTCTGTGTAGATGTACTCAGCCATCTTAGGGTTCCATCTTCTTGTCTGATGTCCAAAATGAACACCGGCTTCCAAAAGTTGTTTCATTGAAATAACGCTCATGTTTTTTCCTCCATATTTGTGGTTTTTTACTTCCGCATGTTTCTGCCCTTCGGAACCGCACTTCGTGCCGGCACCGCCGAAAGTAACCGCATGCGTGTTTTTTTGCAACATTCGTAGTATAACATAGAAAAAACGGCCATGCAAGCCGTTTTTTCATGAATTCCTATATTTTACGTCGATTTTACCAGTATCTTCTGTACCATGGACTGCCGTAAACGCTCTGAACCTTTACGACATCTCCCGGCTGCGGTGCATGAATCATCTGTCCGCCCCCGATATAGATACCAACATGTCCAACATAACATACCACATCTCCCGCCTGCGGACTGGATACTGCTTTACCGCCTGCTCCAAGGACAGAAGATGTTCTTGCTACGCTGATACCTGCTACACTGTGGCAGTATTTTACAAGACCGGAACAGTCAAGTCCGACACCTGGTGTATTTCCACCCCATACATACGGTGTTCCCAGACAGCTTCTTGCCGCGCTTACAATCACACTTGCAGCGTTTGCATTACTTGTGCTGGATCCGCTTGAACTGCTGGAACCGGAACCTGTACTCGGTTTAGATGCAGTACTTCCGCTGCTGGAATTATTGCTGCTAGATGATCCGTTGTTTGACGTTCCGCTGTTGGATGTTCCACTATTACCACTATTAGTTGTATTTCCTGAGGATGAACCAGATGATGTATTGCTGCTCTGGTTTCCTGTTGAACCTGACTGATTGGAAGCCGTATTGGAACCGGAGGATGAACTAGCCGCCGCTGCTGCCTCTTCCTGCGCTTTTTTCTGAGCTTCCTCCTCTGCCTTTCTCCTCGCCTCTTCTTCTGCTGCTGCCTGAGCAATCGCTGCCTGAAGCTCCTGATCCAGATTTTCTACTTCTGCCTGTTTTTCTTCCAATGTCTGACTTAAGGATTCCTTCTGGCTTTCAAAAGATGTCTGCATTTCTTCCAGATTTGCAAGGTCTTCTTCCAGGGATTTTTTCAGTTTTTCGATTTTTTCTGTTGTTTCTACATATTCCTGAAGCTTTTCCCTGTCATAATTATGTACGGTTTCAATATAGTCTGCCTGATTCAGAAAGTCTGCAATACTGTTTGATGTAAACAGATCTTCCAGAGCCTGAGTATCGCCCTGTTCATACATATATTTAATCCGGACTTTCATCGACTCATACTGCTGTTGCTGCTTTTCCTCAGCTACGGCGAGATCTTCTTTCGCCTTCTGGATTTCTTCGCCTTTGCTGACCAACTTTTCTTCTGTCTCAGAAATCTTGGAAACCATTGTCTGGAGCTGGGCCTGTACAGACTCGACTTCTTTTTCTTTCTGTTCCTTTTCAGCTTGAATTTCATCGGTATTCGGTGCCGCATAAACCGGAGTTGCAAGCATTGAGCTAGCCATCAATGCTATCACCAGTCTCTTACCAAATTTGTTCATTCTCTTCTCTCCTGTCTAAAACTGCATGTCCGAACTCTTTCGGTCCTTCTTTTTTTACTACAAAAACTAGTATATCTTATTCTTTTCTGCTTTGCAATGATTTTTAATAATTTTGTAACATTTTTTTGTAACGATTCAGGTTTTATAGCTGAATTGTTATATCTTTTTTGCGCTCTTCATATTTCTGATCTGCACAAAGAACACCGATGCCACAAATGCACAGGCGACAGTAATTACTCCCATCCGTAGCGGTGTACGGAAAATCCATTCATATGCATTCGTCTCAGTCAGAATTACGGAGCCAAGATTTGCTGCACAGTGCAGCAGAATCGGCGCTTTAATGCTTTCATACGTCTCGTACACATAGGACAAAATCAGACCAAAGACAAATGCGTACAGAAACTGTACAATATTTCCATGTACAACGGCAAAAATCAGCGCTGAGAATAAAATAGCCTTTTTTGCATCCACCATATCCCGGATTCTTCTGAAAATCACGCCCCGATACAAGCACTCTTCCAGAATCGGTACAATCACGCCAAGGCCAAGTACTTCAACAATTACCGGTGAAGCGTAAAGCCCTTCTGTAGTCGTCTGGTAAAAAACGCTAATGCTACTGATATTGCTCAGAATCAGAATATTGTTCAGTGCAATCCCTGCCGTTACGCCCAGCATGGCTGTATACAAATATGTCCACGTCGGCGTTTTGGATAAATTCTGCTCCGGTACTGTAAACAGTTTCCTGTATTTCTCATCCTTTCTTATCATGTAGATATAAATTGGAAGAGACAGCACTGCCGCCGCCGATGTAATTTCCGTCGAATGGCTCAGCACAAATGTCAGCGTTTCCTCCATAAATGTCTGAAGCGCAGCCTGGCTTTCGTAAGCCTGAAGCAGATCCTGCGCACGCGCCGTCATATAAGCCGCGACAACAACGATATCAACAAGGAAACTGATTCCCCAATAAATCAGAATCGGAATAATGATTCTCGCGAACGGATTTCCCGGCTGCCTGTTTGGCTGATTATTGAACATTGATTATCTCCTCAAAATATGCTTTGATTTCTACTTCGTCGCCTGCAAGAGATCCCTGGATCATGCCCGGCTTTCCGCCGCCTCTTCCATTGAATCTCTCGTTCAGCTTTTTGCCCAGATCACGAATGTCTCTTTCCCGGCTTCCAATTACATACTGGTACTGCTCTCCCCGTTTCAGGAAAACACCACACACTGTAACATCTCGTTCCAGAACGTAATTCATCAGCTCCCGGATACCGATCTGATCCAGATCTGTCTCAAACAAGCACTGGCTGTATGTCCCTTCCGGAACCTGCTGTGCCTTCAAAACAGTCATTTTTCTCTGCAATTCAGTGATCTGATGTTTCTGGTTTTCATTTTCATCCTTCAGTCTCTTCACTGCCTCCGGAAGCTCATCTTCTTTTGCAGAAAGCATCGCCGAAATCTCTTTCATATCTTTCTCACGCTTTTCGTGATCTGCCAGAGCCCTGTCCCCACTGACCATTGTCACGCGGACACCGCCCTTATAATTCATCATGGCGATCACCTTAATCTGTCCGATTTCTCCGGTAGAAGCAACATGAGTGGCACAGCAGGCACACCGGTCATACCCCGGAATCCAGACGATTCGCACCTGTCCCTCAATTTCAATCTTGCTTCGGTACTCCATCCCTTCCAGCTCTTCTGCGGACGGATATAGAATCTGAACCGGAATATTCTGGTAGACAGCCCGGTTCGCCTCCTGTTCAATCTCCTCCATCTCCTCTTTTGTAACCGGACCATTAAAGTCCATAGTGCACAGATCGTCTCCGAGATGGAAGCCTACATTTTGATGTCCGAACCGCTCATGTACCAGTCCCGACAAAATATGTTCTGCTGTATGCTGCTGCATTCTGGAAAACCGGATCTTCCAGTCTATCTCTCCGTCAATGCTGCTTCCTGCTTCCACCGGCTCTTCCGTATAATGGATGACTTCCCCGCCTTTCTCCTGTGTATCCGTCACACGGATGCCGGAGAGCCATCCAATATCTCCATACTGCCCGCCGCCTTCCGGAAAGAAGGCGGTACGGTCCAGAATCACTTCATATCCATCCCTGCCGGATGCTTCCTGGCAGGAACGAACCGTTGCAGTAAAGGTTTTTGTATAAACATCCTGATTATACAGTCGTTCTGTCATAGCCCTACATCCTTTCCGGCGCTTCAAATCCAAGCAGATTGATGGATGTCTCCAGAATTGTTCTTACCAGGTCAAGCAGTGCGATATATCCCTGCTTCTTCTCCTCATTCTCTTCACCAAGGATTCTGTTATCATGGTAGAAACGGTTGAAACTGTTTGCAAGATCGTAAATGTAGCCGCAAATCTTATGTGGAGCAAGCTCTTCATATGCCTGTTCCAGAACTGCCGTAAATTTCGCTGCTTCCAGCATCAGTGCTCTCTCAGAATCGGAGTGTGGTGCTTTTACGGAACATGCACCCAGACTGCCTCCGTTTTCCGAGTATTTATTCAGAATGGATTTGATCCGGACAATGGTGTACAGAATATACGGTCCTGTATTTCCTTCAAAAGAAGAGAATTTATCCAGATCAAAAACATAGTCTTTGGATGCCTGGTTGGAAAGATCTCCGTATTTTAATGCTGCCAGTCCGACCATCTGAGCAGTCTTTTCAGCCTCCTCAGGAGCAACTGTGCGGTTTTCCGTAATCTTCTGGTACATCTCTTCATTGATTTCGCGAATCAGATCAGAAAGACGCATCACACCGCCCGCTCTTGTCTTAAACGGCTTTCCGTCTTTTCCATTCATTGTTCCAAAACCGATGAAAGTCAGTTTCGTATCCTCTGGAACAATTCCCGTTTTCTTTGCACAGCGGAACACCTGTACAAAGTGGAGTTCCTGACGCTTGTCCGTCATGTAGATCACTTCATTCGGCTGATACAGCTTTTCTCTTTCCACAAGTGTAGCAAGGTCTGTCGTATCATACAGAGCTGCACCGTCTGATTTCAGAATCATGCACGGCGGAATTTCCTTCGTATCTGTTTCTTCCTTGACATCTACTACGAGAGCCCCCTGATCCAGATGAGCAAATCCTTTTTCTTTAAGCATTTCCACCATATCCGGAATATACGGCTGTGCATCCGCCTCCCCTTTCCAGAGGTCAAATGTTACATTCAGGTTTTCATAATTCTTTTTCAGATCGGCAATCGATACATTCATGATGTGTCTCCAGAGTGCACGGTATCCTCTTCTGCCGTTCTGAAGTTCGAATGTCGCTTTCAGTGCTTCTTCCTTGTAGTCCTCATGTTCCTTTGCATAGGCACTTGCATATGGGTAAATCTCTTCCAGATCATTGATCGAAAACGGTGCTTCTTCCGGGTATTCGCCGGTGAACTGCTCATCAAAATACGGAAGATCCGGATTCCGTTTCTGAAGCTCCGTAATGACAAGCCCCATCTGGTATCCCCAGTCTCCAAGGTGAACATCCCCAATAACGTCATGTCCTTTAAACCGAAGAATTCGTTTTAAACATTCCCCAATAATAGCAGACCGCAGATGTCCCACATGAAGTGGCTTTGCTACGTTTGCTCCGCCGTAATCCAAAATGATCCGTTTCTTCTCAGATGCATTCTCTACTCCCAGTTTTTCAGACTTTCTCATCTCTTCTGCATAGGAAGAAAGAAACTCTTTTTTCACTTTCATATTGATAAATCCCGGATTTACCGCCTGTACATCCTCCAGCGCTTCACTCTTTTGAAGGTGAGTCAGTACATCCCCTGCAATCATAATCGGAGCTTTATGGTAGGTCTTGGCCGCAGCCATCGCTCCATTGCACTGATATTCACATAAATCCGGACGATTGGATAATGTCACTTTCGCAAAGCTTCCATCATATCCTGCTTTTTCAAATGCTGCTTTCATTTCCTCTTCCAGAAAATCTACCAGTTTTTTCATTTCATTCGTCCTTCTTTCTTTATTTCTCTGATTTTTATATAAAATTACGTTCTTTATATTCTAACATAGGAAAGAATCTCCAACAACCATATTTTTGCGCACTTGCGCTTTTTTCTGTTTTAGTATATAATAATGAAAATCATTATTGTTTTGAGAGGAAATCACTATGAATAACGAAAAAAGACAAACTCCGCTTCTCGGCTCCCATGTCGGGATGAGTGGAAAAGATATGCTGCTTGGCTCAGCAAAAGAAGCGGCCTCCTATCAGGCCGATACTTTTATGTTTTATACCGGTGCACCTCAAAATACACGGCGTAAAGATATCAGTGAACTCCGTGTCCCGGAGGCGTGGGATTTCATGGACTTACATCATATTTCCGATATTGTCGTCCATGCGCCTTATATTATCAATCTTGGAAATTCTGTGAAACCGGAGACTTTTCAACTTGCGGTCGAATTTCTCGCTCTGGAAATTGAACGGACTTACGCCTGCAGAAGCCACACACTCATTCTGCATCCGGGTGCCCATGTCGGAGCTGGTGTGGATGCCGGAATCTCTCAAGTCGTCAAAGGGCTTAATGAAGTACTGACAAAAGATACTCCGTGTCAGATCGCATTGGAAACGATGGCCGGCAAAGGCTCAGAGCTTGGCCGCTCCTTTGAAGAACTGGCCCGGATTTATGACGGTGTTACTTATAACGAAAAGCTTCGTGTCTGCTTTGACACCTGCCACACTCATGACAGCGGCTACAACATCCGGAATGATTTTGACGGCGTCATCGAAACCTTTGACCGGATTCTCGGAAAAGACCAGATTGCGGTCTTCCATATCAATGACAGCAAAAATCCGCAAGGTGCACAGAAAGACCGCCATGCCAATATCGGTCAGGGAGAAATTGGCTTTGAGGCACTTGCCTCTATCGTACACCATCCAGATTTCATGGATGTACCAAAGATTCTGGAAACACCTTACATTCCTTCCGCCGAAAATCCAAAGAAAACCCTCCCGCCTTACCGCCATGAAATCGAGATGCTCCGAAGCCGCAGATTTTCTGAAGAACCTGCGTAACATTTCCCGGACAACAACAAAAAAACCTGTCGGAAAATCCGACAGGTTTTCTTACACACCTAGGCGGATTCGAACCGCCGCACCCGCCTCCGGAGGGCGGTGCTCTATCCCCTGAGCTATAGGTGTATTTCTGCGTTATATGAACGCATTGATTATATTACCACAACTTCTACAGATTGTAAAGAGAAAAATTTCGACTAATTTCCAGATATTTTTCAGTTTTTCATTGAAATTTTTCCTTCTATTCAGTATGATATATGTTAAATAAAAAATCTTGTAAGGAAGGAATTATCATGCAACTTCTTAAAGAACGTATCTTAAAAGACGGGGTTGTCAAGCCTGGAAATGTCCTAAAGGTCGACAGCTTCCTGAATCATCAGATGGACATTGACTTAATAAATGAAATCGGAAAGGAATTCCGCAGGCGGTTTCCTTCTGAAAAGATTACAAAAATATTGACAATCGAAGCTTCCGGAATAGGGATCGCCTGCATCGCGGCACAATATTTTAACGTTCCGGTTGTTTTTGCGAAGAAAGCACAGAGCATCAATATTGACGGTGAGGTTTACCATTCCAAGGTAGAGTCTTTCACTCACAAACGCACTTACGATGTGATTCTCTCCAAGAAATTCCTTAGACCGGACGATCATGTCCTGATCATTGACGATTTTCTGGCAAACGGATGTGCGCTTCTCGGGCTGATCTCCATCGTCAAGGATGCGCAGGCTACCATTGAAGGTGCCGGAATCGTTATTGAGAAAGGTTTCCAACAGGGAGGAGACAAAATCCGCGATCTTGGTATCCATCTGGAATCTCTGGCAATCATCTCATCTATGACAGATACTTCTCTTACCTTTAAAGAAGATTAGAGTAGACAAATCAGAAATTAACAAGGACTGTGCCATCATGGCGCAGTCCTTGTTTCTTCTTTCAATCTGTTTTCTAGCTGTTCTTTCCTACTTCCATCAGAACTTTCACATGACCTCCGCATACAAGCCCTTCTTCGGCCGCATCCCGGTTATTCAGATCAGACTCTTCGATTCTCCAGTCCTCTCCCCGTTTCATCATCTCCAACGATGCACGAACGATATCCGCCTCCAGCTTTCCTCCACCGATGGTTCCAAAGCATTTCCCAGATTCCGACACAATAAAATGCGTCCCTTCCTTTCTTGGGGCGGACCCTCTTCTTTCCAGAATCGTGGAAAGTACAAAGCGTTCTCCGTCCTGAAGATTCTCAAGGGCACGACGAAATACTTCATAGCCTGTCTTCATGGAGCATCCTGCCTTACTTCTCTCCTGAAGAATCTCTGCCATAACAGAGACTGCAATCTCTTCCGGTGTCTGAGCACCGATTTTCAGTCCGATCGGAGCGTGCAGTTTCTCAGTCCATTCCCGGTCAATCCCGGCTTTTTCCAGTTCTTCCCGCATCATGGCAGATCGCGTCCTGCTTCCCATCATCCCGATATAGTAGGACTCTTTTTTCGCAATCTCCATCAGACATTTCTGATCGTATGCATGGCCTCTTGTCATGACCACATAGGCTGTATTTTTCTCATCGTTCAAGCTCTGCACTGCCTCATCAAACGGGAGACAGATGACCTCATGGGCTCCGCTCTTTTTGGCAAGCTTTGCAAAGTATTCCCGGTCTTCCAGAACGATTGTCCGGATTCCGGCAAAGACGGACAACTTCGCCAGTGCATGTCCGACATATCCTGCACCACAGATTACAATCCGGTCTTCTTTTTCTGCTGCTTCCAGAAACAAAAATCCACCGTCCTCATCCCAATGCATGGCAGTTCCCAAGATAGATGCCTTGCGATACAATTCCCGGATCCGTTCCTTACTTTTCTCCGGAATCGATTCCGTTTTTTCTTCCTGCAATTCTTCCGGATTCTTCAAAATCCATGTCCGGATTTCTTTGCCTTTCACTGCCAGATGGACAAGCATCCCTCCGTCTTTCTCATAAAGACTCTTGATCCGGTCTAAAAACTCTCTGTCTGTCATTCTTACGCTCCCATATATAAACAGGCATATCCTGTTGTCTCATCCATCGAAATACCTCTCGGTATTCTTTAAAAAGATCTTCTCCCGTCCCCGGTTCTACCCCGCTTAGGACTGCCCTTGTTATCTGTCTACAATTTTGAAAAATTCCATCTTCGCCAAGCCATAGCCGGCAAAGATCCGTCAGTTCCACCAGATCCTTCGGTCTTTTTCCAAACCTTCCCGCGCAGATTTCCGGCCGGTGTGCGGCTTCCAGAAAGGACTTTCCCAGCGCTTTCCGGTTAAGAATACCTATCACCGCATCGCATAAGTCAGGCACCACAGGTTCCTGACTGTTTGGAATTTTGATCCATTTGCCTTTTGCTCCGTCCGCTTCCACACACAGACGGATCCCCTCATCCACCATCATCTGAAGGGTGGTCTGCGGAATGGATCCGATCTTTCCCTTCTGCAATTCCCGGCCAATGGTCACAGGCCTAGGACCATGTGCTTTGATCCATTCTTTGATTTCCTCTACAGAAAGGTCATCACGCCACAGAAGAAATCCTTCCTGCGGCTTCCACATCTTTGTTGTTGTCACAACCGCTGCCAGCAGACCTTTTTCCCGCATTTCCCTCACACAGGTGTAGACGGCTGTCGTCTTCCCGCCGGCTCCCGTAAAGGCAATGCATCTTTTGTTCTCCAGACCTAATTCTCCAAGCATGTTCTCTCCCATTCTTCCAGCGCACGGCAGACACTTCCCCCGATGGCAAGCGCTTTATCCGAAATCAGAAAACATCTCTCATTGCTGTCTGTTCTCGGATCAATATCCATGATTTTCAACCCTTTGACAACCAGGTATCCTTCTTTGATTGCCCCACGCAGGTATCCCGTCAGTGTGGCGCGGACATCCGTTTCCCCGATCATTGCCAAGGTCTCTCCCTTTTCAACCAGATCGCCTATCTGTTTCAGATACCGAATCGTACCGCTGCAAGGTGCATGAATCACCCGTTCCTTGGCGTACCCTGCAATCACGCCCGGCACACCGGTATTTGGAATGGCGGTTCCGCTTCGGTAGATTTTCCCAAGAGTTTCTCCTCTCATGGTTTCAATAACCAGATCCGTATCCTCTCCTGCTGTAAAACCAGGACCCAGGCCAATCGTCAAAGGTGCCATGTCGATTGTAGTACCCAGATTCTTTTTGGCAAGAATCCCATCCACCAAAGCAATCGGATGGAACCAGGGCAGGCATCTGCATTCCGGATCAATCAAAACCGGAACTTCCCCACGTTTCCAGGCCTTTTCTGCCTCCTGTTTGGACAGCACTTTTCTGGCGATCATTCCTTCCACGGTGCAGCTGCCTTCGTACACTGCTTCACAGAAGGCGACCTGCCGTCTGATGCAGGCAGGGCGTTCAGTTTCCAGTACGAGTACACGGTATCCCTTTTTTGCAAGCAAATAGGCTGTTCCTGTCGCCAGGTCTCCTCCGCCCCGCACGACAACGGTCTTCTTCTCATCCATATCCCATACTTCCTCTTTTCTCGCCTCCAGACGGTACAAGTCATCCAGATGTCGTTTTAGAACCTTCTTTCCGCCCTCATCTCCGGAAAGGCTCTGCAGATCCGGAAAGTAACGTTCCTGAAATACACAGGGATTTTTCGGGCCGTTCCAGTCGATACAACCGATCCCCTTCCGGCTCCTCTGGAATCCCTCCAGCATCGCTTCCAGTGTTTCTCTCTTTAGAAACGGTTGGTCACAGACACAAAAGCATACCGCATCGCCACTCTGCCAGTCAGGCTGCTGCTGAACCGCTTCCAAGGCAAGGGCAATTGAAGAAGAAATTCCTTTCTCCGGATGTCTGTTTACCACACATACTTCCGGAATATCGAGTTCTCTCTCTTTTTCATCAGAAACAACCAGAACTGTACTACCTTTCCAATGAGCACGAATTTTTCTCGTCTTATCAAGCAGGAGGAAGAGAATTTCTCTTCCTCCAATCTGCTCCATCAGTTTATCTTCTTTTCCGTAACGAAGGCTTCTTCCTGCCGCAAGAAGCGCAAAATGTATTTTCATCATGATGAATGTTTCATTCCCATATATACTTTCTCCGCCGTAATCGGAAGCTCCCGGACATGAACACCTGTCGCATTGGCAACTGCGGCTGCCAGTGCCGGAGAAGGAGTGTTGATTACAATTTCTCCGATGGACTTGGCTCCAAATGGCCCGGTCGGCTCATAGCTGCTTTCAAATTCTACACGGATTTCTCCTGTATCCTGTCTCGTAGGAATCTTATATTGCATGAAGGAATTACTGAAATTCTGCCCTTTTGGATTGTACACAATATCCTCATAAAGGGCCATTCCGATTCCCTGTACCAGTCCGCCTTCCGTCTGTACCCTTGCAAGACTCGGATTGACGACAGTACCACAGTCTACTACAGCAACATAATCAATCGGTGTCACCTTTCCAGTTTCCAGGTCTACTTCCACTTCTGCCATACCAACCATGAACGGCGGCGGAGACGTTGGTGAATAGTGAGCCTCTGAAGCCATCAGTGCTTCTTCGTTTGCGCACATGACACGGTTTCCAATTTCCTTTAAGGTGATTTCATTACCATCCTTCGGACACCAGACACGCTTACCGTCAAACTCTACTTCTTCCTTTTCGCAGCCCAGATATTCGGCTCCCTTCATGCAGATCTTCTCTTTGAGTTTCTCACAGGTCTTGATGACAGCCATTCCGGTCACGTACGTCGTGCTAGAGGCATAAGATCCGGTATCGTACGGAGAAGAATCTGTATCCACGCCGGACACAATAATATCCTCCATCTCACAGTCCATACAGTCAGCAGCCATCTGCGCCAGAATAGTGTCGCATCCGGTTCCCATATCAGAAGCTCCGACCATCAGACTGTAGAATCCATCATCATTGACTTTCATTGCAACAGAAGCCGTATCCACATTGGAAATTCCGGATCCCTGCATCGCCATGGCAACGCCGACTCCTCTGACCTTTCCATTTCCCATATCTCTTGCCGGATATTTTTCATCCCAGCCGATCATCTCTTTTGCTCTTGCCATACAGCGATCAAGTGCACAACTTTCTGCAGTCTCTCCATAGTACGCAGGCATAACCTGTCCTTCTCTTACCATGTTAAGCTCCCGGAGCTTCACCGGATCCATATGCATCTGTTCTGCCAGTTCGTTGACCGCAGATTCTACAGCAAAAATTCCCTGTGTGGCTCCGTATCCACGGTATGCTCCGGAGGACATGACATTGGTATATACAACGTCATATTGGAAACGGAACGCATCAGTTTTTCCATAAAGCGGAATGGATTTGTGCCCGGAAAGCCCTACCGTTGTTGGCCCATGCTCCCCGAACGCTCCTGTATTGGATAACGTATAGACGTCAATCGCCCGTATGATTCCAGATTCGTCAGCTCCTACCCGTACATGAAGTTCCATCTCATGGCGCGGGGAAGATGCGATCTGGGACTCCTCTCTTGTATAGATGATCTTGGACGGACGCCCTGTTTTCCATGTGACAAATGCCGGATACACTTCGGACACGACGGTCTGCTTTGCTCCAAAGCCGCCTCCTATTCTCGGCTTGATCACGCGGATCTTGGATTTTGGTATTCCAAGGGCATTGGAAAGAATTCTTCTTGCGTGGAAGGTAACCTGGGTGGAAGATACCACATTCAGCCTTCCATAGACATCCATATAACAGTAGGTCCGGAATGTCTCCATCATCGCCTGCTGGTTTGCCTGAGTATGGTAAGTCTGATCAACCACATACTTACATTCAGAAAGAACCTGATCTACATCCCCGGCTTCATCCTTTCCGCTGGCACATAGATTTCTCCTGTTGTCTGCGCCGACATCGCAGAGACTTCTCCAGTTTTCCTCTGGATGTACCAGGATATCATTGTCTTTGGCCTTTCTGAAATCCAGAAGTGGAGTCAGTACTTCATACTCCACCTTGATCATCTTCATGGCGCGCTCCACTGCTTCTTTCGTCTCGCCCGCAACAATTGCCACGGCGTCCCCTACAAACCGAACTCTCTGATCGAGAATCAGACGGTCATATGGGCTTGGCTCCGGATAAGTCTGTCCAGCCATTGTAAACCTTTCATTCGGACAGTCTTCGTACGTAAATACTGCTACCATGCCTGGCACTTTCATCGCTCTGGAAGAGTCTATTTTTTTAATCAGCGCATGCGCATGCGGACTTCTCAGTACTTTTACGATGAGACAGTCCTTCGGAGCCAGATCATCTGTGTAGACCGGCTTTCCTGTCACCAGTGCTTTGGAATCGATCTTTGGTATCGCCTGATTTACTTTCTTCATGGATCTACCCCCTGCTTTCTCTCAGATATTTTTCCACGGCACGCAACTGGCCCGCATAGCCTGTGCAGCGGCACAGATTTCCGGCCAGATATTCCCGGATTTCTTCCGCGTCCGGACATTGTCCGGATACGCAGAGCTCTCTCTCCATGGCAAGGACATTCATAATAAATCCAGGGGAACAGTATCCGCACTGCTCTGCTCCTTCTGCCGCCAGATATGCTCCGAACCGGGCTGATTCTTCCCGAAGCCCCTCCAGTGTCGTGATCTTCCTTCCTGCAATTCCTGCCGCCAGAATCGAGCAGGAAAGTCTTGGCGTTCCATCTACCCAGACGGTGCAGAGTCCGCAGTTTGTTGTCTCGCACCCGCATTTTACGCTGTAACATCCAAGATCCCTTAATACATCCAAAAGCACTGCACCTGCTTCGATCTCCGTATGGACTGGTTTCCCATTTAATTCAAACTGTACTTCCATCTACACATTCCCCTCTTCCAACGCTTTTTTCGCCCGGCCGGCAAGAACTCTTCCCAGATGATTCCGGTATTCCCTGCTTCCACGCATATTGCTTCCATAGGTGAAGGTATCAGCCGCCTGTTCCATCCCATTAATCGTTGTCTCAGTCACATCCGCCTTCATCGGTCTTGCACCGATAGAAAGCAGGACTTTTCCGTCTTTTTCAGATGCCGCACAGGTCAGCACCGGAAAATCGGTCTGACTTCTTCTCTCTGAGAGGTAAACCGGCCTTCTTCCATCCTTTGTCACAATCAGTTTTTCCAGAATATCTCTGTCACGATCCATCCTGATAAATTCAGAAAGAGGTACGATTCCTTTTTTGTAAAGCTTCACTTTCGTATCCAGCACAAGAAATGCCGTCAGAATATCCGAAAATCCATATCTTCCGAAAATACTTCCTCCTACCGTCGCTCCATTTCGGAACTGTACTCCGACAATATGTCTGGTACACTCTTTAAAAAAGTCTCCAAATGTCTCTCTCAATCCGCTGTGTGTCTCAAGCTGACGCAGGGTACACATACAGCCGATATGAAATTCCGTTTCGGTCTCTGTAATCTGGTCAAGCCCCAGTCCTGACAGATCAATGGCGGTATTGACATTTCCTCTTCCCATACGGATCCACATCATTCCCCCAATGACACGGTTGGCCCGTTTCTGGTTCAGCTCATATGCCTCCTCCAATGTGCCGGGCTTTACATAGTTTTTTACTGTTATCAAAACATTTCTCCTCCCGTCTCTCTGAAATTATCCATAGTTCTTTTTATTTTAACATAACCTGTCTTTAATATCTACATGCAAAGCTTCTTTTTCCTGTAATTATAGTAATATACGGAATCTGAGAGGAATTCTTCCCCCGATACCTCAGAGCGGTTGATGCTGTAAACAGCATCTTTTAGCTCACAAATGCCTGGGCTTTTGCTCTCAGGCACAAGAAGTACTTCGTGGATACTACTTGGAAGGATATAAAAATTTTCCTTCCATTCTTCCCCGATCATTTCCAGAAGTCCCGGATACAGAATTGCGGCTGCTCCATGGCTTCTCTGCATATTCGTAAGAACATACATATAGCCTGAAAAACGGCTATCTCCCCGGCAATCCGGAAGCAGTTCCATGACTACACTCTGAATATCCTGAAGTTCCGCCGGAAGAAGGCGCGGCGTATTACGTCCGGCTGCCCCCTTCACCTCTTCTGAGGAAACTCCCCAGATCTTCAGATGTTCATTAGTAATCATCATGGAAATGGCACTGTACTTCTCAACTGAAAACAGCACACAAAATACAATATCAAGATCCAGATAGGAAAGATGCGGAACTTCTTTCAACATCTTCTGGTTTCTCTCTCCGTTGATCAGACGGTATACGATCTTGTCCTTCATCCGATCATAGTCATTCAGATGCTCTGCTTCCATCAACGGTTCCGGAACCTTCTGACTCTGACTGTACCATTCCAGAAGTCCATCTGTTACTCCTTTAATCTCCATCCCCCTGAGATACCGCTCGTAATAATCCTCCATATAAACAATCGGAGAAATTTCTTCTTCGCATTTCCGGAATAAAAATCCCTGACGCACTTCGCCGTTATTTTTTGTTGCCCGGTAATCCTCCACTTGAACATCAACCGGCAGCTCCTCTATTAACCTTTCTTTAACATTTGATAAAAATACCTGATACTCCATTTAAGCTCCTTTCGAGCCCGCTGAAGTCTGAAGTGATCTGATCCTGATCTGATAAAAATGAGTATATGAAATGAGTAATAATTTGGTATTAGGTACATTATACTTGCTTAAAATTCAGATTGCAACTGTTTTTAGCAAAGAAGCCAAAGCTTTCCTGTTCAAAATAAAAATTATCCATCCAGTAGAAATGCCCCGCATCATGCGGGGCATCTGACTTCTTATACTCGTGATAAGTATTCTCCTGTACGTGTGTCGATCTTGAGCACATCACCTTCGTTTACAAACAGTGGCACCATAACGGTAGCTCCTGTCTCTACTGTAGCCGGCTTTGTAGCACCTGTTGCAGTGTCACCTTTCACGCCTGGCTCTGTCTCTGTTACTGCAAGCTCTGCAAATAACGGCGGCTCTACTGCAAATACTTCTCCCTGATAGGAGCAGATCTTCACTTCTTCGTTCTCTTTTACAAATTTCAGAGCATCTCCGATGGTCTCTTCATTCAGTGCGATCTGATCATAAGTCTCGCCGTCCATGAAGTGGTAGAGATCACCATCTGAGTACAGATACTGCATAGTTTTTCTCTCAATATGAGCTTTCGGGAATTTTTCAGTTGGTCTGAAAGTCTTTTCAACCACACCACCACTTATAACATTTTTTAATTTGGTTCTGACAAACGCTGCTCCCTTTCCTGGTTTTACGTGCTGGAATTCCAGAATCTGGTATACGTTTCCGTCAATCTCGACAGTTAAACCGTTTCTAAATTCGCCTGCTGAAATCATCTTTAAATCCTCCTTAAACGAATACGAACGTATTCTTTTCTAATTCTAAACTTTCATTAAGTCTTATTTTATATGATTCCTGTTCTTTTTTCAACTGAAAGTTACGAAAAATACAGTCTTCTTACAAATTTCTCTCTTTTACCTGCATCAAACATGTAGTTTTTCAAGAATTTCATACACCTCTTCCACATGCATCTGTCCTGGAGCGGATGCTTTCTCATAGGACGCAAATGTCACAGCTGACCCGTAAAGCTCTCCGCAGATCCGGCTGATTGCCCCTTTCACCCCCATGGACATCGTAATCACCGGAGTAGTAGGATAAAGCCGTTTCATCGTCCATGTGGCATTTAACAGTTCGATAACGTCCTGATCTGCCTGCGGCATCACCGCGATCTTCGCCAAGTCGGCACCCGCTTCCTGCATAGCGCACAGTCTTCGGATAATCTCATCCCTCGGCGGAGTCTTCGCGAAGTCATGGTTGGAAAGCACTGTCCGGACTCTATGTGCTTCTGCCTCCCGTACTAGGCTCTCCACGGTCGCTCTCATCTTGAAAAACTCGACATCCACCAGATCAATCAGTCCGGAACAGATCATCTCTTTATTCAGTTCCCGGTAGCGCTCTTCCGAAATCGCCGCGCTGCCACCCTCTTCCTTTGTCCGGAACGTAAAAAGCAGCGGCATATCCCCCAGAATGCTTCTCAGCTTTTCCGCCGTCTGAAGGATCTGCTTTTCATTGTCCGGATCCGTATCTGTATCGATGCGCCATTCTGCCAGATCGGCCCTGCATTTCTTCACACCTTCAGCCGTCTGCAGCACAGACACGGCATCTCCTATCAGCGGAACACAGATTTTCGGTTTTCCTTCTCCGATTACAAGATTTCTGACCTTAACTGTTTTCATCGCTTTCTCCATTTCTTTTACCAGAGTTTTTCAAAATCCAGCCTTGTAAAAGACTGCGTGCCGTATATGTCTTCTCGTATATAAATCAGATCCAGTCCGTTCTTCTGAAAATTCCCGACAACAAGATCCATCTGATCCTGGTCCTCTTCAAAAAGAATGACCGAACTGTAATGTCCTCCGCTTTTTCGGATGTTCCCGATCACAGTGTCCATGGAGCACTGCCTGTCAAACGGGACTACTACTAGTTCCGGCTCTCCATGAATGTCATCCAGATATTGGATCTCTGTAATCTTATACCTGTGTTTTAGCTGCTTTTCAATAAACTCCAGTATACTCATCATTCTGCCCTCTTTTGTATATTCTCTTTCCATTATACCACTCCCCGAAAAATTCTCGTCAGCCTTTTCAGAGGGAAAGTTTCCAGATAAGCTGGCCCTTGGGCAGGTCACTTTACATATGTTTCTTTTTCTCTTTTAAATAAAAGTGAAGTACGATTTTTTCCAGATACCGCTTCAGTACGATCTGAATTTCTTCCTTTGGATGAATTGGACGCACAAGAATATTTCGGATTCCGGTCCGTTTAGCACCCCACACATCGGTGAACAGCTGATCTCCCACAAACAGGGTTGTCTTATGGTCCGTCCCCATCAGTCTCATGGCCTTCTGATAATTCTTCACAGCCGGTTTGTGGGCATTGCAGATATAATGAACACCGATCTCCTCGTTGAACATTTTTACCCGCGGCTCCTGATTGTTAGAGAGCAGACAACAGGAATATCCCATGCTCTTCAGATCACGAAACAGCTTTTTTGCCCTCTCGTCTGCAGGCGCCCCGTGGGGAACTAGTGTGTTATCGATATCAAAAATAATTCCTCTATATCCTTCTTTATATAATTTTTCAAACGGAATGATATAAGTAGATGCCATATATTCATCCGGAAAAAACCGTTCTAACATTCTCTCTCCTCCGTACTGTGGATCAGTGCTTCCACTTCCTGGCGTTCCGGCATGGAGCGAATCGCTCCTTTTCTTGTCGTAATAATAGCTGCCGCCGCATTGGCAAATGTCAGCATTTCTTTCAGATCGTCCTCGGTAAGATTTTCCAGTCCGTGATCCACAAGGTAATTCAACGCACTTCCGCAGAAAGTATCTCCTGCTCCTGTCGTCTCAATCGTGTCACAGGAAAATCCCGGACATTCCACCCGCATTCCCTGATAATAAGCACGGCTTCCATCAGCTCCCATGGTCAGAAGCACAAGCGGAATATGATACTCCTCTGTCAGCTGGTGCACGCCTTCATCATAATCTTCTTTACCGGTAATAAACTGAATCTCGTTATCCGAAATCTTAAGGATGTCACAATATTCAAGTCCGTACCGAATCTGCTCCTTTGCATTTTCCATGCTGTCCCAGAGAGGCGGTCTTAAATTCGGATCAAACGAAATCATCATTCTGGCCTCTTTTGCTGCTTTCAGCGCTTTTTTAGTCGCCTTGCGCACACCTTCATGTGTCATGGAAAGAGTCCCGAAATGGAACACTTTTCCCTTCTTCAGAAATTCGGCATCCACCTCGTCTTCCGTCAACATCATGTCCGCTCCCGGATTCCGGTAAAAGGAAAAATCTCTGTCTCCATTTTCCAGTGTATGAACCAGTGCCAGCGTTGTGTGTACTTCGGAATCCATATACAGATGCTCTGTATTGATGCCGGCCTGTTCCAGCGTATCTTTCAGCCGTAATCCGAACTGATCTTTTCCTACCTTTCCGATAAATGCTGTCTTCTTTCCAAGATTGTTCAGCATGGCAAGCACATTGCACGGAGCTCCCCCAGGACATGCCTCAAACATCTGGTTCCCCTGACTGCTCATTCCGTTCATTGTAAAATCAATTAACAATTCACCCAGCGCAATTACATCAAATTCTTTTTCCATAAATCAAGCTGCCTCCATCCACTTCTTTTGTTCCCTTTTCGCTTTTTCTATCATAACCAGTTTACTGCATTTTTTCAAGCATTTTCCCGACATCATCACGAAACTCGTCCCATTTTTCCGGATAGTCTACAAAATACTTCGGGCAGATCTTTCCAGTAACATCATAGTGACGGATCAGATCCTCCTCTGTGAGACCGAATTTCAGGCACAGCCATGCCGAAAGCTCTACCATGGAATCATAAGTTGCCTGATTGAATTCTCCTGTTTCATCCGGATGACAGCACTCGATGGAAACTGTATCTCCATTTCGGCTGTTGGATGCATACGCCACCTCCCAAGTCGGGATGCACTGAATGATCTCGCCCTCTAATCCCACAATAAAATGGCTACTCGCCTGTGTTAGATGCGTATCTTTGAGCCCTTCAAAATAATCCCTGTTCTGCTGTGCCGTAGCCCCCGGATTGGCAGTATAATGAATGACAATATTCCTTATTCTCGATGTCCCTGTCTCCGGCCTGGAATACGGATTCGGTGTTAGAAGCTCCACTTCCATATCCGGACGGTAAGCATCCACAGCCTCCCCTTCCAGCTCTCTATATCCATTAAAAAACGGTCCTGTTCCAGTAAGCCTCATTCCTCCCAGAACGACTGCCAGAAGGATCAGGATCGTAAGTCCGGCTTTCATCAGTCCGTTTCTTCCGCTGTTTTTTCTTCTCTGTCTTCTCTTTTGCACGGTACCATTCCCCTTTTTTATTCTTTCTCCCTCCTCTTATTATAAACAAAAACCCTTGGCAGTTTTTAAAAATTTCAATCCGAATTTCTTAAGCTTTTCTTATCTTACTCTTTATTGGGACAAAGCAAAAACCTCCTGCCCCTCTCATAGAGAAGGACAGAAGGTCTGTCGTTCATCGTATGCTTTTATTCATCGACACTGTAGTTCGGTGCTTCTTTTGTAATATGGATGTCATGTGGATGACTTTCTTTCAGAGATGCTGCTGAAATCTTAACAAATCTTCCGTTTTCTTTCAGCTCTTCCACTGTCCTTGTTCCACAATATCCCATACCGGAACGAAGTCCTCCCATAAGCTGGAATACTGTATCTTCCACTGTACCTTTGTAAGCGACGCGTCCTTCTACACCTTCCGGTACCAGTTTCTTAGCATCTGTCTGGAAGTAACGGTCCTTGCTACCGTTTTCCATCGCTGCAATTGATCCCATTCCGCGGTAGACTTTGTATTTTCTTCCCTGGAACAGCTCGAATGTTCCCGGACTTTCGTCACATCCTGCAAAGATACTTCCCATCATGCAGACATTCGCTCCAGCTGCAATTGCTTTTGTCATATCTCCAGAGTACTTGATACCGCCGTCTGCGATAATCGGAATGCCATACTCTTTTGCTGCTTCATAGCAGTTCATAACTGCCGTCACCTGAGGGACACCGATTCCTGCAACGACACGTGTCGTACAGATTGATCCAGGTCCGATTCCGACTTTAACAGCATCTACTCCTGCCTCGATCAGCGCTTTTGTCGCCTCAGCAGTTGCAACGTTTCCAGCGATTACCTGCAGATCCGGGAATTTCTCCTTGATCATGCGAACACAACGGATTACGTTTGCAGAATGGCCGTGTGCCGAGTCAAGAACGATCACGTCAACTTTTGCATTGACCAGCGCTTCTACTCTTTCCAGACAATTGGCTGTGATGCCGACTGCAGCGCCACAAAGAAGACGTCCCTGCTCATCCTTTGCGGAAAGCGGATACTTGATCTGCTTTTCGATATCCTTAATTGTAATCAGTCCTTTGAGGTTAAAATCCTTATCTACAATCGGGAGTTTTTCCTTTCTGGCTTTGGCAAGAATGTTCTTTGCCTCTTCTAAAGTGATGCCCTCCTGAGCTGTGATCAGTCCTTCTGAAGTCATGGACTCTTTGATTTTCTTTGAAAAATCTGTCTCAAATTTCAGATCCCTGTTTGTGATAATTCCAACCAGTTTTCCGTTTTCCGTGATCGGTACACCTGAAATTCTGAATTTTGCCATCAGATTATTTGCATCTTCCAGTGTGTGCTCTGGCGACAGATAAAATGGATCTGTAATAACACCGTTCTCAGAACGTTTTACCTTGTCCACCTCTTCAGCCTGAGCCTCAATCGACATATTCTTATGTATAATTCCGATACCACCCTGGCGGGCCATCGCAATCGCCATGCGATGCTCAGTTACGGTATCCATTCCGGCGCTCATCATCGGAATGTTTAACTGAATCTTCTTTGTCAAGTGTGTAGACAGATCGACCTGATTCGGAATCACTTCCGAATAAGCCGGTACCAGTAATACATCATCAAACGTAATACCTTCTCCAATAATCTTACCCATGACTTCTTTTCCTCTCTTTCTCTGACTGTTTTTGATTTAAAAGATATGATACCGAAAAAAATATGTGATGTCAACTCTTTCTTTTCTCTTACAGGATGACTTTTCTTGGAGCTAACATTCTAATACCGTCCAGAATAACCTGCTCCGGTTCAAAGATCACTTTTGTCTGCTGACCGTCTTTTGTAATCACCATCACATAGCATTTTGCATTCGGCATACGGGAACTAAAATCCAGTACCTTGCTGGCTTTATACTGGTTGAGCTCTCCTGCTCCAAGCGGTGCAAGCAGATCCATATCATTGACATTCATGGAAAATACTCTTTTTCTTTTCTGTTTTCCCATGATTTTGTCGATATCCAGATCCCCGTTCACATACAGATACTCATATTCCAGATCCAACCTCCGAAACATAAAGTAATCCAGTACAATCAGCAGCACCGGAAGAATCAGCAAAAACGGCATCAACAAAACAAAGAAAAAGGAAAGGACTGTACAGAATACCAGCAGAATTTTAATAATTACGTCTTTCCCTTCCGGTTTCTTTTTGACTAATTGTTCTGTGTAATAATCGCTCATACACATTTCCTCCATCTGTTTATTCCTATCCAGTATATCATTTCTGACACAAAAAGAAAACTCCTCTTACGAGGAGTTTTCTAATTTTTTATATTTACATCATTCCCATGCCCGGGTTTGCTGCTGCCACTGGTGTTTCTTCTTTAATGTTGGCAACAACAGATTCTGTTGTCAGAAGAGTAGAAGCAACGCTTGTGGCATTCTGAAGAGCACTTCTTGTTACCTTTGCAGGGTCAAGAATTCCTTCTGCAACCATATCTACATACTCTTCTTTATATGCATCAAATCCGATTCCTGGTTCAGATTCTTTTACCTTGTTGATAATGACAGATCCTTCCAATCCAGCATTTGCTGCAATTCTGTAAAGAGGAGCTTCCAGTGCTTTCATGATAATCTGAGCACCTGTCTTTTCATCCCCTTCCAGTTCGGATACAAGTTTTTCCAGAGCTTTTGTGGCATGAACATATGCAGATCCGCCTCCGGCGATAATTCCTTCTTCTACAGCTGCTCTTGTTGCTGCGAGAGCATCTTCCATACGAAGTTTTGCTTCTTTCATCTCTGTCTCTGTAGCCGCTCCAACACGGATTACTGCTACGCCACCTGCAAGTTTTGCAAGTCTTTCCTGAAGTTTCTCTTTATCGAAATCAGATGTTGTCTCTTCGATCTGCGCCTTGATCTGTGCGATCCGCGCTTCGATATCAGATTTCTGTCCCATACCGTCAACGATTGTTGTGTTTTCTTTCTGTACTTTTACAGATTTTGCACGTCCAAGCTGATCCAGAGTTGTCTCTTTGAGATCCAGTCCCAGTTCCTCAGAGATAACTTCTCCGCCTGTCAAAATTGCAATATCACGAAGCATCTCTTTTCTTCTATCGCCATATCCCGGAGCTTTTACTGCTACAACATTGAATGTACCACGCAGTTTGTTTACAATCAGAGTTGTAAGTGCCTCTCCTTCTACATCCTCTGCGATGATGAGAAGTCTTGCACCTGCCTGAACAACCTGTTCCAGAAGCGGAAGGAGTTCCTGAATATTTGAGATCTTCTTGTCTGTGATCAGGATGTATGGATCTTCCAGAGTTGCTTCCATCTTATCCATGTCTGTTGCCATATATGCGGAAATATATCCACGATCAAACTGCATACCTTCTACTAGGTCGAGTTCTGTCTTCATTGTCTTGGATTCTTCGATTGTGATAACGCCGTCATTTGAAACTTTATCCATTGCATCTGCAACCATGTTACCTACTTCGTCATCGCTGGAAGATACTGCTGCAACTCTTGCAATCTGTGCTTTATCTTTTACTTTACTGCTCATCTTTGCAATTTCTTCTACTGCAAGATCTGTTGCTTTTTTCATTCCCTTTCTCAAAACGATCGGGTTTGCACCTGCAGCAAGGTTTCTCATACCTTCATGAACCATTGCCTGAGCAAGTACGGTTGCTGTTGTTGTACCATCTCCTGCTACATCGTTTGTCTTGGATGCAACTTCACGAATCAACTGAGCGCCCATGTTTTCAAATGCGTCTTCCAGCTCAATCTCTTTTGCGATTGTTACACCATCGTTTGTAATCAGCGGTGCACCGAATGATTTGTCAAGTACAACGTTTCTTCCTTTTGGTCCAAGTGTAACTCTGACTGTGTCAGCAAGTTTATTAACGCCTGCTTCCAGCGCTGTTCTGGCTTCTGCTCCATATTTGATTTCCTTAGCCATTTCTAATCCCTCCATAATCTGTTTATTCTAAAAATATATTGTCTGTCAATCTGAATTTAAGCTTCGATCACTGCGAGGATGTCACTCTGTCTTACAATGATGTATTCCACATCGTCAAGCTCTACTTCTGTACCTGCGTATTTTGAATAAATGACTTTATCTCCAACAGAAACTTTCATTTCCACTTCTTTTCCGTCTACCAGTCCTCCCGGTCCTACCGCGATGACTTCTGCCTGCTGCGGTTTCTCTTTATTCTGTCCCGGAAGCACGATGCCTGATTTGGTTGTCTCTTCTGCTTCCATCTGTTTTAATACAACTCTGTCACTTAATGGTACTAATTTCATGATTGTTCCTCCTTTATTGTCTATCAACTTATCAGCACTCATTGAACTAGAGTGCTAAAACACTCTAGTAATAAAATAGCACTCTCTATTTTATTTGTCAACATCCATTCTCATTCTTTATAATTCGTTTATAATTCTGTCTGTTTAAACTTTATAAAATCCATTCTGAATCCGGAATACAACCTGGTCCTTCTCCTGGACGCGGAATCGTTTCCGGATGACTCCCTCACAGCCGAACCTTCCTTCTTTTACTTCAAAAATACACTCGTATACAGCATCCAGAGAAAACTCGTCCACATCTCCCCGGCTTGTATAAAGTGTCATCTCTTCATTCTGCGGATCATAGGTTTTGATACGAGTCATATATTTTTTCCGGTTATATTTCTCATCTTTCAGAAACACCTTTTTCATCTGTAACACTGCAGCTCCGTCTTCGTACATTCTTATTTCTCCTTTCCTAAAAGGGAGCCTCAGTGTACTGACGCTCCCTTTCTTTTTGCATATCCTACTGTTCAATGTCTTTTTTATTTTTGCTTTTCTTTTTTGATCTTCTCAAGTTCCGTGAACACATAATCATTCACCACTTTAATATAAGTTCCCTTCATTCCGGAAGATCTGGATTCAATCACACCTGCACTTTCAAATTTACGAAGCGCATTTACAATGACCGATCTTGTGATTCCAACCCTGTCCGCAATCTTGCTCGCGACAAGAATTCCTTCCATACCGTCAAGCTCATCGAAAATATGGATGATCGCTTCCAGTTCTGAGAAGGAAAGCGTGCTGATAGCCGACTGAACAATATGTTCTTTTCTCGTCTCCTCTGCATTCTCTTCATTGACAGAACGGAGCATCTCAAGTCCGACTACCGTTGTACCATACTCACTGAGAATAATATCATCAATCTCATATTCTGCATCCTGTTTGTAGATAAACAGAGTTCCAAGCCGTTCTCCTGCAATCTCAATCGGGGAAACAATCGCCTGATATCCCTTCGCTGTTTCCGCGTCAAATCCCAGTGTCTGGAGGTTGACATTTTCCTTTGTTGACAGAACACTTAACAGACGTTCGTTCAGCATGGAATCAATATGTCCGCCTACTTCTCCATCGATCAGTTCTGTTAACGGGCGGATCTCATCTTTTTTACTGATTCCCAGAACTTTTCCTTTTTTACTTACCACGAGGATATTCGAATTCAGAATTTCTGTAAGCACTTCACATATATCATTGAAAACAACTTTACTGGAATTATTATTGTGAAGCAATTTGTTTATTTTCCTCGTCTTATCCAATAATTGTACACTCATAATTTTCCTCCATTCAAATTCATGACGTTGTTCCAAGTAATTGTACGAACAAATTATAGAATATGCGGCTCATATTTTAATATTATCATACAATTTCCATGTTATCAATAAATTCCGGAAATTATTTTTTTTCTTTTTTTTCAACATATCCGCAGGCAGGATCTGAGCATACAAGTTTATTTCCCTTTTCCACCATATAACTGCCGCATTTCGGGCATTTCTGGTCGGAAGGCTTCTGCCAGGACATGAAATCACACTCCGGATTATCTTCACATCCGTAGTAGCGTCTTCCCTTCTTTGTCTTGCGGATCACCACATCCTTACCACATTTCGGACAGGATACACCTGCCTTCTCCAGATATGGCTTCGTATTGCGGCATTCCGGGAATCCCGGACATGCAAGGAATTTTCCATGAGGACCGTATTTGATAACCATATTCCGTCCGCATTCTTCACAGATGACATCGGTCACCTCGTCTTCAATCTTAACTTCCTCAAGCTCTTTTTCCGCTACTTCTACCGCTTCCTCCAGATCCGGATAGAAGTTGCTGATTACCGATTTCCACTGTACTTTGCCTTCCGCAACCCGGTCCAAAAGTCCTTCCATATTCGCTGTAAAGTTCACATCCACAATACTCGGGAAGGATTTCAACATCATATTGTTGACCACTTCCCCAAGCTCTGTCAGATAAAGATTTTTATTTTCTTTTGCAACGTAACGTCTTGCTATAATCGTAGAAATGGTCGGAGCATACGTACTTGGCCGTCCGATTCCCAGTTCCTCCAACGCCTTTACAAGAGATGCCTCCGTATAGTGTGCCGACGGCTGTGTAAAGTGCTGCTTCTTTTCAAAGTCCTCTTTTGTCAGGACAGAATGTTCATCCAGTCCTTTGAGCAGGACATTATTCTCTGCCTTCTCATCATCTGGCTGTACATAGACCGAACGGAATCCGTCAAACGCAATCTTGGACGCCGCAACAGTAAACCGATAATCACCAGCGTCAATCTTTACGGATGTCGTCTCAAATCTCGCCGGCTGCATCTGACTTGCTACAAAGCGTTTCCAGATCAGCTGGTACAAACGGAACTGGTCTCTGGAAAGCGACTCTTTGAGCGTGGCCGGTATTCTTGAAATATCCGTAGGACGGATTGCCTCATGGGCATCCTGGATATTTTTCCCGCTGTCTTTTTTCTTATCTGTATCCGCAACATATTCCGAGCCGTAAACAGAGGAGATATAATCTCTTGCCAGGCGCTCTGCCTCCTCAGAAACACGGGTGGAATCCGTACGGAGATAGGTGATGATACCGACCGTTCCCTGGCCCTTGATATCGATTCCTTCGTAAAGCTGCTGCGCAATCCGCATTGTCTTCTGCGTCGCAAAGTTCAGCACCTTGGATGCCTCCTGCTGCAAGGTACTGGTCGTAAACGGAAGTGGTGACTTCTGAGTACGCTCTCCTTTTCTGACTTCTGCGACTTCAAAACTGGCATTCTCCAGTTCTTTTTCGATCTTCTGTTCTTCTTCGGCGGAACGTATCACCATTTTTTCAGTTTTTGTTCCGTAAAATTTGGCACGCAGAGGTTTCTTCTCTCCCTGCACCTTTAAAACTGCGTCCAGTGTCCAGTATTCTTCCGGTATGAACGCATCAATCTCCGCCTCTCTGTCTGCTATAATGCGGAGTGCCACAGACTGTACACGGCCCGCACTCAAGCCCCGTTTTACCTTCTTCCACAGAAGAGGACTGATCTTATAACCTACGATCCGGTCAAGCGCTCTTCTTGCCTGTTGCGCGTCAACCAGATTCATGTCGATTTCACGAGCATTCTTAATAGACTCCTTGACCGCATTCTTTGTAATCTCGTTGAAACTGATCCGGTAAACCTTTTTTCCTTCCAGCTTCAGCGCCTTGGTCAAATGCCATGAAATTGCCTCTCCTTCGCGGTCAGGGTCAGTTGCGAGATAAATCTTGTCCGCCTTCTTGACCTCTTTGCGAAGCTGTGCAAGGATCTCTCCTTTGCCGCGAATAGTAATATACTTTGGTTCAAAATCATGCTCTACATCAATGCCGAGTTGGCTTTTCGGCAGATCCCGCACATGTCCCTGGGATGCCATTACCACATAATTGCTTCCCAGAAATTTTTTGATCGTCTTTACTTTCGCAGGTGACTCCACAATCACCAGATAACGTGCCATAATTCTTATTCCTCCATCCAACTTCAAATCTTACTTCAATCGGATATAATCATTTTTTGAAACTTCCTGGATCCATCCATTCATCTCCAGATTTAAAAGCCCCTCCATAATTTCACCTCGTGGAAGAGATAATTGATCCTCGATTTCTTGGATATTTTTAGGCTCCAAACTCAGAACACTATACAACAATTTTTCCGTACTTTCAAGCATTATTTCATTTTCACTTGAATTTTTACTGAATTCTATGAGCGATTTCTGCAATTTATACGGCAAATCACACAGGAATTCTTCCGGTGAAATCAGGATACCTGCACCCTGCCGGATCAACTGGTGGCATCCCATGCTCAGGCCACTTGTCACTGGTCCAGGCAGGGCATACACGTCTTTTCCCTGTTCCAATGCAAAATCCGCTGTGATCAAAGATCCGCTCTTTTTTCTTGCTTCCATCACGAGAACCAGATCGGCAAGTCCACTGATGATCCGGTTCCTTGGAGGAAAATTACATGCAAGAGGAGGCGTACCCGGTGGATATTCCGAGAGAATTTTTCCTTCTTCCCAAAGTTTCCTGTAAAGACGCAGATTGTCCTTTGGGTAACAGACATCCGGCCCGGATCCAAGCACTGCGCAGTGTCCCTGGCCTTCCCCCAGCGCTCCTTTCAGTCCTTCAGTGTCGATTCCTCTTGCCATGCCACTGATGATTTTCATGCCGGCTTTCGCCAATTCCTTACCAAACTCATAAGCCATTTGTCTGCCGTAGGCGCTTGCCTCCCTTGCCCCAACAATCGCTGCGGTCACTCCATCAAAGGCAAAGCAGTCATTTCCTGCACCGAACAGCGCATATGGCGGCTGCGCGATCCGGGAAAGTTTTTCCGGATAGGCACTGTCAGTCCAGCATGTAATCATGATCCCTTTTTTCTGCGCCTTCTCCCAGTCTCTTCTCCGTTCATCCAGAACTACTTCCTTCTGCTGCTCTTTGAGAATCTCCTTCTCCTTTTTTGTCAGAAACCAACACGATTCGCGCCCTGTTTCTTCTATATAATAGACTGCTTTTGCACAGCCAAATGTCTCCTGCAACAGCCTCTTTTTTGCGGAGGAGATTCCTTGAATACACGCAAGCCAGAATACATATTCTTTTTCTTCCTTCATCGTTTCTGATTCCCCCATATCGTCTGGTCTACCATTCGGTAGCTGATTGCCTCCGCAAGATGAGTCGTCCGGATCCGTCCACTCTCTTCCAGGTCTGCAATGGTTCGCGCCACTTTCAATGTCCTGTAGTAGGTTCGTGCCGTTAAATTCAGGCGCTCAAACGCACGTTTAATCATCTGCTTCTCTTTAACTTCTAAATGGCAAAACTCCTCGAGTTCCTGCTGCCCCATTCTGCTGTTTGTTAGTATCTCCCTGCCCCGATATCTCTCACTCTGGATTTCTCTGGCCCGAATTACCCTTGCCCGGATTGTTTCGGAAGATTCTTCTTTCTTTTCACAGGTCAGTTCCCGGTAGGAAATTTTCGGTGTCTCAATGCAGATATCCATCCGGTCTAAAAACGGCTGACTGACCTTGCTCAAATACCGGTGAATCTCCCCAGGCGTACAGCGGCAGCGCTCCAGATCCGGATAATTCCCGCATGGGCAAGGATTCATGGCTGCGGCGACCAGCACATCCGCCGGAAAGATATAGGTACCTTTCTTCCTCGTTATCCGTACCTGCTTTGTCTCCAACGGTTCTCTTAGTGCATCCAATACTGTTCTCTGATACTCAGAAAGCTCATCAAGGAAAAGAATTCCTCCATGAGCAAGACTTAGTTCTCCCGGTGTCGGATATCTGCCGCCTCCAAGAAGTGCTGCTTTTGTCACCGTATGATGGACTTCCCGATATGGCGGGCGGATAAGAAGGGGCTGTGCTTCATCCAGAAGTCCTGCCGTACTGTAGATTGTCGTCGTCTCCATCCCTGTCCGGGCGTCCAGATCCGGCAGAATGGTACGAATCCGCTGCGCCGCCATTGTTTTTCCTGACCCTGGAGGACCGATATACAAAATGTTATGTCCACCTGCAGCAGCCACTTCGGATGCCCGTTTTAATGCTTTCTGTCCCTTTATATCTGCAAAATCCAGCTCCGTCTCTGTCCTCTCATGCACTCTTACTACCGGATGTCTCCCACAGGGCCGTTTCCCTGTTTCCAGAAAATCCCATACTTCAGAAAGTGTGGCAACACCAATCACCTCGATTCCGGAGACCAGTTTTCCTTCCGTTTCATTTTCCCATGGTATGACACAGATTTCGTATCCATTCTCTCTGGCATAAGAGACAATCGGCAGGATTCCTCTCACCTTTCTTATTCTGGCATCCAGGCTCAGTTCCCCGATGAAAAGTACTCTCTTTTCACACCGTTCCAGGATGCTCCCCGCCGACAAGGCAAGAGCTACCGCAATCGGAAGGTCGAAAGAGGAGCCGGTCTTTCGGATATCCGCCGGCGAAAGATTGACCACCATTCTCTGCGGCTGCAGACGAGCTCTTGTATGCCGGATTGCCGTCCGCACACGTTCTCCTGCCTCTTTTACTTCCGAAGACAAATAGCCTACCATGTGGAAAACCGGGAGCCCGCTCCCTGTATCTGCCTCCACGCAGACTTCTCGCACCGTCAGCCCATCCATTACTGCTGATTTTACCATTGCAAATCCCATATTTCTTTTTCTGATTTTCCCATTTGAAATGTCCAGGTGAATCCCTGATCTTGCCGGAACCGGCATGTGAGTTTTCAGATCTTTATTTTCATGGTAGTCTCTTCGTCCCTAAATGTCAATTCTTATTTGGGAAAAGCACAAAAAATCCTGCTTTCTCATAAACTGATAGCAAACATGTTAAGAGGTGCGTATTCCCTTGAAATCATTTCCACAGCCCCTCACTGCCGACGAAGAACAATATTATATGCAGAAATATACCGAGGGAGACCTGGAAGCAAAATACATCCTGATTGAACATAATCTGCGCCTTGTAGCACATGTGGTCAAAAAATACCAGCATCTATCCGAAGATACCGAGGATCTGATCTCCATCGGAACCATCGGACTGATCAAAGCTGTCATGACATTCAATCCGGATAAAGGCGTCCGCCTCGCCACCTACGCCGCACGCTGCATCGAAAATGCTATTCTCTCGCCATGGCGTCATTGATTCCTCAAAGTACTCTTTCTGCTGAATCGACTGCACGCTGGAAGAAAATATCCCGTTTTTCTGACAACAGCTATCTAATGTGTAAATCAGAAGGTAGCAACATACAGTATGCTCCGTTATGCATTCATTCCTTCCGACCACTCCATACTTGTAAAGTTTCAGATGCCATAAATTTCAGTCAGCGGTACCATAACTACGACGAGATTCAAAATGTTCCTGATCGGCTTCGCTGGTGTCGATACCATATGGAGTTGAAACAGAAAGAAGTTGCAGAGCAGATTGGGATTTCCAGAACACTCTATGTTTCTTACGAAACGGGGGATGTTGATTATTATCCGGTGGAAATTATGGAAAAACTAGCTCAATTTTATCACATTCCCACAGAAGACCTGTTAGATGATTTCAATTCCTTCCTATATAAAGGACAAGGAACTACTCTTCGCGCCTACCGCGAAAGCCACAACTTAAAGAAAAAGGAATTTGCACGCCTTCTTAATATATCGCCAAAAACATACAGTGAATGGGAGGCAGATAAAAAACGAATGTTTAAATCGACTTGGGAAAACCATTTCAAGCATCTTCTTTAAAAAAGGAAAGGCAAGGGAAGCTATTATACTTTCCTTGCCTCAATAATTTGTTCAAGCAGCCGTAATTTTTGTTCCATAGGGCAGCTTAACTGATCCAGGTGTTGCTTGACCATATCTGCATGTACACTCGCCACCCGTTCTTTCAGTTCTTTCTTTCCATCTTCAGTTTTTGGTAAGTAAACAATAATATTGATTGGAGTAGTATTCTTTGCGATATATCACACCTCCCGGTATTCCAAATTTATGAACATAAACCAGACTTTAGCACCACATATTTGCTGTAATGCATCTGTCAACTATAATATGGAAGATTTCAATTTTTTTGTTCCAATCAGTTCCTGTTTTGGTCACCTGAAAAGGTGCGTAAATTCCTTCTCTATTTCTTGTCATTGTTTAGTCAAGATTGCAGCTTATCTTCTGCTTTATCTCAAATTTTATCCAATGAACCGCCCACTTCCATCATGCGCCTTGATATGTTGATCTCTTATTATTCGTGTTTTATGGATTTCGTATTTGTTGATGCAAACAAAGATGAACTGTCATCCAACGTACTTAACAACACTTTTCCTGTGCCACGATATACGTTCACCAATCCTTCGCCACTTACTGCTGAACCCACTAATGTTTTACCGGAACGCTCTACTGTAAAATCCAGACTTCCAGACCAACAAACAGCCATGTTTCCGTCCACCTTCAAAACATCGTGATCTAATACTATTTCCACTAATTGTGAACGCATAACATTGGATTCCAGTGCCACTGCTCCATGACCGGTCAACTTCAAATTAAACAATCCTTCGTTTCCAAGAAATGCCGAAGATAAATTTGTACGTGCCTGAATTCTCAATTTTACCGTATTTTCTGCCGCAAGAAACATGCCATCATCCAGGACTAAGCCTCCTTCCCAGTCAGATACCTCTTCCAGCAGCAGGTACTTATAGGTCGGTTCCAGCATTAAGTGACCGCTTCCAACATATTCCGGCTTAATAACGCTTTCTTTCGTAGCCCATCCTTTTGCAACTTTACCTACAAAGTCGGTCACACCTTTAACACCAGTTGTTGCGTTGATATCACCAGCCATCCACTGCATTGCACCGGCCTGTACAATAACTCCTTTTTCACCGTTCATCTCGCATAGAATCTGCTTTCTTCGTACTTCCATTTTCGACATGTAGTATTCCATCATTGCCGTCATTGGAGATACCGTTAAATCCCGGGTGTGTTCCACAATTGAGAACATTCCCTTTGTTTCCGTAATGATGTGATCCTGATCACCGAATAATCCATTAATTTGAATCATATAGTTCTCCTTTCCATTTTTACTTTTGAGTTACAAAAGAAATATGGAAGATCAAAAGATGCGTTTAAAAAGCCGCTAACTTGCGGCTTATGAATCAAAATTTCTGATCTCGTTAATCGAAAAACCGGAAATATCGCAGGATCCGTCATCTGTTGGGGTGTAATGGGCGCCTTCTTTTGCGGGATACATAAACTCGATCATAGCAAAATTTGCAACGTCTGCTAAAAATTCAGTATTACCGGTCTCCTTATATTTCTGAAGTCGAAGCTCAAGACATTTAATAGCATCCATACATTTGTACTTTCCGTAGTTATCCTTCAACGGCCCGTATTTGTGAAAAGATGCTTCCATCATCTTTTTCCGAATATCATCAAACCGCTCTGAGTATTCTGTCTTTAAAATATCATTTTTCATAGTTCCTTTTCTCCTTCTGTATATCTTCCTTATATATAGAAAATAATCTATCCAGGTAATTCTGACGCAAAACATTGAAACATACATTCTTTTTTATCTCCCAAAGCCTCTTCATATGCCGTTTTTGCATGTGTTAAGACAGGTCGAATTGTTTCATAATCATCTTGAAAAATCCCCTCTTTTGCGTACTGAGATAAGCAACAGAGCATACAACGTACTCCCTTGGCAGCTGTATATTTTGAAAGAACATCCTTAGATGAAGCATATATTTCCTCTATCAAATGCGAGCAATAATAATCCAGATCCTGTGCTCGAATCCGACTGCTGCTTTCTGAAAGTACAACCGACGCCATGGTATCTATTTCATCTATAAAATGGACGTTTTTCCTATTTAATAATCTTTTTACAAACAAATCTGCATTTTTTCGTTCACAAAAAGAAGCAATGTCCTCCTTCCTTTTTACCAAATACATTTTTCCAGCTACTGGTATCATAACTGCTGCAATCATAAAGTAGATCATAAGTCAAGCTCCTTTCTATGTTTATGTAATTAGGCATTTGCGAAATGCCAGAATCCGCATAAATGCGGGATTCTTTTTGTTAT
>CAUWJP010000014.1:0-74915 GCA_963559135.1 uncultured Sellimonas sp.
AAAACAGGACTATAAAGAGGTGGAAAATCTGATCCGGGAAGCATTCTGGAATGTGTATGTTCCGGGATGTTCGGAACATTATGTAGCACATGAACTCAGAGCTCATGAGGACTTTGTGCCGGAACTGGATCTGGTTGCCGAGCTGGACGGCCGGATCGTGGCAAATGTCATGTATACAATTGCAAGGCTGACAGATGAATCGGGCGAGGAAAAGAAAGTGCTGACATTCGGCCCGCTCAGTGTCCTTCCTGAGTACCAGAGAAAAGGAATCGGGAAACAGCTTCTGGAAGCTTCCTTTGAGATTGCGGAAAAAATGGGCTATGATGTGATTGTCATTATGGGAGATCCGAATAATTACGTATCTCGTGGATTTAAGAGCTGTAAACGGTTTTCTGTCTGTCTGGAAGGCGGGATCTTCCCGACCGGAATGATGGTAAAAGAGTTAAAACCGGGAGTGCTGGATGGAAGAACATGGTACTACAGAGAAAGTCCGGCTTTTGAAATCGATATGGATAAAATCGAAGAGTTTGATCAGATGTTTGAGCCGAAAGAGAAGAAAGTTCAGCCAAGCCAGGAGGCATTTTATATAATCAGTAATTCTACCCTAAACTAACTGATCCGGCACAGGAAGGTGAGAGCTATGAATATCACAGAACAGGTGAAACAGGTGCTTTATGAACAGGGAGCAGCGCTGGTCGGAATCGGGGATATGCGCCCGGTTCAGGTGTGCCGTTTTCTGGCAGGGATTTCAGTTGCGGTTCCCATCCCGAAGCATGTCATTGAGGATTTAAAAACAGCTCCGACAAAAGAATATTATGAGCTGTATGGAAGCTTAAATGCGAAATTAAATACGATTGTAACGGCGGGGGAAACATTTCTGAAAGAACAGGGGTACAATGCCTGGGCGCAGACAACAGACCGGGTAAAAGTAGATGAAGAAAACCGTTCTGAGATTCCGCATAAAACAGTGGCCGTCCGGGCGGGGCTTGGATGGATCGGGAAGAACTGCCTGCTGGTGACGCCGGAATATGGTTCAGCTATCAGGATTTCCTCCCTTTTGACGGATGCGCCTTTAGAATGTGCACAGCCGATGGAGAAATCCAGATGCGGCGGATGTTCACTTTGTGTTCAGCACTGTCCGGCAGGAGCACTGAAAGGAACCCTCTGGAGTGCAGGAATGGAGCGGGAAGAGATTGTCGATGTCAACCGATGCTATCAGAAGCAGAAAGAGATTATGTACGCCAGCACCGGAATTGATACAGACCTGTGCGGGAAATGCTTTGCCGTTTGTGCATACACGCAAAACTATCTGAAAAAACAATAGAAGTAAAGTGAAACATGGGAGAGAAAAACGATGTGTGAGTACCATATCATGAATTTAAGAGAGAAACCGCAGTGGAAGCAGAAAGCAGCACAGTGGTTTCATGAAAAATGGAATGTTCCGGTGGATGCATATCTGGAAAGCATAGAAGAAAGTCTGAACAGTGAAAATCCGGTGCCGCAGTGGTATCTGGCTGTAAAAGAAGAACAGATCATCGGTGGAATCGGAGTGATTGAAAATGATTTCCATGATAGAAAAGATCTGACGCCAAATGTCTGCGCGGTATACGTGGAAGAAGAATTTCGATGCCGCGGGATTGCAGGAAAGATGCTGGAGACTGTCTGCCGGGACATGAAAGAAAAAGGTATCGATACGCTCTATCTCATCACAGACCATGACTCCTTTTATGAACGGTATGGATGGGAATTCTACTGTATGGTGCAGGGAGACGGAGAAGAAGAGATGACGAGGATGTATGTACATCGAGAGAGATAGGAAGCGAGATTATGATCATCAATAAAGGTGAGGTGAATGGCATGGAGCGTTGCGGCTGGTGTATGTGCAATGAGAAAATGATGAAGTATCACGATGAAGAATGGGGTGTCCCGCTCCGGGATGACCAGAAGCAGTTTGAGTTTTTGATGATGGAAGTCATGCAGTGCGGACTGAACTGGAATATGATGATTCAGAAGCGGGAAATTTTCCGTGCCTGCTTTGATTCCTTTGATTTTGATAAAGTGGCAGAATACGGAGAGGCAGATATTGAAAGGATTATGGGAACCGAAGGTATGATCCGCTCCCGGAGAAAGATCGAGGCGGTGATCCATAATGCCAAATGCTTTCAGAAGATCAGGGAAGAGTTCGGTACTTTTTCTGATTATATCTGGAGTTTCACAAAAGGGAAAACATATCTGTATACCGGGCATCAGAAAGGAGAGGTTCCAGCCAGAAACGGCTTATCTGACAGGATCAGTAAAGATCTGAAAAAGCGGGGATTAAAATATATGGGTTCGGTGACCGTTTACTCCCATCTGCAGGCATGCGGCATCATCAATGACCACAAGGAAACGTGTTTCCGGTATCAGGAATTGTTAGAAACATCGGATGCAGTACATAAAAGAAGAGATAAAGAGCAATAGAAACGGGGCGGATAAAATGATCAAGTATCAGGATATTGTTTTGTTAAATGGTATATTGGAAGAGAGCGGTACGCGGGTTCATGTGGGGTATAAAAATGAGGAGACCGCCTGCGTCATTCCGCCGGGAGAATGCTGTCTGACAGAGGAAGCAAGAGAGAATGCGGTAAAATGTATTCAGGAATACTATGCATCAAAAGGCGAAGAAGTATGTTTTTCAGAAGATGGATACTATTTTTCGTGTTTTTTCAAAGACTGAGGATAGTATGACTAAACTTTAAAATATTATTTTAGACCACAATTAATTATTCTTGATTTGTATTGTATATTCTATTTTGCATGATATATTATTTGTAGTAATATTTTCATTGGGAGGGCAATTATATGAAAATTGTCTCTAAGCGAAAAAATATTTCTTTGTTTTTATTACTGCTGACCGTCATTACCACGCTTAATGGAGTTAGTATGGGATTTGCATTGTACTTCCGCAAGACGACCTCCTTATTAGGTGAACTTCAAATGATGATTCCAGCTACTGTGACATTTTTAGTATTTTGGATTTCGCCACATAAAAGTTCCCGATTTCCTAAGTATGTATGCAAAGCTGTCTTTGCTATGGATATCCTGCTGATTGCAGGTACTGTTTTGGAGTGTCTGCCATTCCCGATTTTTTTAATCAAATCTGTGTTGAGTATTCTGTTTTATCTTGGCATGCTAATCTTTTATCTTGCTCTTTTCCTGGAATCAACTGAGGTAAAAAATGCTTACGGTTTGTGTTGCAAATCAAATGTTAAAACAATATTCTTTTATTTGTTTTTATTTCTACTCCTTCAGGCAGGTGTCTGTTTGATTCAAACTGTTTTCGATTATTTTACCGGAAACCGCCAGGCATTTCGGATTTTTATGGAAATATACAGTCATCTGCCTTCGACCCTTCCTATAATGGCTATTAACTTCTTTTTTGCCTTTCTTCCGTTTTTTGGAGAAGAATATGGTTGGCGTGGGTTCATTCAACCACAGATGCAAAAACAGTTTGGCATGAAAAAAGGAATCATTTTGACAGGAGTAATATGGGGGATCTGGCATCTTCCTATGATTTTATTTCGCTATCATTCATCAACACCTATATTTGATATCGTTGATCAAATCTTGTTCTGTGTTTTGATTGGTATATTTTTAGGATATGTTTATCTAAAAACCCAAAATATATGGATTTGCACAGCAATTCATTTCCTTAATAATCAAGTGATATATAAACTTTTTTCGTCCACTTCAGCAACTTCTTCATCGAATTCAATGACTGAAGAAGTTGTTAGTACGATTGCACTTTTCCTGGTATATGGTCTGTTTATACATTCAAAGGTATTCCGGGAGAAAGAGACCATCGATGATTTCCTCTTGCCACGGAATCTACCAGAGTTTTCTCAGAATGAGCTGGAACAGGAGAATTCTAAATAATTAAAAAGGCATCTTGACTTTTCAAAAAAGTGTGTATATAATATCTACATTTACACACAAAACAAGAAAAGAGGGTGAAAAAGATGAGGCATATTGACATCAAAAAACTATTGACAGACGCCGAAAGCTATGTTGATACTTCGGTTACAGTCTGCGGGTGGGTGAGAACTGCCAGAAATTCCAAAAGCGTTTCCTTTATTGAATTGAACGATGGTACTTGTCTGAATAATATCCAGTTGGTGATTGACAAGAATGAAGTGGAAGTAAATAAAAATGCGTTCAATGTGGGAGCAGCGTTAAAGGCAGTCGGTTCTTTTGTCAAATCCGAGCGCAACGGTTATGAAATTCAGATTCAGACGATTGAGGTGCTTGGTAATTGCCCGTCTGATTTTCCTCTTCAGAAAAAGCGCCACACGGTAGAGTTTTTGAGGACGATTCCGCACCTTCGTGTGCGCACGAGATATTTTGAGGCATTGTTTGCGGTTCGTGATCAGCTGTCCTATGCGGTTCACGACTATTTTCATAAAAACGGATATAAATATGTCCATACCCCGATTATTACGGGAAGCGACTGTGAAGGAGCAGGGGAAATGTTCCGTGTTACCACACAGCCGTGGGATGCGAAGGCGGAAAACGGTAGTGCCTATCGGGATGAAGAAAGCTATTTTAAAGACGACTTTTTCGGAACCAAAGCAGGTCTGACGGTTTCTGCACAGCTTGAAGGTGAGATGGCGGCCATGGGTCTTGGAAGAATCTATACGTTTGGCCCGACCTTCCGCGCGGAGCACAGCAATACGACACGTCATGCGGCGGAATTCTGGCAGGTGGAGCCGGAAGTCTGCTTTGCGGATATCGATGATATTATCGAGATTGGCGAAGACTTTATTAAATCGATTATCCGGGATGTCATGGAGCACTGCCCGGATGAGATTCAGTTTTTCAATCAGTGGGTGGACAAAGGGCTGATCGAGAAGCTGAACCTTGTACTTGAAAGTGACTTTGGACGGATGACCTACACGGAAGCAGTGGAGATTCTGCAGAAATCGGGAAAAGAATTCCAGTATCCGGTAGAATGGGGATGCGATCTTCAGACCGAGCATGAGAAATACCTGACGGAAGAATATTTAAAGAAGCCGGTGTTTGTAGTAGACTATCCGGCTGATATCAAAGCCTTTTATATGAAACAGAATCCGGACGGGAAAACAGTTGCCGCAACGGATCTGCTCGTTCCGGGGATCGGAGAGATCATCGGATGCAGCGAGAGGGAAGCGGATGTGGAAAAACTTGTTGCTGCGATGGAAAAGCGCGGAATGCCGTTGGAAGAATATCAGGCATATCTGGATACAAGAAAATACGGAAGTGTACCGCACAGCGGATTCGGCCTTGGTTTTGACCGGATGCTGATGTATGTGACGGGAGTATCCAACATCCGGGATACACTGTTGTTCCCAAGAACAGTGGGAAATCTGTTCTAACAGTAAAACAGATGATAAAGAGGAAAGAATGATGTATCAGACTTATATTTTTGACTTATACGGAACATTGGTTGACATTCACACGGATGAGACTAAAATAGAAGTGTGGGAAAAAATGGCTCTGTTTTATGGGTATTATGGAGCATTTTATACGGCTGAAGAGCTTCGGCAAACATACCGGGAGCTGACACAGGAAGCGGAAAAAGAGGCATTGCGCCACGACAGCCATGAAAGCTTTCCGGAGCTTCAGATCGAGGACGTCTTTCTGGAATTATTCCGCCGGAAAGGGGCAGATGTCCTAAAAGAGACTGCGGTGTATGCCGGTCAGTTTTTCCGAGTCCTTACGACAGAGTATATCCGGCTTTATGATGGGACACGGGAACTTCTGGAGGCTTTAAAAGCCTCCGGAGGGTCCCTTTATCTATTGTCCAATGCTCAGCGGATATTCACAGCGTATGAGATGAAGGCACTTGATATTTTCCGGTATTTTGACGGGATTTATATTTCTTCCTCCTATGGAGTCAAAAAGCCGGACCGACGTTTTTTTGAGATCCTTCTCGAAAAGGAAGAGCTCAAAAGAGAAGAGGCTGTCATGATTGGAAATGATGGCATCTGCGATATTAGAGGAGCAAAAGAAGCCGGCATCGACACATTTTATATCCGGTCCAATATTTCCCCGAAAGAAGAGACGCCGGATGCGGATTTTGTACTGGAAGAAATGGATCAGCGCCGGGTTAAGGAAATGCTGCTTTCCGGTAAGAAAAAGGAAGCCCTGCGGCTTCGCCCATACCGGGAGGAGGATGCCGAAACGCTGGCACAGCTTTTCTATGATACAGTACATACGGTCAATGCGGCTGATTATACTAAGGAACAGCTGGATGTTTGGGCTCCAAAAGAGCGTGATCTGCATGCATGGAACCAGTCCTTTTTAAAGCACAGGACACTCGTTGCTGAACGGGACGGCAGGATTGCCGGTTTTGGAGATATGGACGAAACCGGGTATCTGGACCGCCTGTATGTGCACAGGGAGTTCCAGAGACAGGGGATAGCTGAGGCGATCTGCGATGCCCTGGAAGGAGAATCGGAAGCGGACGTATTTGAAACCCATGCTTCCATTACGGCCCGGACGTTTTTTGAGGCCAGAGGCTATGAGGTGATCCGTGCCCAGCAGGTGGAAAGGCAGGGAATTTTGCTGACCAATTATGTAATGCGAAAAAGAAGGCAGTAGAGGAGAAAAGGGATGAAACTGTTAATCAAACAAAGAGTATTTTCATGGACGGATACCTATGATATTTATGATGAATATGGGAATGTCCGTTATTTTGTGAAAGGAGATTTTTTCTCGATCGGACACCGGCTCAGAGTTTATGATGCCGCTCAAAATGAGATCGGTATGGTTCAGGAGAAACTGCTGCATTTTCTCCCGACCTTTGAAGTCTACGCAGAAGGCCAGTTTTATGGTACGGTCTCCAAGAAACTGACACTGCTCCGCCCTAAATATACAGTGGACTACAAAGGCTGGCAGGTCGAGGGAAACATGATAGGCTGGGAATACGATGCCTTCGCAGGCGGTGTCCCGGTGATGCATATTTCCAAAGAGATTTTCCACTGGGGAGATACTTATGTAATTGACATTGCAGATTCTGCAGATGAAATTATGGCACTGATGCTGGTACTTGCGATTGATGCGGCAAACTGTGCATCCAGTTAAGCAAAGAGGGAAATTGAGAAAATACGAAATCTTATGAAAAAGTCAAAAATCGTATCAGTTTTGATCGGGGCGGCGCTGTTTCTGGCAGTGGCGCTTCCGGTCGTTTTTCTGGAATCCGTGATTGGCGGATTTATTATGAAATTGTTCGGATTCCGCTATGACTCCATGCGAAGTGTTTTTCTGTTTTTTATGGTGGCAGCCGTAGCAGATGCGCCTTTGGAGATTTTGGCAAAAGCACTTCCGAAAGCGATGATGAGTCTTGGGTGGATCCGAAAATCCGGAAGCTTCGTTTTGTGGTATGTGCTGGATATGTTGTTTGAGATGATGACTCTGGCGGGAGCAGATCTGTTTATGGACAGCGTTCGTGCAGAGGCAGCGGGAATTCTGGTTGTGTCCGCGCTTTCGTCCGCAATTACTGTCTGGCTGGACAGAAAAGATGAGGATTCGCCCGGAAATGAGATAAAGGAGAATAAGCATGGTAAAGATTGAGGAAGAAAAATGTATTGGATGTGGAAAATGTGTTCAGGACTGTGTGGGACATGCCCTGAAACTGGAAGAAGGCAAGGCGGAAGTAAAGCGGGAATGTATTCTTTGCGGGCATTGTGCCGCGATCTGTCCGATGGATGCGGTGGAGATTACGGAATATGAAAGTGATGAGATGATTCCGTATGAAAAAGAGCGTTTCCAGCTGGATCCGGAAGTATATGCAAATGCAGTGAAATTCAGAAGAAGTGTCCGGAATTATAAAGAACAGCCGGTGGAAATAGAGAAAATCCGGAAGATTCTGGATGTGGCGGCACATACGGCAACGGCAAAGAATGAACGTAAAATGAAATTCGTGATTGTACAGGACAGGCTGGATGAATTCAAAGAGATGTTCTTTGAAGAAATCGGTGAGGAGCTGGAACTGCACAAAGGGGAAAAGAGTCCGGTGACAGCGCTGCTTTACAGCTTTTATAAAGGGAGAACACGGGATCCGAAGGAGGAATTTCTCTTCCGGAACGCACCGGCGGTACTTTACATTATGGGAGAATGCCTGGATGACGCAGGACTTGCAGCCCAGAATATCGAAATGATGGCTCAGGCGCTTGGCCTTGGCGTGCTGTATAATGGCTATCTGAAGGCGGCAACGATGTGCTCTGAAAAGGTAAGAAACTTTCTGGACAAAGAGGGAAGGCCGGTGGCAGTCTGCATGCTGATCGGATATCCGGCGGTAACCTACAGAAGAACTGCGCCGAGAAAAGAAGCGGAATACGAAATCTTGTAAAATCGGATTGACAAGTAAATTTGAATGTGTTATATTCGTTCCAAGCAATGGAGAGGGAGTAGCTTAAACCTTCTTCGGAAGGTCGATTTGTAATCGTCAGCCGGTATCGAGAGGTACCCGTAGCAAATGAGATAGCAAGACTTTTATTGTGGCAGATGTCATGATAGGAGTCTTTTTTATTTGGTATGAAATTCAGAAGGAGAGGAAAATGAGATGGAAGCAGTAATGATGAGAGAGGATCTGAAGTGTGCAGAAGAAGCAGGAGTACAGGCGCTTGAAAGCCTGTATACAGTCAGAGAAAAGTTAAACAGTGCAAAAAAATGGGGAATTCTGGACATTTTGGGGGGAAGCATGATCAGCACCTATATGAAACATTCCCGAATCAATGAGGTAGAAGGAATGATCGAGCAGGCGAGAATCAGGCTGACAGATTTTCAGAAAGCATTGCGGAAAGTAGAAGTATCACCGAAACTTCAGACCGAAATCAGCGGATTTCTTACCTTTGCGGATTTCGCATTTGACAATCCGATTACAGATTATCTGGTGCAGACAAAGCTTCAGAGCCTGGGTGAAGAAGTGGAAGACACGATTCAGCTGACAGAAGAGCTTCTTGCACATATCAGAACACAGTAGGAGGGACGAACAGCGAGGAAAAGTTTATAGAATTTTTAGAAAATGATTGACACAGCCTTAAATCATAGTATATACTGACAGTAGAAAACAGCATATGATAGCGTGTTACTGAATTTCAGGCATGAACTATCCTTACACATTCCGCACAGTAGCCGGAGTGTATGATGGGAGAAGTTCATGCTTTTTTGTTTTCAGAAAATACTGCTGTCAGATTAAAGAGAGGAGAGAAACTATGAAAGACAAAATTTTTGGTGTTCTTCAGAGGATTGGACGAAGCTTCATGCTTCCGATCGCCATTCTTCCGGTTGCCGGCCTGCTGCTTGGAATCGGAAGCTCGCTGACGAATGCGACGACGATTGAGACATATCATCTGGCAGGAATCCTTGGAGAAGGAACAGTGCTGAACGCATTATTCACGATTATGACAAAAGCGGGAAATGCGATTTTTGACAACCTGCCGATTATCTTTGCCGTAGGTGTGGCAATCGGTATGGCAAAGAAAGAAAAGGAAGTAGCGGCACTTTCTGCGATGATAGCGTTTCTTGTCATGAACGTTACCATCAACGCAATGCTTCAGATTGACGGGACCATCCTGGCGGACGGCACGGTTGCTTCTGATGTACTCAGCGGTACGGTGGCAAGTGTCCTTGGTATTCAGACATTGCAGATGGGTGTGTTTGGAGGTATCATTGTAGGACTTGGTGTGGCGGCGCTTCACAACAGATTCCATAAGATCGTGCTTCCGAATGCGCTGTCATTCTTCGGCGGTTCCAGATTTGTGCCGATTATTTCCACCATCGTTTATGTGGGCGTCGGTATTCTTCTGTTCTTCGTATGGCCATTCGTACAGAATGGAATTTACGCGCTTGGAGGACTTGTAACAGGAACCGGTTATGTCGGTACTTTGATTTTTGGTATTATCAAGCGTGCGCTGATTCCGTTTGGACTGCACCATGTATTTTACCTTCCGTTCTGGCAGACCGCAGTGGGCGGAACGATGGAAGTGGCAGGACAGCTTGTACAGGGCGGACAGAATATTTTCTTCGCACAGCTTGCTGATCCGAGCACCGTGCACTTCAGTGCAGACGCGACGAGATATTTCTCCGGAGAATTCATTTTCATGATCTTCGGACTTCCGGGAGCAGCCCTTGCAATGTACCATTGTGCAAAGAAAGAGAAGAAAAAACAGGCCGGCGGTCTTTTGCTTTCCGCAGCACTGACCTGTATGCTGACAGGTATCACAGAGCCTCTGGAATTTTCCTTCCTGTTTGTGGCTCCACTGCTTTTTGTAGTTCAGGTGATTCTGGCAGGTGCGGCATATATGATTGCGCACATCCTGAATATTGCTGTGGGACTGACGTTCTCCGGAGGATTTATCGACCTGTTCATTTTCGGTATTTTACAGGGCAACGACAAGACAAACTGGATGCGGATCATCCCGGTAGGTATTATTTACTTTATCCTTTACTATGTGATTTTCCGATTCCTGATCCAGAAATTCAATTTGAAGACACCGGGGCGTGAGGATGACGATGCTGAGACCAAACTGTATACGAAAGCGGATTACAAGGCAAAACAGGGTGCAAAGGATCAGAATGGTTCTGTGTCAGGAGGAGATGAGAGAAGTATTCTTATCACTCAGGGACTTGGAGGAAAGAAAAATATTTCCGATGTGGACTGCTGTGCAACAAGATTGCGCTGCACGGTTGTGAAACCGGAACTGGTAAATGATCAGATTCTGAAACAGACCGGTCCGTCCGGAATTGTGAAGAAGGGACAGGGAATCCAGATTATCTACGGACCGTCTGTCACCGTTGTAAAATCCAATCTGGAAGACTATCTTGTGAATGCACCGGATGAAGAGTATATTGCACAGGAGACTGCTCCAGAACCGAAAGAAGAAAAGAAGGAAGAAACAAAAAATACAGCAGAGAAGACAGTGAAAAAGGTACTTTGCTCACCGTTTACAGGGGAAGCACATCCGATTACGGAAACACCGGACGAAGCGTTTGCCGGAAAGATGATGGGAGACGGCTATATGGTCATGCCGGAAGAAGGAGTTGTCTATGCACCGGAAGACAGTACAGTCAGCTTCGTATTCCCGACCAATCATGCGATCGGCCTGACAACAGAGGACGGCGTAGAATATCTGCTTCATATCGGTGTAGATACGGTAAAACTGGAAGGAAAAGGCTTCGAGATGTTTGTAAATAACGGAGATTTCGTAAAAAAGGGAGACAAACTGATGGCTTTTGATATACAATATATAAAAGAGCATGCGAAATCCGAAGCCTGCATTGCAGTATTTACCGGACTGACAGAAGAGGAAGAAATTGTAATGAAGGCATCCGGGCATGTAAATGCACAGGAGGATATTGCGGAGATCGTGAGCTGCTGATTGTAAAGGAGCTTATGTCAGATGTATCGAATTATCAAAGTATTGAATAACAATGCCATTCTTGCCCTGGACCGTGAGAAGAAGCGGGAGATCATTCTGCTCGGAAACGGGATCGGCTTCGGGAAACATCCGGGCGAAGAGATGAAAATGATCAAAAACGCCAAGATTTACACGCTGGTGACGAAGAAGAAGCAGGTCTCCGCATTGAAAGTGGTCAACGGCATCAAGCCGGTATATATTGAGGCCACCGGACGAATTCTGGAGGAAGCGGAGAAGGTATTTGAGCATGTCAGTCATGACTCTCTGCTCCCTCTGGCAGACCATATCGCGCTTGCGGCAAAGCGGGCGGAAGAGAAGAGGCAGATACCAAATCCGTTTACGCCGGACATCAAGGTACTGTTTGAAAAAGAGTACGAGGTTGCCCTGAAAGGGCGGGAAATCATCCGTGAGATGACTGGTTCCGAGATCTCTGATGATGAGGTCGGATTTATCTCTCTGCATATTCATTCGGCCCGTACGGATGAGAAGGTTTCCGAGACACTGGATAATACCCGGATCATTAATGAAGGAATCAGGATGATTGAAGAGCAGTTTCAGATTGATGTGGAACCGGATTCTCTTGCGTATAACCGTATGATGAGCCATATTTACTACATGCTTGTACGGACACGCAAAGGCGAGCAGGTGAAAGCAGACTTAAATGAATTCGTACAGCTGAAATATCCGAAAGAGTTTGAGGCGGCAGTGAAGATCTGTGCCTGGATGGAAAAAGAACTGAAGACGGAAGTGAAACGGGAAGAAATCGGATTTCTGGCGATCCATATTTTACGGATTGTAGACCGGGAATAGATAGAGCAGAAAATGTTTCAAAAAAGAGATCCCTGCAGGAAGCAAGGGGCGGCCGTAAGGCCCGGATTCCTGCGGGGATCTTTTGCGTCTGTTCCGGTTTTACAGATTAGATGATTTTGGTTGTCCACTTTGTGCAGTCCCACACTTCGGATACCACATCCCGGTAGAACTCCGGTTCGTGGCAGATCAGAAGGAGACTTCCACGGTATTCCAGAAGTGCTTTTTTCAGTGCTTCCTTGGCATCCACATCCAGATGGTTGGTCGGCTCGTCCAGAAGCAGGATATTCGTGTCACGGTTTACAAGTTTACATAACCGGACTTTCGCCTGCTCGCCTCCGCTTAATACCCGGATCTGGCTTTCGATATGCTTGGTAGTCAGGCCGCATTTTGCAAGGGCAGACCGCACTTCGTACTGATTGAAGGATGGAAATTCATCCCAGATTTCATCGATGCAGGTGGCGGTGTTTTCGCCTTTGACTTCCTGCTCGAAATATCCGATCTGGAGATTTTCTCCCAGCTCACAGCTTCCGCTCAGCGATGGAATCAGCCCGAGGATGCTCTTTAAAAGCGTTGTTTTCCCGATTCCGTTTGCTCCGGTGAGCGCAATCTTCTGGCCGCGTTCCATGGAGATGGAAAGAGGCTTGGAGAGAGGCTCGTTGTATCCGATCACCAGATCCTTTGTCTCAAAGAGAATCCGGCCCGGTGTCCGCCCGTAGCGGAAGTGGAATTCCGGTTTCGGACGTTCCGCTGCAAGTTCGATTTTCTCCATCTTGTCCAGCTTTTTCTGACGGGACATGGCCATGTTTCGTGTGGAGACCCGGGCTTTATTCCGTGCCACGAAATCTTTCAGCTCGCTGATTTCCTGCTGCTGTCGGCGGTAGGCCGCCTCCAGCTGTGCTTTCTTGACAGCGTAAACTTCCTCAAAATGCGTATAGTCGCCTACATAGCGGTCGAGTTTCTGATTTTCCATGTGGTAAATGATGTTGACAACGTCATTTAAGAATGGAATATCATGGGAGATCAGGATAAAAGCACTTTCATATTCCTGAAGATAGCGCTTCAGCCAGGCAATATGCTCTTCATCCAGATAGTTGGTCGGCTCGTCCAGAAGAAGGATGTCCGGCTTTTCCAGAAGCAGTTTTCCAAGAAGGATTTTAGTACGCTGTCCACCGCTTAAATCGGTGACATCCCGGTCCAGGCCGATGTCCAGAAGACCGAGGGCTCTTGCCACTTCCTCCACCTTACTGTCAATGGTATAGAAATCGTGCATGGTCAGGGTGTCCTGAATGGTTCCGAGCTCTTCCATCATGGCAGTCATTTCATCTTCCGAAGCATCTCCCAGAGAATCACAGATCTGATTCATCTTTTCTTCCAGTTCAAAGAGCCAGGAAAAGGCGGATTTCAGTACGTCCCGGATGGTCATCCCTTTTTCCAGGACCGTGTGCTGATCCAGATAGCCGACACGGACATTTTTGGACCATTCGATTTTCCCTTCATCCGGTGTCAGATGGCCGGTAATCATATTAAAAAACGTGGACTTTCCTTCCCCGTTTGCGCCTACCAGTCCGATGTGTTCACCGCGGAGCAGGCGGAAGGAAACATCCGAAAAGATCGCACGGTCTCCAAAACCGTGTGACAGATGTTCTACATTTAAAATACTCATCACTCAAACTCCTTATGATACAGTCTTTCCCTATTGTACAGGAAAACCGAAGGATTGTCACCCGGAAAAACAGAATTCTCTTTCATGCGTTAGCTTTGTCTTATAGCGGGAAATTTGATACAATAAGGTCAGAATGAAGGAGGACAAAGATGAAGGTAGGAATTATCGGGGCGGGCGGAATTGCCGTCACAATGGCGAAAACATTAAACGGGATGGGGGATGCAACGGCTTATGCGGTGGCATCCCGTGATCTTTTAAAAGCACAGGCATTTGCTGAAAAGAATAAGGTAGAAAAGGCGTATGGTTCTTATGAGGAACTGTTTGCGGATCCGGAGGTGGAACTTGTCTATGTGGCGACTCCGCATTCGCATCATTATCAGTATATGAAGATGGCGCTGGAAGCGGGAAAACCGGTGCTCTGTGAGAAAGCATTTACGGCAAACGCTGCACAGGCAGAGGAGATTTCCCGGATTTCCGAGGAAAAGGGGATCTTTGCGGGAGAAGCGATGTGGACACGTTTCCTTCCATCCAGAGGCATGATTGATGAGGTGATCCGTTCCGGAGAGATTGGGAAAGTCCATATGATTACGGCAAATCTCGGCTATGATATCAGAAATGTAGAACGGCTTCGTAATCCAGAGCTTGCAGGAGGGGCGCTTCTGGATGTAGGTATTTATCCTCTGACTTTTATTCGAATGATTACCGATGCCAAAATTAAGTTCATGGATACGTCCTGTGTCAAGCTGGAGACCGGAGTTGACGCTCAGAATGCAGCGACATTTATTTTTGAAGACGGATGTATGGCATCGATGCACAGCAGCATGTTAGGTGGAACAGAGCAGGCAGGAATCGTTTATGGTGACAAGGGCTATCTGATCGCATGGAATATCAATAATGTGGATAAGATTCAGGTTTTTGACAACAGCAGAAAACTTATTCGGGAGATGGAAGCACCGGATCAGATTACCGGATTTGAGTACGAAGTACGGGCAGCTATGGAAGCTGTATGTGCGGGAAAAACGGAATGCCCGCAGATGCCCCACAGTGAGTCAATCTACATGATGCGTTTGATGGACAGCATGAGAAACGCTTGGGGCATCCGCTTTCCGTTTGAAGAGTAAAGAAAAAGAGAAGACACACGGATCAGGAGAACAGACCTGATGTAAGGCTGTCAGTTTCGGCAGGCTTCAATAAAGGCAGAAAAAATCCGGCTCATTTTCCGGGAGGTCAGATACATACATTCCGGATGCCATTGGGTACCAAGCAGGAAGTGATGCTTGATTCCTTCCAGACCTTCAATCAGTCCGTCAGGTGAAAGGGCACAGATTCGGAGAACTTCTCCCGGATCCTTGACTGCCTGATGGTGGAAGCTGTTGACTTTGGCCTGTTTCCCGATCAGATCGGACAGCACTGTATCTTCCAGTGTGCTTACAAGATGGGCAGGGTCATGCCGTGAAGCGGCAGCTGGGCTGTGGTTAAAGAAATCCGGCTGCTCAGCGAGATCCTGATAAATGGTGCCGCCGCAGGCAAGATTCAGAAGCTGCATCCCTTTGCAGATCCCCAGGACCGGTTTTTCGGAGTGCTTTAGTAGAAAGGTTAGAAAGTCAAGCTGGAACCGGTCAAAGTTGTAATCGATTGTTCCAAGTTCCGGGGACGGGACCTGACCGAACAGCAGGGGATGGATATCAGCACCGCCGCAGAAGAGAAAACCGTCGTATTTTTTCAGACACGTCCGGAAATAGGAGCTTTCCATGTCTTCGAAAAAAGGAATCAGAAAAGGAAGGCCGCCGTGATCTGCGATTGCCTGTATGTACGGAAGACTGGTAAAAATGCGTCCATGTTCTCTGGCGCACACAACGATACCGATGGAAGGGGAATTCTGTTTCATATCTGATTTCCTTTCTGCTTATATTAGATTATAATGGTATCAGTTTATGAAAAGGAGTCGTTTCTTATGAATCTGATTGACATGCACTGTGATACGGTATATGAATTATTGTCCCAAAATATGCTGGATCAGGATTTAAAAAAGAACCATCTGAAAGTAGATATAGAGAAAATGAAGCGGGGAGGATCCACGGCTCAGTTTTTTGCCTGTTTTGTTCCGATGGATGAATTTCTTGGAAGATCGAAGCATGAGCAGGCATATGAATATGTCAGAAGGATGGCCACATATCTGAAAAAGCAGATCTGGATCTATCCGGATGAGATTGCTTTTGCAGGAAATGGAAACGATCTTGAAAAGAACCAGAGAGCAGGAAGAATTTCTGCGTTTTTGACACTGGAAGAGGGCGGAGTAATCCATGGAGAGCTGGATCGTGTGCAGGGCCTTTATGAGATGGGAATCCGTCTGATCACCCTAACATGGAATTATGAAAACTGCATCGGTTATCCGAATAGCCTGGATACACAGTTGATGGAAAAGGGATTGAAGCCGTTTGGCTTTTCTGTGGTTGAGGAAATGAACCGGAGCGGAATGATTATCGATGTCTCCCATCTGTCAGAGGGCGGATTCTGGGATGTGGTTTCTCACAGTAAAACTCCTCCGGTAGCGTCTCATTCCAACGCAAGGGCGCTTCGGAATCATCCGCGAAATCTTTCGGATGAACAGATCCGGGCACTTTCCGAGAAAGGAGGAATTGCCGGATTGAATTTCTATCAGGAGTTTCTGGGGGCAAGTGGTTCCTGTCTGATTGAAGAGATGGTAAGTCATGTCCGGCATATGTACCAGAAAGGTGGAGAAGATTTTGTAGCTATTGGAACAGATTTTGACGGCTTTGGCGGATCGAAGGAGATGGAGATCGAAGACATCGGTGCAATGCCTCTTCTTTACGATGCGCTCGGAAAAGCAGGATTTACCCAGCGGCAGCGGGAAAAGATCTGGTATGGTAACGCAAAACGTGTGATCGATGCGGTGCTTTAGTTGAAAGTTTTAAAGGGAGAACTATATGGTAGAAGTAGTATTTGGTGCAAGTGAGGCGGACTCATTGAAAATGTCCCGGCTTACAGGCAGGGAGGAAGAGATTATCTGTCTGGATCTGGGACTGGATGTGGGAGAGATCCGGAATCTGGATGACGAAAGCAAAAGGAGCAATGCGCTGAAAACTTTGTTTTGTGACGGGACAAAAGCGGGAGAGCGTATATGGAAAGAATATGAAGAACGGATCAGCAGATACGGTGCGATGCCGGAGAAATTGAGGAAGCATGCAGCAGAGGGGAAGCCTGTCCGAATCTGGTATGGCAGGGCACCTTATGAAGTATGTGGCTATTATTATACTTGCCACCTGTTAAATGATTTGACTGATCAGATTTCGGCAGTGAAACTTCCGGACGTTTTGTTTCTTCATGAGACCAACATGCCATATGAGGTTTTGATGATGGGAGAGATTGTATATGAAGAATTTCCATCTCTCCTTGCGTATGAAAAACCATTAAATGAGTGGGAAATCCACATTGGAGCGATGCACTGGGAGAGGCTTATGCAGGAGAATGCGGTACTTAGGGCATCTGTCAATGGAAAAGTGATGAGTGTCCAGGAGTCCTTTTATGATTTTATGATTGAAAAAGCGTTGACGGAAAAACCAAAAAAAGAATCCGAAATTCTGGGAATGGTTCTGGGAGAATATGGTGTTGGGATCAGGGACGGATGGCTAGCGCACCGGATTGAAGTCGGAATCAGGAAAGAAACGATCCGGATCGTAAAAGATGATAAAAATCCATTTGACCGGTGGATCTGTAAGAAATAAAGGAGGAGACAGGATGATCCGGAGAGGAGTAACTGAGGATCTTGAGGCGGTTGCCAGAATTCATGTAGATGCATGGAAACAGGTCTACAGGGGAATCATGTCGGAAGAAGTACTTGAGAAACGAAATTATGACGAGCAGAGGCAGGTATGGGAAAGAAAGTTGGAAAAAAGAGAAGAAGACCTGTATGTGTATGAGATCAGTGGAAAGATCATAGGGTTTGCTTCCTGCCGTGTAATCGATGAGAAACATGCGGAGATCGATACCTTGTACTTTGACGAAAAGTATCGGGGAAAAGGTTATGGAACACAGATGCTGGAATATGTGTTTCAGATATTAGGACCGGAAAGGCAGGTTTCCCTCTGGTGTGTGAAGGAAAATCCAAATCGGAAATTTTATGAGGCAAATGGAGGAACACCGGGACGTGAAAAAGAAGTACTGATTGGCGGAAAACGAATTGCCGGAGTTCAGTATACATTTGAAAGATAAAAGAAACAATTAAAAAAATAAGCTTATTTGGGCTCCTTTTACCTACATTTAACCCAAATCTAAGCAAAGTTAAAATACAGGAAAGCTATAATTTCCGTAAAGGGAAATATTGCTTTCCTTTTACATTTTACAGAACTTTCTATGGTAAAGGAGACCTGCATATGGTAAAAATCTACGTTATCGACACCAACATTCTTATTCAAAATCCACGGGCGCTGCTCAGTTTTGAAGATAATCAGGTGATTCTTCCGGTGGTTGTGCTGGAGGAACTGGATAATCTGAAAAAAGCTGAAGGAGAAAAGGGGCGCAATGCCAGGACGGCGATCCGGATTCTGGAAGAACTCCGGCAGAGGGGTGATCTGTTGGAAGGAATTCCTCTGGAATCGGGAGGAATGATACGGGTGGAAAAAAATTTTGTAAATGTGCCGCTCCCAGAGGATTTACCTGAAGAGAAGATGGATAACCGGATTTTGAAAGTTTGTAAGGGGCTGGCGGAGTCCTGTGGGGAACAGGTGGTTCTTGTGACAAAAGATATTCTGCTCAGAATCAAGGCACAGATCATTGGAATCCGGGCGGAAGATTACACGACAGAGCAGGTTGCGGATTATGAAGGCCAGTATAAGGGAAGAATAGAAGTATATGTGCCGGAAGAAAAATTCAAAGAGTTTAAGAAAAAGGGTGTCCCTGTGGAGAATGTCTATCTTTCGGACGAACAGGGAAAACGAATCGTGCCAAAGCTGGAGGAAAATGAATTTGTCATTCTGAAAGCAGACCAGTCAGCAAAAAAGACACAGCTTGGACGGGTAGAGAATGGAATAATCAAAAAGCTGGAATACAGGAAAAGTGTTCCATACGGCGTATCGCCGAGAAATGCCGGGCAATACTTTGCACAGGAGGCACTCATGCAGCCGGCAGACAAGGCTCCGCTTGTGATTCTGAAAGGAAGAGCAGGTACTAGCAAGACCTTTTATACGCTGGCGGTCGGATTGGAAAAGATTCTGAATCATCCAACGGGAGAATACCGGAGAATTCTGATTTCCAGACCAAATGCGCAGTTTGACTCTGATATCGGCTTTCTGCCGGGAGACGAACAGGAGAAAATTTCTCCGTTGATGCGTCCTGTCATTGATAATCTGGAACAGTTGATTGATTCTAACGAGGAAGAGCGTTATAAGGATGAGCGAGAATTACAGGGGAAGATCGATGAAATTTTCGACCGTGGGCTGATTCAGACGGAAGCGTTAAATTATATCCGTGGACGTTCTATTATGAAGACATATCTGATTATCGATGAAGCACAGAATATGACACCGAATCAGGTAAAGGGAATCATTACGAGAGCAGGGAAAGGAACTAAAATCATTCTGCTGGGTGATACGAACCAGATTGACCGTCCGATGCTGGATGAACGGACAAATGGTCTCAGCTATGCTTCCGAATATATGAAAGGCAGCCCGCTCTGCTGGCAGGTGACCTTCACGCCGGAGGAATGCGAACGCTCCGCCCTTGCCATGGACGCAATTACAAGATTATAAGAAGAGGAGATACGACAGAATATATGGCAGAAAAGAAACAAGACATGATTACTTACAGAAAGGTAAAGGAAAATGAAGAAATAAATCTTTTGATAGAGAAAGGGAATGATGTGCTGGACGTTCTTGGCTTTACCGAACATTCCAGAAAACATGCCGTCAAGGTGGCAGAGACCGCCGGGAAGATTCTTAAAGACCTTGGATACGGAGCAGAAGAAATCCGGCTTAGTAAAATTGCAGGATATATGCATGATATTGGGAACAGTATCAACCGGCATGATCATGCCCATACCGGAGCCCTTCTGGCTTACGGGATTTTAAAGGAAATGGGAATGCCACTTCGGGATGTGATGACTGTGACGACAGCGATTGGGAACCACGATGAATCTACGGGCACTGCCGTGGACATCGTCTCTGCAGCGCTGATTCTGGCAGATAAAACTGATGTGAGGAGAAACCGGGTGCAGAATCCGACCATTGCTAATTTTGACATCCACGACCGGGTCAACTATGCAGTGCTGGCCTCCAGTCTGGAAGTCAAAAAAGAGAAAAGAGTGATTCAGATGAATCTGGAACTGGATGACGAGATGTGTACAGTAATGGATTATTTTGAAATCTTTCTGGAACGGATGATTATGTGCCGAAGAGCCGCCGAGGTTCTGGGATGCAAGTTCAAGCTTGTGGCAAACGGTAATAAGATTTGTTAAAAACAGTAGAAAAAACGGGGAGAGACGAAATGCTCTCCCCTTATACGTTAGAAAGTTATCGTGGAATCGCAACAACGGAAGTCGGTATCGATATAATGTGCGATAATCCGCACTTTCAAATGCCGTTCACAGCACAGTGACTGGCACGGACAGCCAGATACATTCAGGTCTTCCGGAAGAACAAACTTGATGCATTTTACTTCTACATCCTGACAGTTCTTCTGAGTGTGAGCCGGTACGGTAATGGCCTTCATGCCACGCTGATATTCGCTTCCGTAGTTGTCGGTTTCGGTCAGAATAATTCCGAGCGCAGCCCGTTTGTGCGGACAGACATTTTTCAGTTTGACATTGAGCTGTACGATCCGGCCGGAAGATTCCAGATACGCATCTCCCAGATCAACGATCAGAGAGTCCTGACATTTTCCGATTGTAAAATCGACCGGGATCGGACAAGGCTCCGGGTCTATCGAAACGCCGCAGTCAACCTGAACGGAAGGCTCAGGAAAGGTTACGGTATTACCTTCCGTATCCGAGTAGAAAATGGAATGGTTGACGGGGAGATTTCCGGAAGTCTGGCCGGTGTGCTGTACATAGAATTTCAAAGACGCGCCTTCGTTACCGGAGACTCCAAGCGATGAAATCTTCCATTGCAGAGAATGCGAGTCAATGGCAGCGGCAGTACCGGTAGAAGGCATGCCGACGTTTACAATGGTGAAATCCGGGTTGAGGGTTTCATTAATGACAATATTTGTCGCGCCCGGTTTGGAAATATTGGCAGCAAGGTCTGCAAACAAGTCTTCCAGATCAGAATCATCCGGTGTGACCACTACGTGGGAAGCGGACGGATCACTTGCCCAGTCATTGAGTACATCCACATCGATACCAGAATCTCCAATCAGCCCGATACAGTAGATGATGACACCGGAATCCCGGATTGCTTCTGCGATCGGCGAGGGAGGAATTCCAGAAGTCGTTTTTCCATCTGTAAACATGACAATGACCTTTTCGTTGGAAGAAGAAGGATCAAAGAGGGATACTGCAGTGGAAAATGCGTCTGCATGATTGGTAGATCCTCCTGCAGAAAGCGCAGCTACCGCTGCCTTTAAGTCCGCAACCGAAGTTATCAGCTGTGTGTCTGCTGAAGCGCTGCTGGAAAAGCTGACAATACCGATATGGCTTCCCGAACCGATCTGTCCATCCTGAGTGTTGTCTGTAGTTTCATCAATAATGTCAATAAAGGTGTTAGCCCCAAGCTTTAGATTTTCGAGCGGGCTTCCGGCCATACTGCCGGAACGGTCGAGAACAAGAACAATATCCACCGGATTTTCCGAAATATCCGGAGCTGCCGATAGACCAAGTGTTACTTGGAAGGTTCCGCCGCAGGTGATCTGTGAGACATTGATCTCTTTGTTAGAGTTTGTAATACCCATGAAAGTGCCTCCTGTTTTTGATTTTATTAGGAAATAGATCCTTCATTATCAGGGTATGAAAAGGGAGAGAAATGGTTCCTTTTGTCGAATAGGAAACCAGTTCTCTCCCAGAGAAAGAAGGGCTGCAAAAACAGTACATCAGTATAAAAGAAGATTGCCCTTTTTCTTGGCCTGCTTCATAAAACAGTCAAAGACTATATATCCCGCCACAAACCAGAGAAGGCTGACGACGCACAGCAAAAGGAACGCCATTCCAAGATTTTTATGAATAAAACTGTTCCGGATCACGGTATTACACATCGTAAGCGGAAGCATTCTGGAGACCTTTGTGATGACGGATGATGTAGGAATGGTGTCTGTAACAAAAAGAAGAAATAACTGTACCAGAAGCACGACAGCACCGATCCGTTTGTAATACAGAGAAAGACCCGCAATCATCAGGCCAATCCCGTACATGCCGAGGATGGAAATCAAGAATGCAGCCACTACGGGAAGCGTTACTGTATACCGTACCCCGAAAAAGAAATATGTCACAACAGAATAAATGATCACAACAATGGTCTGGACGAGCACCGAGGAAATCAGATCTCCCAGATAGAGAATCTGAAGCGGAAGGCGGGAGTGAAGCTTGAAAAAGAGGGTGCCGCGCTGAAGCTCTGCCAGAAGCTGGGAAGCAATGGTGGAAATCGCTGTGACAGAAAAGGACCATGCCATGTAGCCGAGAAGAGGCATCGCCTGATAATTTTCTACTCCGTACAGTTCTTGAAAGGACTGCCCTGTATTGGACCAAAAGAAAAAACAGAGAAGTAATGTATAAATCACCAGGTCAGAAATCAGTCCCATCTTATAGCGGAACGTCCGTAACACATCCATTTTACATTCATACCAGATTATTCTCATAACGATTCCCCCTGCAAATATAATGCTTCATAAATTTCCAGAAATTCCTTTGTATCGAGATGTCCTTTTTCAACGACAATCTGCCCGTTTTTCAGAAACAGAAACCGTTCGGCGGCCGACGTAATAAAGTCCGAATCGTGGGACGTGATCAAAATAGTCTTCGTATTTCGGATAGAAGCAACAGCGTGAAGCAGTGCCCGTTTGTGATCCAGATCCAGTCCTTCGGTCGGTTCATCTAAAATCAGATACCGGGAATTCGTCACCAGAGCGGCTAGCAGAATCATCAGCTGTTTCTGGCCGGTAGAGAGCTCCTCAAACAGTTTGTTTTTCACAGAGTCATACAGCGGGAAAGAAGGCCGGTACTGGTCCAGGTTTTGCCGGATATCTGAGTTGGAAAGGCCTCGCAGCACCGCAAGGAATTCGATATTTTCTTTCACTGTATTTTTTGCATACAGCTGATGGGAACCCGATAGAACGGTAAAAATTTCTCTTTGAAAATAAAAAATTGATAAATAATAAAGAAACTTAAATATTATCGCAAAAAAATGAATATAAAACTATAATGATAGACAAGTATTTGGGACAATGATATAATTTAGACAATAATAGTCGGATAATTGAATGGGAGGAGGGAAGAGAGATGATAAAGAAGCATGTTTGGAAAACAAGGACAGCAATTCTGTGCGTGTGTACTTTGACGGCAGGACTTTGGGGATGCGGAACGGAAGAAAAAAGCGAAGAAGAGAAAATCCTGCGGGTTGTGACGGATGGAAGGCTGTATACAGATGTAGAATTCGCTGCAAGATTTTTAGAAGGTGTAGACAGTGGGATAGAGGTGAGAATCCAAAGGCTTCCAGATGACAAGGCGGAACGGGAGATAGAGATTCAGAAACTGCGGACAGAGATTATGGCAGGAAAGGGTCCGGATGTTTATTTGATAGATGGAGGCGAGGAATATGGAGAGGAGTTTCTCCCACTGCTGGAAAATCCATATCAGACAATGCAGAGCGGTGCGCTGGCACCGCTGGATGCATTGATGGAGGAGGATTCTTACTGGGAAGATGATACTTATAGCGATGTGATATTGAAAGCAGGGCAATATGACGGACATCAATATATTCTTCCAATGTCGGTAAGTTATTATGTACTACCAAGAGAAACGGATATGGAAGAGATGACGGAAGATACCTTAGGAGAATGGTTAGAACAGGCACGGAATTCTCAGGACATACGTTTAAAGACAGCATTTTGGTCATCGTTATGGGCGCAGAGCGCACGGTGGATGCAGCCGGCAGCAGACTATGAGCGGGGAGAGGTGCTGTTTAATAAAGAAAAGTGGATAAAATTTTCAGATCAGTACTTTCAGTTTCATATAGATGTGGGTGAGGAAGTTCATGAGACAGGTAACTGGTATAATTTTGAAATGTTATCGTCAGCAGTGTTTTCTGACAAGACTTCTTAGATTGATTTACAGGTTGTGCCGGATCTGGAAGGGCGGAAAATGGCATCAATTCAGACTTATGGAGCTGTAGGAATGTCTAGTGATTTGAAACAGGAAGCTTACGATTTCCTGATGCTGTTTTTAAATGACCGATCCCAGAAGTACTCTCGGGAACATTCCGAAGGTTCTATGATATTACCACAAATCTATGGATATTTTGATTCTGCGTTTATTCCAGTGCAGGAAAGTGCATTTGAGGCATGGATGCATTATCCGCCTGATGAAGAGCTTGAGAAAATGTTGCAATCTTTCCACGAACTTGATGGCGCATACTTTTTGACCAAGGCAGAAAGAGAACTGTTTGAAGGAGTATATGAGATTGAGATTCAGTCCACCTATCCGGACTACGACTGGAATCCGGCTCTCGCAAAGATTACGGACAGCGCATGGAACACTTATAAGATGATGGTGTCAGAGTAAGAGAACAGGAACTGAAAGAAAAGAGAGGGGGAGGGATGATGAGAAAACAAAGCATGGTTCGGAGGGGAATGTCAGTGTTATGTGTGTGCGTTCTGGCAGCAGGACTTTGCAGTTGCGGAATAAACGAGAAAAGCGAAGAGAAGAAAGTCCTGCGGGTCGTGACAGAAAATCTTTTTTATGATGAGGTAAACTCTGCGGCAGAGTTCACCGAAGGTACGAACAGCGAAATACAGGTGGAAATTCAAACACTTGGGGAATACAAAGAGGAACGGGAGCCCCAGATTCAGAAACTTCAGACAGAGATCATGGCGGGAAAGGGACCAGATCTTTTTTTGCTGACAAGTATTCCGGAAAATGCGGAAAGAGAGGGAGGATTTCTGATAGATAATCCTTACAAAGCGATGCAGAGCGGAGCATTAGCGTCTTTGGATACATTCATGGAAAAGGATTCCTACTGGGAGAACGGCAATTATAATAAAACATTTTTGACAGCAGGACAGTATGATGGACGTCAGTATATTATTCCAATGTCGGTATGTTACTATGTGTTGCCAAGATCAGAGGATATAGAAGAAATGACGGGAGATACTTTGGAAGAATGGCTGGAACAGATCCGTGCTTCTGACGACATCCGTTTGAAACAGGCACTTTGTACATTTGGTTCCTCCCATAGTGCGCGGTGGATGCAGCCGGCGGCGGATTATGAGAGGAAAGAAGTACTGCTTAATAAAGAAAAGTGGGTTGAATTTTCAGAGCAGTATTTCCAATTTAGGAAAGAAGTATATGAAGAAATAAGTGGAATAGAAAATGGATTATACTTCAGACCATTGGACAAAACTCTGATCACACTTTATGAATCTCAAATAGATCTGCAGGTTGTTCCTGATATCGAAGGAAGGAAAATGGCATCGATCATGTCTTACGGAGCAGTATCTATGTCCAGTGATCGAAAGAAAGAAGCGTATGATTTCCTCATGCTGTTTTTAAATGACCGGACGGAACAGTACAGAAAAAAACATGCAGATGATTCCGGTATGGGATTACCGAGTTTATTTGGTTATCTGGATAGTAATTATATGCCGGTTCAGGAGAATGCTTTTAAGCAATGGGGAGAATTTCCGTCGGAAGAAATGGTTCAGAAAATGAAGGAGAGTTTTCGTGAGATCGATGGTGCCTATTTTCTGACAGAAGGAGAAAGAATATTGACTTTCGATGTTATGACGGGGTGTTCAGGTATTATGAATCCGAATTATGATATAGAAATGGAGGTTTCCAAGATTGCCGACACCGCTATTAACACTTACAAAATGCTGGTGGAGGAGTAAGTGAACAGGAGAAGAAAGAGGAAGGAGGGAGAAGTTATGAGAAAGAGAAACAGCGGCTTTCTGCTTGCGCTTCCGGCGCTGGCAGGATTCCTTGTATTTTATTTTGTTCCGTTTCTGATTACGGGATGGTATTCGGTTTCTTTCGGGATAGGGAAACGGGAATTCGTCGGGATGGCCAATTTTCAGGATCTGTTTGAAAATGAAATGTTTCTGCTGGCAGTAAAAAATACACTTCGTTATATGATTGTGACTGTTCCGGTGACACTTTTGGGGGCAATGGTGCTTTCAGTATTGCTTCAGAATACGGTAAGAGGAGTGCGTTTTTTCCAGCTTTCCTTCCTTTACCCGATGATTCTGCCGATTGCATCTGTGGTACTTGGGGTACAGTTTCTCTGGGGCGAGTTCGGTATCTGGAATAAGGTGATTGAAATGTTTGGAGGAGAGGCAAAAGACTGGCTGAATTCTTCTGCGGCGTTCTGGGTACTCTGTATTTTGTATTGCTGGCGGTTTACCGGCTACTACGTGCTTATTTATTTTGCAAGGCTTCAGATGATTCCAAAAGAGTATTATGAATATGCAATGCTGTTTGGGGCAGGAAAGTTTCAATCTTTCCGGCACATTACCTGGCCGATGCTGATCCCAAACTTTATGTTTACAATCGTTCTTTCCGTGATGAACGCATTCAAGTGCTACAGGGAAGCATTCCTCCTTGGAGGCAATTATCCGGATAACAGTATTTATTTGTTACAGCATTTTATGAACAACAACTTCCAGAACCTGAATTATCAGAAGATCTCGGCAGCTGCAGTCAGTATTGTCGCGGCGCTGCTTCTGGCTGCGGGAGTTGTTTATGTGCTGTATCTGATTATGAGGAGGGGGAAGAAGTATGGCTAAGAAGAAACAAAAGCGGATTCTTTTTCTGGGAATTCTCTCTCTGGTCTTTCTCTACCCGGTGATCTATATGCTGGTCTGCTCGGTCTGGGAAGGAAGGAATGCGGGGATTTCCCTGATGGGGTATTATGAGGTACTGTTGGAAAGTCCAGGATATCTGATCAAGTTCTGGAGAAGTCTTGGTATGTGCCTTTTGATTGCGGGAGGACAGACGGTGCTTGCGTGCATGGCAGGTACGGCGTTTGCAAAATACCGGTTTATCGGGAAGAAGTTCTGGCTGTTTGTCATGGCGCTTTTTATGATTCTTCCGGTACAGGTGACCTTGCTTCCAAATTATATCCTGATGGAGAAACTGGGGTTTTTGAACAGCTGGAAGGCTCTGATTATTCCGGGAATCTTTTCTCCGTTCGGAACAGTGTGGCTGACGTTTATCTTCCAGTCGATTCCGGATGAATGGCTGGAGGCGGCAAGGCTGGATCGTGCCAATCAGCTTCAGATTGTCCGCTATATTGTAGTGCCGGCTTCAAAACCTGCTGTGGTGACCTTGTTTGTTCTTACCTTTGTGGAGAGCTGGAATATGGTGGAACAGCCGATCATTTTCCTGGAAGGAGAAATGGATTATCCGCTTTCGGTATTTCTCGCAAGCGTGATGGAAAACAGCATGGCAGTACAGTCAGTATGCGGACTACTGTGTCTGATCCCGGTTACATTCTTCTTTCTGTATTATCATAAGGAACTGACAGATGGTTTAAGAGATATTCTATGGAGTTGATGAGTATGAAGAAAAAGAAAGTTTGGATTGCCGGATGTACGGTATTTCTTCTGCTTCTGATCTGCACAGTACTGTCTCTTAGAGTGGAGAAAATGATGCGGATCGAAGTGGAAACAGTCAGTCCGATCCAATGTACCGAGGAAGAACTGATAGACATGTTTACCCTTCCTGTGTCCTGTTTTAAAGAAGATGAGTTCGGGACAGCTCTTTACTATGTGGAAGAGCGGGAAGGACTGTTTGGAAAGGAACTGTATGTTGTAAAGGACCAGAATGCTGCTGTAATGTGGGAAGATGGAAATAAAGCGTATATCCTTTCTCAGTCGGCGAGGAATGATCAGGGAAGACTGAGAAAGGTTGTAGATTATTCCGCGTGGCCTCTGGAAGACGGTGACGTAGTGGTGATTGCGGGGGAAGAATGATGAAAAAGGAGAGAAAAAAGAGTAGTAGAGGAATTGTTCTGTTTCTTACAGCACTGATTCTGCTTGCAGGACTGTCGGCTTTTCATATGCTGATTGGACGGGGCATGGAAAAGCAGATCGAAAAGCTCCCGGAAGGAATCCTGCTGAAACTTGTGGAGCCTTTGGAGGCCGAGGAGATTATGAAGGCAGAAACTGCCGGATACGAGATAAAAAACATAGAGAAGGGTTCGGAAGATGTTTCGTTTTATACTGTCAGAAAGACGAATGGGAAACCGCTCCATGTCAATCAGGTGTCTGACTTTACATGGAATGTTTTTGGCAGACAGATTGAAGGAGAGAGCCTGAATTTGTCCTCGCACAGAATGATGGCTTCACAGGCAGTGTACCTGTCATGGCTGATCGCAATGATTCCGATGAGCGTGATCCTTCTGATTGTCGGTATCCGAAAACTCGGGGCACTGCAGGAGATGCAGTGGAGACAGGGTGTTGAAGGCGTACTGATGATTGGACTCTGGCTTGTGGTGATTTATTATCTGACAGGAAAACTTGAGATACCAAGAGAATTTCTACCGCCGGAGCAGATCCTGGATATCCGGTTTTATGTGGACGGAATCCGTGGATTCTTTTCAGGTGGTAGATGGACAGATCTGGAGTTGTACCGGACGATCCGGTCATGTTATAATCAGGAGACGGAAATTTATGGAGCCTGGGTTATCTGTGGGTGGATTGGCACGCTGATTTTCTGGATAACTGCAGGCGTGGAGGGCCGTAATAAAAAGAAAAGAGAAAGAAGACGGCAATACGGATAAACAAAGGAGAAGAGAGTAGCATGCACAAAGAAGATCAATCAGTTCAGTCTGAAGAATACAGAAAAAGTCTGATATCATTACATATTGCAGTCATGCTGTTTGGGTTGTCTGCTGTCCTTGGACAGTTTGTGACAGCTCCAGCTGTGATTGTAGCAGGAGGGCGGGTTATATGTTCCGTCCTTTTGCTTTTTCTGCTTTCTATAGCAGGCAGAGCATCCCTTAAGCTTAAATCGAGGAAAGACTACGGAATAGCAGTTTTTGCAGGAACCATTCTGGCAGTCCATTGGACGACCTTTTTCCAGGCGATTCAAAGTTCCTCTGTGGCGATTGGAACCATTACCTTTTCTACATTCCCGCTGTTTTTGACATTTCTGGAACCACTTTTGTTTCAGGAAAAATTGAAGGTAAAAAGTGTACTGAGCGCGGCGGTTCTGCTTCTTGGCGTTTTTATTACGATACCGGAATTTTCGATGGAGAATCAGATTACTATCGGGATTATCTGGGGAATGGTGTCCAGTCTGTCTTATGCCGTTCTGTCTCTGGCAAACCGCTATCTATCCCGCAGTTATGCGGCAAGAACCGTCTGTCTGTATGAACAGGGCACGGCAGCAGTTGTCCTTCTTCCGGCGATGTTTCTTGTAAAAACAAGCTGGACACCCCAGAACATTCTCGGTATTGCCGCAATTGGTTTTATTTGTACCGCATTTGCGCATTCCCTCTATGTAGCTGCACAGCGGAAAGTAAAAGCTCAGACCGCAGGTATTATCTCCGGTATGGAAACAGTTTACGGAATCGTGTATGCGCTTTTCTTTCTTGGTGAGGTGCCGGGGATCCGAGAATTGATCGGAGGTACAGTGATTCTTGGAGTGGCATTGCTAACCTCTTTGAGAAAAGAATAGCACCCCATATTTCTAAAAATGAGGGGATCAGCCATGAAAACAGAGCCACAGTCTTGTCTTTTCATTCAATGATTGTAAGTATTTTTAATTATATTTCCATGCTGGTCATGGGAAAGATTGCGGAGATTTGGTCGATCGAAACGACATGGAAGATCAGCGGCCTGCTTTTGGTAATTGCAGGAATAGTTACCGTTATAAAGAAAAGAGAGAAACATCTTTCCTGAAATCAGATTTCGGGAAAGATGTTTCTCTCTCTATTTTGAGCGCTAAAGGGTCAGATTTTAACAGCAGACATGTTCAAGGGAGGCTTCAAAGACAGACAGATCCAGGCCAAAATCTTCATAGCCTTCCCGAATTGTTTGGATGTAGGTGTCTGACGGGCGGCCAGGTTTTGCATCTTCAGACATGATATAGACCATCGCAATGACTGTCTGTCCGTCCTGAAGTGTAACCGGAACATTTTCTTTGTAGTAGAGGGTCGGGTATACTTCGTATTCGTCAAGACTTTTTTCGTTTTCAGGTGTGATATCCCAAAGGGCAACCGGCGTGGAAGCGCCTTCCTTTTTCTGGATGGTTGCATAGATTTTTTCCGGCTTAAGTCCGCGGTAAATCAGTTCCCAGCCTTCCAGTGTTCCTACCGCATAAGGGACGGCACCTGGGCAACGTTCTTCCATCTGCTTTTTATGCAGATTACTTCCATAAGCTATATATAATCTCATAAGTTCTCTCCTGTTGTATAATTTCTTGTATCTGCTTTCATTTTGTACTATTTTTGCATTTTTATCAATAGAATCCTCAGAAAAAGAAAAAGTATTGTTGTTTGAAGAAGAAGCAGATTGATAGCGGCGAAAGTGAAAAATCTGAAAATAATAAAAAAATACGGAGAAAGACTGGTTAATTTGCCTGAAATTTGATAAAATAATAATAAATTAGCGGGACGCAAAAACCCGGAGAAAGATGGGGGATGATGGGAATGCCGGGTAGAAAGAAGAATTCTCTTAGGAAGAGTTTTGGATATGCCTTTTCCGGAATATGGACAGGAATCCGGAAAGAGAGGAATATGAAAATCCACTGTACGGCACTTCTGCTGGTTGTTATTGCGGGGATGATCGTACACCTTACTGTGACGGAATGGTATATCTGCATTATCCTTTGTGCGCTTGTCATGGCGCTGGAACTTGTCAATACGGCGGTGGAAGCGGTAGTGGATCTGGTGACGGAGGAGAAGAAGCCGCTGGCAAAAATCGCAAAAGACACAGCTGCAGGTGCTGTTCTGATTGCAGCGATTGCTTCCGTCATTATAGGACTTCTGATTTTTGTCCCGCATATAGCCAGATGTTTCATACAGTCGTAAAAAGAGAGGAGAATACATATGGATGGATTAGGTGAAAATTTAAAGAAAGTACTTCTTGCAGGGGTAGGAGCCATAGCGGTTACAGCAGAAAAGTCAAAAGATCTTCTTGATGAGATGGTGAAAAAAGGCGAGATCACTGTAGAACAGGGGAAAGTACTCAACGAAGAACTGAAACACAATATCAGGCAGACCATGAAAGAAAAGGTCAATGTTTCCATCAAGCCGTCTTCTCCGGAGGAACTGCAGGAACTGGTAGGAAATATGACGCCGGAACAGCTTGCCGATTTAAAAGTGGCGATCCAGAAGATGGAAGAAGAGCCGAAGGTACAGGAAGAATCAGTAGCAGATCCGGAAGGACAGGAAGAGACATCAGAAGAGGATAAAGGAGAGACAGAATAGTTTTCATGAGTGATCAATCATCGGAAAAATATGGAAAACGTTTAAAAGAAATAACCTCAGTGCTCCATAAATATGCAATTTCACGTGGAGTGACACCGGAAAAACTCCGACTGATTCTGGAGGAACTTGGCCCTACCTATATCAAGTTAGGTCAGATTGCCTCCATGCATTCCGATATTCTTCCGAAAAAATACTGCGATGAACTGATGAGGCTCCGTTCTGATGTAGCTCCGATGCCTTTTGATCAGGTACAGGAAGTGTTGGAGGAAGCCTATGGTTGCCCTTATACAGAAATTTTCACAGAGGTTGATCCCGTTCCACTTGGGTCTGCATCCATTGCACAGGTACATAAGGCGGTACTGAAGACCGGTGAAAAAGTAGTGGTAAAAGTACAGAGGAAGGGAATTTACGATATCATGTCCCGTGATATCGGACTTCTTCACAAAGCGGTCCGGCTACTTCCTCCCATCAGCATGAAAGGACTGGTGGATCTAGACATGGTGTTGGACGAGCTTTGGGCAGTTACTCAGGAGGAAATGAACTTCCTGATCGAAGCATCCAACATGGAAGAATTTACCAAAAAGAATGAAGATGTGGCTTTTGTGGGAACTCCGGCACTTTTCAAAGAATATACGACAACTCATGTTCTTGTAATGGAGTATATCGATGGACTTGAGATTGATGAAAAGGAAAAGTTGCTGGAAAACGGGTATGATCTAAAAGAAATCGGGACCAAACTTGTAGATAATTATATTAAGCAGGTTATGGATGATGGCTTTTTTCATGCGGATCCTCATCCGGGCAATGTAAGAATCCGAGGCGGAAAGATTATCTGGATCGACATGGGGATGATGGGAAGACTGACAGAGCGGGACAAAGATCTGATTGCTGAGGCAATTAAAGGAGTAGCAGCCAATGATGTAGCACTGATTTTGGAAGTAGTCATGGCTCTTGGTGAGTTTCAGGGGCGTCCGGATCAGAGTGAACTATACCGGGATATTGGAGATCTGCTCTCAAAATACGGTACTGTTGACATGGGAAATCTTGATCTGGCCGAGGTAATTCAGGACTTGATGGAAGTGATGAAGAAAAATAAGATCCGGATGCCTCACGGCCTGACGATGCTGGCAAGAGGATTGACCCATATGGAAGGCGTCCTTGCAGACCTGGCCCCAGAAATTAATATGGTAGGTATTGCGGCGGCAAGGATGATGGGAGGCTTTTCGCTGGACGGGGACTGGAAGAAGGCACTGAAGCACAATGCAAGAAGTGTATACCGGTCTCTTCATAAGGCACTTGATATACCGGCGCTGACTGCTGATATTCTACATGGTTTTCTAAAAGGGCAGAACCGAATCAATCTGGATCTGCATGCCGCGGACGATCTGAATGAAATGTTAACCAGACTTGTGAAACGCATCATTATGGGATTTCTGGCAATGGCTCTTTTGATCAGTTCAAGTATCATCTGTACGACAGATATGCAGCCAAAGATCTGGGGGATTCCGGCACTTGGGGCAATCGGATATATTCTGGCCCTTGGAATGGCTCTTTATATCTTTTTAAGTCATATCCATATCCGGAAATAATGCAAAAGAAATAAATTGTAGGTTTCGGAGAAATCGTATATACTATATCTATGCAGGAATGATATAGAAAGGAAAGATATAGATTATGAGTGGCGAAAAGAATAATGAGACACTGACAAACAGAAAAAAAGAGGTAATTCAGTCAATCCAGAGGGCGGCAGAGATTTATACAATTGTATCTGTATGTACAAAGATGCCATATGTTTTCTGCGATCCGGAGACATTTGACGATGAAGTCTTTGTTTTTTTTAAACTTGATGATGCGCAGGCAGCGGCAAAATCGCTTGCTGAGGCAAAGGAGCCGGTAAGTCTTGTAAAAGTAGAAAACAAGCAGCTTCTGCATTTCTTTTCTAATCTTTATACAATGGGTGTTAACTGTGTTGTGGTCGACCAGAATAAAGAACAGGAAGAAAGGCTTCAGCTTCAAGAGATTGTACATAGAGCAGAGGAAAAGGAACTGCCGGATGGAAAGGTCCGGGTGGAAAATCCGGAGCTGGTTTTGACAGCATTATATCTGATGCAGAAAACTCAAAGGCTTCGGTTAAGAGAAGGAGAACAGGAGATTAAAGATCTTCAGGATGAGGTGATGGCTCATTTTTCCAGAGGACGTTATATTGTAGCATTTGAGGCAGATAAAGGACTTCCTCTTTTGAAAGATAAGAAAGATGAAGCCTATCAGCCCGTTTTTACAGATATCATGGAATTTCAGAAGTTCAACAGAGAAAACCGTTTCCGGACAGCCGTGATTCCGGCGGAGAAGATCCCGGATCTTCTGGCACCGGAGACAAAGGGAGTGACTATTAATCCATTGACGGTTAATCTGCAGCTTCAGATTCGGAAAAAGAAAAACTGATTCAATGTTTCACTTATAGACGGAAAAGGAGTGTGTGCATATGACGAATCATACTATTATTACCATTGGCAGACAGTTTGGAAGTGGAGGACATGAGGTCGGCAACCGCCTGGCGGAGAGACTGAATATTCCGTTGTATGACAACAATCTGATTTCAATGGCAGCGCACGAACTGTCGATCAGTCAGGAGGCGGCAGAAATGGTGGACGAGACAATCCTTGGCAAGTTTCTTTCAGCATATGTTGTAAATATGCGTGATTATACGGTATTTATCAATGACAGCAATGAGTCTGTGCCATTAAGCGACAAGGTTTATGAAGTTCAGACAAGTATTATCAACCGCCTTTCTGAGCGGGGACCATGTATTTTTGTCGGAAGATGCGCTGACTATATTCTGGGAGATTATAGCAACTGCATTCACACTTTTATTTATGCCTACAAAGAGGACCGGATCCGCCGTATTATGAAGATTTATGGATTGGATTCCAAACAGGCATGGGAGCGGATTAAAAAGATGGATCGGGATAGAAAAACTTACTATGAAGCTCATACCGGAAGAGAGTGGGGAAGTATTGAAACACATGGAGTACTTTTCAATGTCAGTCTCCTGGGAATTGATGGTGTGACAGATGCTTTGGAAGCAATCTACCGGAAGTGGGAGTCCAATGTCAAATAGGATAAAAACCTGACAGATTTCTTAATTTTTTGTGAAAATCAATATTATAGAGAGCCGGAAACCTGCATAAATATGGGATTTATCAGGGATCCGGCTTTATTCTTTCATCTTTTTGTAAAGCCTTCGGCTTGACTTCCTTTTGGAATACAGGCTATAATCTAACGAGGGAATAAATAAGAGAAAAGGGAAGATGAACTATGTCGAAAATGAGTCGTCAGGAAAGGCAGGCCTATGAGCAAGCTCTGAAAAAGCGAAAAAAGCAGAGCAGCACAGGCAAAAGACAGAAAACCATTCAGAGGACCTCTCAGTCCAGAACTTCCAGGAGCAGTACCAGGGGACGGTCCAGAAGCCGGTATACGGACTATGATGGTAATGAGATTGACGAAAGTTATATTAACAATAGAAGAAACAGTCGTTACACAGGTTATGATACATATGATCGTTATAGCGGGTATGATGAGTATGCTTACGATGATTACGATTACGATGACTATGACGATTATGACGACTACGATGATTATGGGAACAGATCAGGGAGAACCAGGATGCCGGAAGATCTTGGGTTTGGTTACAGGAGAGAGAAATCTTCCTCCAAAAGAAGAAGGGAGGAGGCTTCCTATCCTGCGTCAGGAAAAAGAAGCCGGAAGCGAAATGGGAAGTTGATCCTTCTGATTCAGCTGATTGCGACGGCGCTGTTTTTGGCGTCAGCGGTTTATCTGGGAATGATCCCATGGCTTTATCTTGGAGTAGCAGCGGTTGTCCTGCTGATTCTGGTTCTTTTGGTGTACCGGATGCAGAACGGATTTCGGAAGAAGCGTTTTTCGGGAGCCTTGCTTGGACTTCTGATCAGTGCCGTGCTTCTCGTGGCGGCATTCTATATGTTTGAAGTACGTTCCGCATTAAATGATATCACGGATGGCAATGAGGCACCGGAGTTAAGCGAAGCCGCAGCGGCGGTTAATGTTTCCGAAGAGCCGTTCAGTGTTTATATCAGCGGCATTGATGTGTATGGAGACATTACACAGCAGAGCAGAAGTGATGTCAACATCATCGCGACGGTGAATCCGACAACAAAACAGATCCTGCTTGTGACGACACCGAGAGATTATTATGTACCGATTCCTGGTGTGTCGGAAGGATATCCAGATAAACTGACCCATGCAGGTACATATGGAATCGCGACCTCCATGGCAACACTGGAGGAGTTGTATGATGTGGATATTCCATTTTATGTGAGAGTAAACTTTACATCTCTCATTGAAATGGTGGATACTCTTGGCGGAATTGACGTTGAGTCGGATATCGCGTTTACAACGGGAGAGGAATCGGGACTTGTTGTTGAGGTCAAAGAAGGCACCAACCATTTCAACGGTCAGGAAGCACTGGCATTTTGCCGTGAGCGTCATGCTCTTGCGGAGGGAGACAATCAGAGAGGAAAGAACCAGCAGGCTGTCATTGAGGCCATGCTGAAAAAAGCGATGTCTCCATCAATCCTGGTCAAAGGACCGCGTTTGATCGATCAGGTCAGCGGAAATACCGAGACTAACATGTCTACAAGTCAGCTTCAGGAGCTTGTCAGAGTTCAGTTGGCAGGAATGGACGGATGGGATGTTGTATCCGTCGCAGCAGAAGGGACCTCTTCTACAGAGTATTGTTATTCCTACTCTGGAGGACCGCTTTCGGTTATTGTGCCGGATGATTCTTCGGTCGCTTCCATTCAGGAAAAGATCAATGCAGTGGAGGCAGGTAAAACGGTTTCCGAATAGATTTAAAAGAAACAGAAACAGGTACCGGACAGAACGGGAAGAAAAATTTTCCTATCTGTCCGGTTTTTTATATGGAAAATGGATTATGACTGGAAGCATGCGAGAGATCCTGTTACAATAAATTTAATAAAGAAGGAAAGAAGGTGTTTCTATGCGTATCAAGGATATCCGCATCCGAAATTTCAAGTCGATCCGTGAAATTCATATTCCGGATATTGAGCAGGCATTGATCCTGGTCGGGCAGAACAGTACGGGAAAGACGGCTATTCTGGATGCGCTTCGGACCGCAGGAGGAATTTATCAGGTTCAGCGGGAGGATTTCCGGGAAGATTTTCCCAATATTGAAATCATGCTGACCTTGTCGGTAGAAGAGGACGATTTAAAAAGGCTGTATCAGTGCGGGATTGTCAGTTCCTACAGACGGTACGAATCCTGGTACCGGGACTTCTGCAGAAAGATTCCATCTTTTCAGGATGGAGAGGTGACATTTGAATGTACAGTGAATAAAGATGGAAAAGTGCGCTACGGAGACGGAGTTACAAAGAATAACCGCTATATTCCGATGCTTCTTCCGAAAATTTATTACATTGACGTGCAGAGAGATCTGGGAAATTTTGAGGAAGATCTCTGGATGATGCAGGAGGACGATCTGGTAAAAAGAATGAGAGACGGAAGCTGTATGTTTGATATGGCGAAAATGTGTAATCACTGCTTTTCCTGTATCGGACTGATTCATAAAAAGGCTACAGCCGAACTGAATGCGTTTGAGGCCGAAAAACTTCTGGAATACAAGTTGTATCATCTGAATCTGGACAGCTTTTCTCAGCGTGTAAATGAAAATTTCCGTAAAAACGGAGGAAAAGAGACGATCCGCTATTCGATGAATCGAGATATGGAAAAAATGCTTTCAGTCACAACGGAAATCAGCAGGGATGATCAGACCGGAGTCAGAAGTATCGACAGCATGGGAAAAGGCATGCGGAGCATTTACATGCTTTCATTACTGGAGACCTGTGAGGAGACAAAAGAAGCGGGGACAGACCTGATTCTCGTGGAAGATCCGGAGATTTTCCTTCATCCAAAGCTTCAGAAGGTGACAGGAGATATCCTTTACCGGCTTTCCAGAAAGAGTCAGGTGATTTTCTCTACTCATGCACCAAATCTGCTGGCAAACTTTAATAGCAGACAGATCCGGCAGGTATTGACCGGAAAGGATGGCTCCTCTAAAGTCCGGGAAAAGACGGATATCAGTGAAGTGCTGGACGATCTTGGATATTCTGCCAATGATCTTATGAATGTGAATTTCGTTTTCATTGTAGAAGGAAAGCAGGATAAAAACCGACTACCGCTTTTGATTCGGAAGTATTATGACGAAACCTATGAAGAAGACGGGACGCTTTCCAGAATTGCCATTATTACGACTAACAGCTGTACGAATATCAAAACATATGCCAATTTGAAGTACATGAATCAGATTTATCTCAGGGATAATTTTCTGATGATCCGGGATGGAGACGGGAAAGAAGCCAGGGAACTGAAACAGCAGCTCTGCCGATATTATGAGGAGAGAAATCTGGAAGACGTGGATAAACTTCCGCGGGTGACAGAGAAAAATGTGCTGATTTTGAAGTATTACTCGTTTGAAAATTATTTTTTGAATCCCAAAATTATGGCTCAACTTGGAGTCGTGCCTTCCGAAGAGGCGTTTTATGAGATTTTTCTAGAAAAATGGAAAGAGTATTTGCATAAAATCCGAAGTGGAAGAAAACTCCTGGAAGTGCTGGGAAAAGATCTGGAGACGACAGAGGATGTAAAGGCTCATATGGAGGAGATCCGGATTCATCTCCGAGGCCATAATCTGTTCGATATCTTCTATGGAAGATACAAAAAGCAGGAAACTGAGCTTTTGAGGCAATATATCGATCTGGCACCAAGAGAGGATTTCAAGGATATTCTTGATTCCATTGACCGGTTTATTTATTTTGAAAGCAGAGCAAGGAAGAACTAAAGAAAAAAGGAGGAAAAAAGATGCGGAGTGTAAACATACTGTTTAGCCCGACAGGCGGAACGAGAAAATCAGCAGAAAAACTGACGGAGAATTGGAGAACAGAAACGGAAACGATGGATTTGATGACGTATGGAGCCGATTTTTCCGAAGAGAAATTTACAGAAGAGGATGTGGTGGTATTTGCGGTGCCATCTTTTGGTGGCCGTGTTCCGACGGTGGCCGCGGAGCGGTTTTCCCAAATAAAAGGAAATGGAGCGGCCTGCGTTCTGCTCTGTGTTTACGGCAATCGTGCTTACGATGATACACTGGTAGAGATGGAAGATCTGGCAAAAGAATGCGGTTTTCAGGTGATTGCGGCTGTGGCTGCGGTTGCAGAACATTCGATTGCACATCAATATGCGGCCGGACGTCCGGATGAAATGGATACGGAGAAGCTGCATGTGTTTGGAGAACAGATCTTGCAGAAGATTCAGAGGGGAGAACGATCGTTAAAGGAAAGGATTCCGGGGAACCACCCGTACCGGGAAGCCGGAGGCGGCGGAATGATCCCTTGGCCATCGGATTCTTGTGTGAAGTGTGGAATATGTGCTGCAAAATGCCCGGTTCATGCGATTGATCCGGGGGATTCGGCAGCCATCCAGGAAGAAAAATGTATTTCCTGTATGGGATGTACGGCGGTATGTCCGCATGGAGCACGGGTTCTGCATCCGAATGCTTTAGCTGTGGTCAGTGAAAAATTAAAAGAAGTATGCTCTGTCAGAAAGGAATGTGAATTGTATCTCTAATTGTCGGATGCGAAAGAAAGGGGCAGAAAAGATGAAGAAAATAATGCTGGAAAAGCAGATCGAACAGTTTGTCATGGAGAACAGACTGAATTACGTGTCTGAGGAGGAAGCGATTGCACCTGAATATGCGGGACTTCGTATGTACGACCCTCCCATCTGGGGGTATGGGGATGCAAAAGATCCGATGTTTGAGGATTTAAAAAAGCATGAGGCAGTGGGAGAGCAGTTTCTCCTGCCGGATGAGTGGCTTCCAGATGCAAAAAGTGTTATTAGCTTTTTTATTCCGTTTACGGATGAGGTCAAAAAAAGTAACTGGACCGATGCAATAGAACCGTCGGCCCAGTGGCTTCACGCTCGCATTGAAGGACAGCGGTTCGTCATTGCAGTCTGTGATGAAATCCAGAGGATTCTCAAGGAAGAAGGGATCGAAAGTGTGATCCCGGCCTCAGACCAAAGATTTGAAAGTGTGACAAAACCAGATGCCAATCGACCAGAAAAATGGAAGGATGCTTCCTATACGAGCAACTGGTCGGAACGCCATGTTGCCTTTGTATGTGGACTTGGCACATTTGGACTTTCCAAAGGGCTGATCACAGAAAAAGGGATTGCGGGGAGGCTGGGAAGTCTGGTAGTCAATGAAAGATTTGAACCGAGAAGACGGGAATATACAGACATTTATGAGTATTGCACCCATTGCGGTGCATGTATCAGGCGATGTCCGGCAAAAGCCATTTCTCTGGAAAGAGGGAAAGAACATCTGCCGTGCGATCAATTTCTGGAAGAGACAAAGAAAAAGTATGTGCCGCGGTACGGATGCGGAAAATGTCAGACAAAAGTGCCGTGTGAGAGCAGAATACCAGGCAAAAGAGGATAGGAGAGAGACGGAAGTTTTTGAGCTGGATGGTTTGTAATAGGAATGATTGATTTATTTAAAGTACAGAACGAATTCGAATGTTTGTTCTGTACTTTCTTTTTATACTTTGCTATAATAGCGGAAGAGAATGAAAATACTAGATTCATAAAGGAGATAATCATGGATCATTTTGAATTAGTATCAGAATACAAGCCAACCGGTGACCAGCCTCAGGCAATCGAGCAACTGGTTCAAGGGTTTAAAGAGGGAAACCAGTGTGAGACCCTTCTTGGTGTCACCGGTTCCGGAAAAACATTTACGATGGCAAACGTCATCCAGCAGTTAAATAAACCGACGATTATTATCGCTCACAATAAGACACTTGCCGCACAGCTCTACGGTGAATTTAAGGAATTCTTTCCTCATAACGCCGTAGAGTACTTTGTCTCCTATTACGATTACTACCAGCCGGAGGCATACGTCCCGTCCTCGGATACCTATATTGCCAAGGATTCTGCGATCAATGATGAGATCGATAAGCTGCGGCATTCGGCCACTGCTGCATTGTCGGAGAGAAAGGATGTTATTATTGTAGCGAGTGTTTCCTGTATCTATGGACTTGGTAGTCCGATCGATTATCAGAACATGGTGATTTCCCTGCGTCCTGGCATGATTAAGGATCGGGATGAAGTAATCGGGAAGCTGATCGATATTCAGTATGACAGAAATGATATTGACTTTAAGCGGGGAACATTTCGGGTGCACGGCGATGTGCTGGAAGTATTTCCGGCGGGATCGGGAGAAAATATTATTCGAATAGAGTTTTTTGGCGATGAGGTTGATCGGATAACAGAAGTAGATTCTCTGACCGGAGAGATTAAAAATGAGCTGAATCATATTGCAATTTTTCCGGCATCTCACTACGTGGTATCAAAGGAAAATATGGATCGGGCGCTTGGGCAGATTGAGGAGGAACTGGAACAGCAGATTCGCTTTTTCAAAAGTGAAGACAAGCTTCTCGAGGCGCAACGGATCTCGGAGCGGACAAATTTTGATATTGAAATGCTGCGGGAGACGGGGTTCTGTTCCGGGATTGAGAACTATTCCAGGCATTTGACAGGTCTGAAAGAGGGAGAACCGCCGCACACTCTTCTGGACTATTTCCCGGATGACTTTCTGATGATTATCGACGAGTCTCACAAGACGATTCCGCAGATTGGTGGAATGTATCATGGAGACCAGTCCAGAAAGACGACACTTGTGGATTATGGGTTCCGTCTGCCGTCAGCAAAGGACAATCGTCCGCTTAATTTTGAAGAATTTGAAAGTAAGATCAGCCAGGTGATGTTTGTGTCAGCAACGCCGGGTACCTACGAGGAGGAGCATGAGCTCCTGAGAGCAGAGCAGGTGATCCGACCGACGGGACTTCTGGATCCGGAAGTGGAAGTGCGTCCTGTGGAAGGACAGATCGACGACCTTATTGGTGAAGTCAATAAAGAAGTGGCGAAGAAAAATAAGATCCTGATCACAACACTGACCAAGCGGATGGCAGAAGATTTGACGGATTATATGAGGGAACTGGGAATTCGGGTGAGGTATCTTCATTCTGACATTGATACACTGGAGCGGACAGAGATTATCCGGGATATGCGTCTGGATGTATTTGACGTGCTTGTGGGAATCAATCTGTTGAGAGAAGGTCTTGATATACCTGAGATTACACTGGTGGCCATTCTGGATGCAGACAAGGAAGGCTTCCTGCGTTCGGAGACTTCGTTGATTCAGACGATTGGACGTGCCGCACGAAATGCGGAGGGGCATGTCATCATGTATGCGGATACCGTGACAGATTCCATGAAAGCTGCTATTGATGAGACGAGACGACGTAGGGAGATTCAGATGCAGTATAATGAAGAACATGGAATCACGCCGAAGACGATTCAAAAAGCAGTCCGCGATCTGATCAGTATTTCCAAGAAGGTGGCAAAACAGGAAAAGATGCTGGAGAAAGATCCGGAATCAATGAGCCGGGAAGAACTGGAAAAACTCGTAAAAGACTTGAACAAACAGATGAAAAAGGCAGCTGCCGATCTGGATTTCGAGACTGCGGCAGAGTTGCGTGACAAGATGATTGAAATCAAAAAGCATCTGCAGGAGATAGATGAATAAGAAGGGAAAAAAGATGGACAACAAACAATATATCCGCATACGCGGAGCAAATGAGCACAATCTGAAAAATATTGATCTGAACATACCGAGAAATGAACTGGTCGTACTGACGGGATTGAGTGGTTCCGGAAAGTCGTCTCTTGCCTTTGATACGATTTATGCAGAGGGTCAGAGACGATATATGGAGTCGTTGTCTTCCTATGCAAGACAGTTTCTTGGGCAGATGGAAAAACCGAATGTAGAGAGTATCGAGGGACTGTCCCCTGCGATTTCCATTGATCAGAAATCGACCAACCGGAATCCAAGATCAACGGTAGGAACCGTTACGGAGATCTATGACTATTTTCGTCTCCTCTATGCGAGGATTGGAATTCCGCACTGCCCGAGCTGTGGAAAGGAAATCAAAAAGCAAACGGTTGATCAGATGACGGATCAGATCATGAGTCTTCCGGAGCGGACTAAAATTCAGCTTCTTGCACCGGTGGTAAGGGGGAGAAAGGGAACTCATGCAAAGCTTCTGGATAAGGCGAAAAAGAGCGGGTATGTCCGGGTTCGTATTGATGGGAACATGTACGAGCTGACAGAAGAGATCAGCCTGGAAAAAAATATCAAACATTATATCGAGATTGTCGTAGACCGACTTGTGGTAAAGCCGGGAATCGAAAAGCGTCTGACCGATTCTATTGAGACAGTACTGAATCTGGCAGAAGGGCTGATGACAGTCGATGTAATTGGAGGCGAACCGATCAACTTCAGCCAGAGCTTTTCGTGTCCGGACTGCGGTATCAGCATTGATGAGATTGAACCAAGAAGTTTTTCGTTCAACAATCCATTTGGTGCATGTCCGGAATGTTTCGGTCTTGGATATAAGATGGAGTTTGATACAGATCTGATGATCCCGGATAAAGGGCTGAGTATTAATCAGGGAGCGATTGCGGTACCTGGATGGCAGTCATGTATGGATCCGTCGAGTTTTACCAATGCCATATTGCGGGCTCTTGGCGAAGCATATGGATTTGATCTGGATACCCCGTTTGAAGAGTATCCCAAAAAGATTCAGGACATTCTGCTCTATGGAACAAACGGAAAATCGGTAAAAGTCCGCTACAGAGGGCAGAGGGGAGAAGGTGTCTATGATGTGGCTTTTGACGGGCTTATAAAGAGTGTGGAGAGAAAATACCGGGAAACCGGATCGGAGACGATGAAGGCCGAGTACGAGACATTTATGAGAATTACACCATGTCATGCATGTAAGGGGCAGAGACTGAAGAAAGAAGCGCTGGCAGTCACGGTAGGGGATAAAAATATCTACGAAGTCACTGCAATGTCTATCGAAAATCTCCAGAAATTTCTTGAGAATCTGGAACTCACACCGGTTCAGGAAATGATCGGAGGACAGATATTAAAAGAGATCAAGTCCAGAACCGGATTTTTGATGGATGTAGGGCTGGATTATCTGACACTTGCCAGAGCAACCGGAACGCTTTCTGGAGGAGAGGCACAGAGAATCCGGCTTGCAACACAGATCGGATCCGGACTTGTCGGGGTTGCCTACATTCTGGATGAGCCAAGTATCGGACTTCATCAGAGAGATAATGATAAGCTGCTCAGTACGCTGAAGCATCTTCGTGATCTGGGAAATACGTTGATTGTGGTAGAACACGACGAGGATACAATGCTTGCTGCTGATTATATTGTGGATATCGGGCCGGGAGCCGGGGAACACGGAGGAGAGGTAGTTGCTGCAGGCACGGCCGAAGAGATTATGAATACGCCGGGTTCTGTCACGGGAGATTACTTGAGCGGAAGAATCCGTATCCCTGTTCCAGAGAAACGGGCAGTGCCGTCGGGATATCTGAAAATTGTCGGGGCAAAAGAGAACAACCTGAAAAATGTCAATGTAGAGATTCCGCTTGGCGTTATGACTTGTGTGACAGGAGTCTCCGGTTCGGGAAAAAGTTCTCTGATCAATGAAATCCTGTATAAAAAGCTGGCAAAAGTATTGAATCATGCAAGAATGATCCCTGGAAAACATAAAGAGATTCTGGGGCTGGAGAAGCTTGATAAAGTCATTAATATTGACCAGTCTCCAATCGGGCGTACGCCACGATCCAACCCGGCCACATATACAGGAGTCTTTGACCTGATACGTGATCTGTTTGCGGCAACGCCGGATGCCAAAGCGAGAGGATACAAAAAAGGACGATTCAGCTTTAATGTAAAAGGCGGACGCTGTGAGGCGTGCAGTGGAGATGGAATTTTAAAGATTGAGATGCATTTTCTGCCGGATGTCTATGTACCATGTGAAGTCTGCCACGGAAAGCGTTATAACCGGGAAACTCTGGAAGTGAAATATAAGGGAAAGAGCATTTACGACGTGTTGGATATGACAGTAGAAGAAGCTTTGACCTTTTTTGAAAATGTACCGAGCATCCGTAGAAAGATGGAGACCCTTTACGATGTGGGACTTTCTTATATCCGTCTGGGGCAGCCATCAACCACCCTTTCAGGTGGAGAGGCGCAGCGGATCAAGCTTGCTGCTGAGCTGAGCAAACGCAGCACTGGAAAGACGGTTTATATTCTTGACGAGCCTACAACAGGACTTCACTTTGCAGATGTCCATAAGCTGACTGAGATTCTCAGAAGGCTTGCAGCCGATGGAAATACAGTTATTGTTATCGAACACAATCTGGATGTTATTAAAACAGCAGATTATATTATTGATATGGGGCCGGAAGGAGGAGATAAGGGAGGAACTGTGATTGCAAAGGGGACTCCGGAAGAAATTGTCAACTGTCCGGAATCCTATACAGGACGTTATCTCGCCCCATTCCTTAAGAAATAATGAAAGTTACAGATTCTGGGAAAAAACTCTTTCCATTTCCAGGAAGATTGATTATAATAACAAATGTATGCGTAGAACCAGAGGTTTATGAGTTCTTACATGCGAAAGAGGAAGTATAATAGACCAAAGAGGAGCGAATATAGAGGATTTGCGAAAGGGGTTTAGTTCATGGCGGTAGTAGATATTGGAATTGACCTGGGGACAGCGAGTGTCCTTGTATATGTGAAAGGAAAAGGCGTTGTGCTCAAGGAGCCGTCCGTAGTTGCGTTTGACAGAGATACAAATGAGATCCGCGCAATCGGAGAAGAGGCAAGATTGATGCTTGGAAGAACACCAGGCAATATTGTGGCGGTACGTCCGCTCAGACAGGGCGTGATTTCAGATTATACGGTTACAGAGAAGATGATCAAATATTTTGTGCAGAAGTCGCTTGGAAAGCGTACATTCAAACGCCCTCGTATCAGCGTCTGTGTGCCAAGTGGTGTAACAGAGGTTGAGAAAAAGGCTGTGGAAGAGGCGACATTCGCGGCAGGCGCAAGAGAAGTGCATCTGATTGAAGAGCCGGTTGCAGCGGCAATCGGAGCTGGTATCGACATTTCCAAAGCATGTGGAAATATGATTGTAGATATCGGAGGAGGTACATCAGACATTGCGGTGATCTCTCTTGGCGGTACTGTTGTTAATACATCACTGAAAATTGCGGGAGACGATTTTGATGAGGCAATTGTGCGCTACATGAGGAAAAAACACAATCTTCTGATCGGAGAACGTACCGCAGAAGATATCAAGATCCGGATAGGTACCACTTATCCGCTGGTGGAGGACGAGACGATTGAGGTGCGGGGACGTAACCTTGTCACAGGTCTTCCAAAGACGGTAACGGTTTCTTCTTCGGAGACAGAAGAAGCTTTAAGAGAGCCGACAAGTCAGATTGTGGAAGCTGTGATTGGCGTGCTGGAGAGAACACCTCCGGAGCTTTCAGCTGATATTCTTGACAGAGGAATTGTTCTGACAGGAGGCGGTTCCCTGCTCAGAGGTCTGGAAGAGCTGATTGAAGAACGGACAGGCATCAATACGATGACAGCGGAGGATCCTATGCAGGTTGTTGCGATCGGAACCGGCCAGTTCGTCGAATTTATGAGTGAGAACAAAAAGTTTCATGTATAGAAGTCAAAACAGAGGGACTGTTGCGGGAGAAATTGATCACCTTCGCAACAGTCCTGTTGCTTTATGGCCGTGTGAATGACGGTGGCGGTCAGGCACTGCAGACAAATACAGATGGAGGAAACAGGTGGAAAAGATAACGGGATACATTGACCATATTATTTTCAGAAATGAAGAGAATGGTTACACGGTATTTCAATTTAATAACGAAAATGGAGAAGTGACCTGTGTAGGGAAATTTCCGTATATTGGGGACGGAGAATTTCTGGAACTGGAAGGTGAGTACGTGATGCATCCTTCTTATGGACTGCAGCTCCAGGTAACGGGCCATAAGGTAAAGGAGCCGGAGGACAGGGAATCGATTGAACGGTATCTTGGATCTGGGGCAGTGAAGGGGATCGGTCCTGCGCTTGCAGGGAAGATTGTTGCAAAATTCGGCGAGGATACGTTTCGCATTATGGAGGAGGAGCCGGAGCGTCTGGCAGAGATTAAGGGAATCAGTGAAAGAAAGGCCAGAGAGATCTGTGTCCAGGTAGAAGAAAAGAAAGACCTCAGACAGGCAATGATTTATCTGCAGAAATACGGGATTTCCATAAATCTTGCGGTCAAAATCTATCAGAAATATGGCCTTGGAATTTATAGTGTTCTGGAAGAAAATCCATACAGGCTGGCGGATGATATTGAAGGAGTCGGATTTAAAACGGCAGATGCGATAGCCTCCAGAATTGGAATTCACACAGATTCGGATTTCCGAATTCAGAGTGGGATTTTTTATACACTGCTTCAGAGTGTACAGGAAGGGCATGTATATCTGGAAGAAAATACGCTTTCGGCAAAAGCGGCACAGCTTCTGGAAGTGGAGATTACAGATATTGAGAAGTATCTGATGGATCTTGCCATGGAAAAGAAGGTTGTTCTGAAACAGGATGGAGAGCAGGTCCGCGTGTATCCGGCAAAGTATTATTACATGGAGATGAATACGGCGAGGATGCTCAAAGAGCTGAACATCCGATATGAAGAGGATGACAGCCTGATCCGGAAGAAGATTGAAAGACTTGAAAAACAGAATGACTCTACGCTGGATGAAAAGCAGAGGGAAGCTGTGGCGGAGGCGGTAAAAAATGGGATTTTTATTCTGACCGGAGGACCGGGAACAGGAAAGACCACTACGATCAATGCCATGATCCGATATTTCCTGAGTGAAGGGATGGACATTCGTCTTGCCGCGCCGACCGGACGTGCGGCGAAACGGATGACAGAGACGACTGGATATGAAGCGCAGACAATCCACCGTCTTCTGGAAGTAAGCGGGAATCCGGAAGAAACGGAGAAAGGCGGATTTGGAAGAAATCAGGAGAATCCCCTGGAAACAGATGTGGTGATTATTGATGAAATGTCCATGGTTGATCTGCCACTGATGCATGCACTTCTGTCTGCAGTGATACCGGGGACAAGGCTGATCCTTGTAGGGGACATCAACCAGCTTCCGTCGGTGGGGCCTGGGAAAGTGCTCAAGGATATGATTGATTCTGAAACGTTCCCGGTTATGATGCTGACACGGATCTTCCGGCAGGCACAGGAAAGTGATATTGTCGTTAATGCCCACCGGATTAATGCGGGGCTGGAAGTACGGCTCGATAATAAGAGCAGAGATTTTTTCTTTTTAAAAAGGCAGGATGCGGACGTTATCATCAGCGTGATTCTGGCACTGATCCAGAAAAAACTTCCGCGGTATGTGGATGCAAAAATGACGGATATTCAGGTGCTGGCGCCGATGAAGAAGGGGCTTTTGGGAGTGGAACGATTAAACAGAATTCTGCAGCAGTATTTAAATCCTCCGTCTCCTAAAAAGCAGGAAAAGGAATATGGAGAAAGAATATTCCGAGTTGGCGATAAAGTGATGCAGACGAAAAACAATTACCAGCTGGAATGGGAGATTGCTACAAAATACGGTCTGGTTGTTGATAAAGGGATTGGAGTTTTTAATGGAGATATCGGAATTGTGACGGATATCCATACATATGATGAAACTGTGGAAGTCGAGTTTGACGAAAAACGTAAAGTAAAATATCCGTTTAAGCTGCTGGATGAATTGGAACTTGCCTACGCGGTTACGATTCATAAATCTCAGGGAAGCGAGTATCCGGCAGTCATTATTCCTCTCCTTTCAGGGCCAAAACAGCTTTATTGTAGGAATTTATTGTATACAGCAGTTACAAGAGCAAAAAAATGTGTTACACTTGTAGGAAGCGATACTGTTTTTCAGGAAATGATTCGAAATGTAGAAGAACAGAAGCGGAACACTTCTCTCTCGGAGCGAATCCGGGAGCTTTCGTAGGGAAAATCAGAATAAAAAAGAATGAAGAAAATATGGAAACTGCTTTATCCGGATGTATGTCCGTTCTGCGGGAAGGCGCATGATAAAGGACCATGTACAGACTGCCTGAAACAGCTTCCGTGGACGAAAGAGCCGATATGTAAAAAATGCGGCAAACCAATCGGAAATGAACAGGCAGAGTATTGCAGGGACTGCCGTGAGAGAATTGAGGATGGGAACTGCTGGTTTGACCGAGGAAGGAGCCTTTGGGTGCATCGGCCTCCGGTGAGCGGCTCCATCTATCAGTTCAAGTTCAAAAACCGAAGAGTATATGCCCAGTATTATGCGGAGATGATGGCAAAACAGCTGGGAAGCCAGATCCGAAAATGGAAGGCAGAGGTGATCATTCCGATCCCTATGGATGCGGGAAAGAAAAGAAAACGTGGTTACAATCAGGCAGAAATTCTTGCTTGCGAGCTGGGGAAGATCACTGGAATTCCGGTAGAGACCGGACTGCTCCGAAAACGGAAAACAGCAGATGCCCAAAAGCGTCTGAATCGTCAGGACAGAGCACACAATCTGGAAGGAAGTTTCTGGGTTGAACGAAAAACCAGACTTCCGGAGCGGGCACTTCTTATTGACGATATCTATACGACAGGAAATACGGTCAATGAAGCAGCGAAAACACTGAAGAAATCAGGGGTCAGGCATGTTTTCATTTTAACGATAAGTATTGGACAAGATATTTGATTTTTGATATACTGAACATAGTTTTCTGAGGATAGGAAGGTGAAATATGGTAAACGAAGAAAAAATAAAGCTGATGAACAAAATGGCTCTTTATGAGGAGAAATATGGAAAAGAGGATTTGAAAATAGCTTCCTATTACAAAAAAGATTACATCAGTTATCAGACAATTATTACCGTGATCTGGGTTACGATAGGATATGCGATTCTCTTTGGAGTAGTTGTAGCTGCATTTATGGAAACCTTTCTTGATGAGGCTACTTTGCTAAGCGTAGTTCTGATCATACTTGTAGCCATAGTACTATATCTGATTCTTGCTGTTTCTTACGGGCTTTTTGCTTCCAGGTTTTACCAGAAGAAGCATATCAGGGCAAAGGGGAGAGTAAAGCACTATGTCTGTATGCTGACTCAGCTGGAGAAATTCTACAGTAAAGAAAGGAAGAAAAAGAATGAGTAATTTATTTGTCCTAAAGGAGCAGCTGCAGGCCTTTTATGCGAAGTACTCAAAAGAGGTAGACAAAATCGTACAGTTTCTGCTGGCTTTTATCGTATTTTATCTTGTGAATTCCAAGATTGGCTATATGGAGGCTGTAGCGAATCCGCTTGTTACTTTAATACTGGCTCTGATCTGCGCGTTCCTTCCTGGAACACTTACCGTGCTTATTACAGCGGTACTGATTTTGATCCACGTATATGCCCTGTCCATGGGAGTTATGATTGTGACAGCAGCCCTGTTTGTAGTGATGTTCATTTTCTATTTCCGGTTTACGCCGGAGAAGTCAATGATTGTCCTGCTTGTTATGGTTGCATATTTTTTCAAAATTCCGTTTGCGGTTCCAATGTCTTTTGCACTGATGGGGACACCGATCTGTATCATACCGATCTTTTTCGGTACGCTGGTCTACTCCATGATCAACTATCTGGAAATGTCGGCTACGGCAGTGACTGGAGCAAGTGGAATGGCCGGGGAGATGACATTGTTTGCTACACAGATTCTGCAGAATAAGGAGATGTGGGTTTATATCGCTTCTTTTGTTGTGGCATTTCTGGTTGTCTACACACTCAGAACCAGCGAGTTTGATCAGTCATGGAAAATCGGTGTGGCGGCAGGAGCAGTTGCCGATATTATTGTAATTGTAGCAGGAAGTATTGCTTTCAGTGTTCAGATTGATTATGTGACACTGATTTTCGGAAATATTATTTCAGTTCTTCTGACACTGATTCTGGAATTTTTCATTTTCTCTGTGGACTATTCCAAGGCAGAGAAATTTCAGTACGAGGATGACGAATATTACTATTATGTCAAGGCGATACCAAAGGTATCGGTTGCTGTTCCGGAAAAACGGGTGAAAAAGATCAGCAGACGAAAGACGGATTCTAAAAAGAATGATAATAAAACCCGGGAAAACGTAGTAAATGAGCGGGAAGTGATTTCTCCGTCTCCGGCAGAAAAGACTCCGGAGAAGACGTACATACCGGGGATGACAGAAGAGATGCTTCTGGCGAAACAGCTCCAGGAGGAGATGGATCTCGAAAAGCTTCTGAAAAATGAGCTGAACGAGAAAGAAGAATTAAAATAGCAAAAGAAAAAAGGGGATAATATGGGTGAGTATAAAATGATTGGAGGTGACAGGAATGACTAGCAAATTTTTTGAAGCGCTGAGAGGTTATTTTCCGGACTGGTATCTGCCGGATATTTACTGGACGGATATTGTGGAAATTGTGATTGTGGCGTTTCTGATCTATCAGATCATGGTCTGGATCAAAAACACGAAGGCATGGATGTTGTTAAAGGGAATCCTGGTCCTGGCTATCTTCATTCTTGTTGCAGCCATATTTAAAATGAATACCATTTTGTGGATTGCAAGGAACAGTGTATCGATCCTTGCGACCGCGGCGATTGTGGTCTTCCAGCCAGAGCTTCGTCGGGCACTGGAAAAGCTTGGGGAAAAACGGTTCCTCACGGCGATCGTACCGCTAGACAAGGGGAAAGAAAATGAGCGGTTCAGCAGCCGGACGATTGATGCGATTGTGGAAGCATGCTTCGCCATGGGAAAAGTAAAGACAGGAGCACTGATTGTAGTAGAGCAGGCGATCCGCCTGACGGAGTACGAAAGTACCGGAATCTATATGGATTGTATAGTATCTTCCCAGGTTTTGATTAATATTTTTGAACACAATACTCCGCTTCATGATGGTGCCATTATTATCAGAGAAAACCGGATTGTTTCTGCGACTTGTTACCTGCCGCTTTCAGATAACATGGGGATCAGCAAGGAACTGGGGACACGCCACAGAGCGGCTCTCGGAATGAGTGAGGTCAGCGATGCGCTGATTATCGCCGTATCTGAGGAGACAGGCTACGTGTCTGTAGCGCGTGGAGGACAGCTTGTGCGAAATGTGACACCGGAATATCTCAAGGAGAGCCTGATCAAGATTCAGACGAAAAATACGGAAAAGAAAATAGCGAAATTGTGGAAAGGAAGGCGGAAACATGAAAAAGAAACTGACTAAAAACCTCCCCCTGAAGCTGTTGTCGCTTGCACTTGCCGTATTTCTATGGGCAGTCGTAGTAAATTTAGATGATCCGGTCACATCCGTACAGTTTTCTAACGTACCGGTGGAGGTCCTTCATCCGGAGGTTGTAACGAGTAAAGGGAAAACATATCAGATTGAAGACGAAACAGATACGGTTCGTGTGACAGTAAGGGCAAAGCGATCTGTTCTGCATAGTATGAGTGTTTCCGATATCAAGGCAACTGCAGATATGAAAGAGATGTCTTTGGGATCACAGGTTCCGATTGAAGTATCTATTCCAGGATTTGAATATGTGGAGGCATATTCCAGCCCGAGGAATATGCAGGTAACGATCGAGGACGAAGCACAGAATACCTTCCCTATTACTCCGACAACAACAGGAAGCGTCAGGGACGGATATGTACTTGGAGAAATCAAGGCAGATCCGGAGAAAGTAAGAGTTAATGGTCCGAAATCCATTATTGAACAAATTGACAAGGTAGTTGCGGAAGTAGATGTAACCGGACTGGCGGAAGATACAACGCTTCAGTCAAAACTGGTTTTCTATGATGCAGAAGGAAAGACGATTGATAATACCCTGCTTACTCTTCAGGATCTGAAAGATGAGAACGACGTAAGCGTTCAGGTTGAGGTGAGACATACAAAACGGCTTCAGTTGGAATTTGACACATCATCTATTACAGCGGCGGACGGATATCTATTTACAGGAATTGAAACAGAACCGACGGAAGTTCAGGTATCAGGAAGTTCCGACATACTTGAAGATCTCGATAAAATTGAGATTCCGGCAAGCGCCCTGAATATTCAGAATCTGGACAGTAAAGAAGAAGTTGTGGTAGATATTACACATTATCTTCCGGACGATGTAGAACTGATTGACAAAAATGCGGGAGCTGTCGTTGTTACAATTGGAATTGAAGAAGAAGGAAGCAGGACACTGGAAATTCCGACAGGTTCCATTGTAGTGAATAACCTGCAGGATGGCCTCAGATATTCCTATGTATCTGGCAACAATTTGGAGATCAAGGTAGAGGGAAATCAGGAAATCCTGGATTCACTGGAACTTGGAGAAGGTAGTTTGTCGATCAATCTTGTTACATACAAGGAGCCGGGAGAATATGATGTACCTGTGGAAATAAAACTCCCGGAAGGATGCTCATTGGCGGAGGATGTTGTTATTAAGGTGAGACTGGAACAGATCGAAAATGAAGAAAGTGAATAACTGGAGGAAATACTATGGTTAGCCGGAAAGTGGTTGTAAGCAATCCTACAGGCCTTCATCTGAGGCCGGCAGGATTGTTCTGTAAAACTGCGGTTGAATTTCGGTGCAGTGTAAAGTTCCGCACGAATAAAGGGGAAAGCAATGCAAAAAGTGTTCTAAGTGTTCTTGGAGCCTGTGTTAAATGTGGGGATGAGCTGGAAATCATCTGTGACGGAGATGATGAGCAGCAGGCACTTGAGACAATGGTAGCACTTGTAGAGAGCGGACTGGGAGAATAGCGATAGAAAAATGAGGAGTGTGATTTATAATGCTGAATTATCAGAGATATAAGAGGGTGCCGGTTGTTCCGTATCCGGAACGTACCTGGCCGGACAAACAGATTGAAAAAGCGCCGGTATGGTGCAGCGTAGATTTAAGAGATGGCAATCAGGCTCTGATCGAACCAATGGTTGTGGAAGAGAAAATTGAGATGTTTAATCTGCTTGTCAAGCTTGGATTTAAGGAGATTGAGGTGGGTTTTCCATCCGCTTCCCAGATCGAGTATGATTTTCTGAGAAAACTGGTGGATGAAAACCTGATTCCGGATGATATGTGGATTCAGGTGCTTGTACAGTGCAGAGATCATCTTGTGAAAAGAACGTTTGAGTCACTCAAAGGAGTGAAAAATGCTATTGTACATATTTACAATTCCACATCCACACTTCAAAGGGAAGTTGTGTTCAAAAAAGGAAAAGAAGAGATTAAGGAAATTGCCCTTGAAGGAACAAGGATGGTCAAAAAGTACGCTGAAAACTTTGATGGAAACTTGAGACTGGAGTATTCTCCGGAAAGTTTTACCGGAACAGAACTCGACTATGCATTGGAAGTATGCGAGGCTGTTCAGAAAGAATGGGGAGCGACCAAAGAAAACCCTATTATCATTAACCTTCCGGCTACTGTAGAAATGACAACACCAAATGTTTATGCGGATCAGATTGAATGGATGAACCGCCACTTTAGTGATAGGGACAGCGTGATTCTCAGTATCCATCCGCACAATGACAGAGGAACCGGTGTTGCTGCAACGGAGCTCGCACTCCTCGCCGGAGCAGACAGAGTAGAAGGAACGCTTTTTGGAAACGGAGAGAGGACAGGAAACCTTGATATTCTTACCGTCGCTTACAATATGTTCTCCCAGGGTATTAATCCGGAGCTGAATATTGAAAACGTGACAGAGATCAAAGAAGTTTACGAAAGATGTAGCAAAATGGATGTCCCGATGCGCCATCCATATGCCGGAAAGCTGGTGTTTACTGCATTTTCTGGTTCTCACCAGGATGCCATCAATAAAGGCATGCAGGCAATGAATGAGAAGAATCAGGAGTGGTGGGAAGTACCATATCTTCCGATTGACCCATCTGATATCGGAAGAGAATACGAACCGATTGTCCGTATCAACAGCCAGTCTGGAAAGGGCGGCGTGGCGTTTGTGATGGACAGCGAGTTCGGCTATAAGCTTCCGAAACGGATGCACAAAGAATTTGCAGATGTGATCCAGAAGATAGCGGAAGAACAGGGCGAAGTTGCACCAGCAACCATCATGGAAGTCTTTGAAAAAGAATATCTGCGGAAAAAGGCGCCGTATGAATTCATTCGGGCAAAGGCAGAAGATGTTGCAGAAAATGAGACAGAAGTAGAAGTAGTATTCATGGCAGGCGAAGAATTAAAGAGTTCAAAAGCAGTAGGAAATGGTCCTCTTGCTGCACTCAAAAAACTGATGGCAGAAGAGACCGGAATGGATTTCACGCTTGTAGATTATTCACAGCATGCACTCAGCAAAGGGTCTGAGGCGAAGGCTGCTGCTTATATCTGCCTGCATGATAACCGTACTGGAAAAGAGACATACGGAGTAGGTGTCAGCGCCAATATTACAAGAGCAGGTTTCCGTGCATTCTTCAGCGCTGTTGACAGACTGTTTGGAAATTAAGACACAGGGCAGGATATCCTGCCCTTTTTTATTTCATAGGAAGCGATGTTTTTACGAAATAAGCATTCCATAAGATGTGTATTCGCGTAAAAAGGAGCTCTTTGTTAAGTTACCAAAAAAGAAACGGACTGGTGTGTCGGTAGACAACCGTCGAAAAATTCAGTATAATGAAGAAAAATATTAGTTTATAAAAAGGAGAAAAAATGATGAGCAGAGCAGCTTTAGTGATTATGGCCGCTGGTATCGGCAGCAGATTTGGCGGAGGAATCAAACAGTTGGAACCGGTAGGGCCAAATGGAGAAATCATTATGGACTATTCAATCAGGGATGCCATAGAGGCCGGATTTGACAAAGTTGTATTTGTCATTCGAAAAGACCTGGAAAAAGATTTCAAAGAAGTTATCGGAGAACGGATTGAAAAGCAGATTCCGGTTGAATACGCTTTTCAGGAGTTGGATGACATTCCGCAGAAATTTCAGAACAAATTCCAGGGAAGAACGAAACCGTGGGGAACAGGACAGGCAATTCTTGCATGCCGGGGAAAGGTGACGGAGCCGTTTCTTGTTATCAATGCGGATGACTTCTACGGAAAAGAAGCATATGTGGAAGCATACCAGTATCTGAAAGAGAAACGAGAAGCATCTGGAAAAGAGCCGATCTGCATGGTTGGATTCGTACTGAAAAACACCTTAAGCGAGAACGGGGGCGTGACAAGAGGTGTCTGTGAGGTCGATGAAAACGGGCATTTGGCAAAAATTGAGGAAACACACAATATTATCAGAAAAGGGGATAAGGCTGAGGCGGAAGACGGATCAAAAGAGCTGGATCTCGATGTCCCGGTATCCATGAATATGTGGGGACTGCAACCGGAATTCCTGGAAATTCTGGAAAAAGGATTTTATGAATTTCTTGAAACGACAAAAGCAGATGATCTGAAAGCAGAATACTTACTTCCAACCATCATCGGAGGACTTCTGAAAGAGGGAAGGGCAGAAGTCACCGTGCTGAACTCAAAGGATAAATGGTTTGGAGTTACCTACAAAGATGACAAAGAAAGCGTTGTAAATGCTATTAAAGAACTGATTGAGAGCGGAATTTACTAAGGAATAAAAGAGTTATCAGAGAGAAAAAGAGGGAGCAGCCATTTGAAGAGCATCCCTCTTTTTGGGCTTTTAAAGAAATTTCATAAATTGTATTTGCTGGGAAGAATGTAGCAATATAGCTGAAAAGATAGCATCTTATTATGGATTTTAAGAAAAAAGTGTTACGAAATTATTACGAGATAAGAAATTTTTAAGGTCTAAAAACTTGCGTAAAGTATAGAAATCTTATATAATATAGGAAGTTTGTAGACCAGTGAGGTGTTTTATGAAACGAGAACTGAAAAAATTTGAGTCAACCATGTGGCTGTGCATCAAATTACTGCTATATATTTTATTGATGGGCACCTTTATGCTTATCATGTCCAGAGAGAACAAGGCACTTGGCGTACTTTCGAGAACAATGGGTATTACGTTTTCCACGTACTGTATTGTAGGGCTTTTGTTCCTCAGTATTTACGGCAAGTATGATGTGGGCCGGAGAAAGAGTAAACCGATTATCTATTCACTTTCTCTGGCTGTTCTGTTTACGGATATTGTGACTTATATCCAGCTGATGATTATGAATACAATTACGCCGAGCATCTATGCATTCCGGCTTGACAGTATCGGATCTTTGATGTTGAGTTTTATTGTCCAGGTCATCATCATCATCGTATTTGCGTATGCCGGAAATGGTCTCTTTTTCAAGATTCACAAGCCGGAGAGTTGCTGTATTGTAACATCTTCTCAGGAAAGCCTCGACAATATTGTAAGAGGAATCCTGAAATATAAAAAACAGTATAAAATTGACTATATCATGGATTACAAAGATAAAAATCTGTTTGAGACGGTAAGGAAAGCAGATACCGTGTTCATCCATGATGTTCCGCTCGAAGTTAGAAGTAAAATTGTAAGATTCTGTTATAAATATAAGATCAATATTTATTTTAATCCGGAAATCGAGGATATTGTTGAGATGAGTGCAAAATACTATCTTCTGGATGATGTTTCTGTTCTGAATGCCAATGTCAAGGCATGGACGATGGAACAGCGTGTCATGAAAAAACTTCTGGACATGTCTCTCGCAATTATCCTTGGAATCGTAACCTCTCCAATCTGGATCGTAAGCGCGCTTGCAATCAAAGCATATGATGGAGGGCACATTTTTTTCAAGCAAAAGCGTGCGACATTAAACGGACGCGTTTTTGAAGTATACAAATTCCGGACGATGAAAGAAAACGTAGAGAACCACTCCGTAACAGATGACGATGATCGGATTACTAAACCGGGAAAAGTCCTGCGTAAAATCCGGATGGACGAGCTCCCTCAGCTGATTAATATTTTAAAAGGCGATATGAGCTTTGTGGGGCCACGTCCTGAGATGCTGGAGAATGTAGAAGCATACGAGGAAGAACTTCCGGAATTCCGGTACAGACTCCGAGTAAAGGCAGGACTGACCGGATACGCACAGATTGCGGGAAAATATAACACTTCACCAAAAGACAAGCTGATTATGGATATGATCTATATCGAAGAGTTTAGTATTTTGCGTGATATTCAGCTGATTTTCCAGACGGCAATTGTCCTTCTGAAATCGGACAGCACGGAGGCATTCCGGACAAATGAAACACGTCAATATATTTTCAAAGAAGCAGAAGAAACGGAAGCGGAGGAATAACAGGATATGAAAAAGTATGATTATGTGATTGTAGGCGGAGGATTATTTGCAGGTACCTTTGCGTACTTTGCAAAAAAGGCAGGGAAATCCTGTCTGATCGTGGAAAAAAGAGAAACCCTTGGGGGAAATCTTTACTGCGAGGATATCGAGGGAATTCATGTGCATAAATACGGCGCCCATATTTTCCATACTAGCAACAGGAAAGTATGGGATTTTGTTAATTCTCTTGTAGAGTTTAACCGATATACGAATTCTCCGGTGGCAAATTATAAAGGCGAAATCTATAATATGCCGTTTAATATGAATACGTTCAGTAAAATGTGGGGAATTGCAACTCCAAAAGAGGCAGAGGAAATTATCAACAGACAGAAGTCAGCAGTTAAAGGAGAACCGAAAAACCTGGAAGAGCAGGCCATCAGTCTTGTGGGAGAAGATATTTATAAAAAGCTCATTAAAGGCTACACAGAAAAACAGTGGGGAAGAGACTGTAAAGACCTTCCTGCATTTATCATTAAGCGTCTCCCGGTGAGATATACCTACGACAATAATTATTTCAATGATCTTTATCAGGGAATTCCGATTGGCGGGTACAATGTTCTGATCAACGCTCTTTTTGAAGGATGCGATGTGGAACTTGGTGTTGACTACAATGAGGAGAAAGAAAAATACGACGCACTCGGCGAAAAGGTGCTTTATACCGGAATGTTGGATGCATATTACGGATATCGTTTCGGAAAACTGGAGTACCGGAGTTTGAAATTCGAGACGGAAGTGCTGGACGAGAAAAATCATCAGGGAGTGGCAGTTGTCAATTACACAGACAGAGAAACTCCATATACACGGATTATTGAGCATAAGCACTTTGAATTTGGAACACAGGAGAAGACTGTGATTACCAAAGAATATCCAACAGACTGGGAAGAAGGTATGGAGCCGTATTATCCGGTCAATGATGAGAAAAATCAGGAACTGTATCAGAAATACAGAAATCTTGCGGATGAGGAACATCTGCTCCTCGGCGGAAGACTTGCGGAGTACAAATACTATGACATGGACAAAGTGATTGAATCCGCATTTCAGCTTGTGGAAAAAGAATTATAGTAGGAGAGCATGATTATGGGAGAAAATAAAATCAAAGTCAGTGTCATTATGCCTGTTTATAAGGTAGAGGAATATGTGGGTAAGGCGATTGAGAGCGTTCAGGCTCAGACATTAAAAGAGTGGGAGTTTTTGATTGTCGATGATGGAACTCCAGACCGAAGCGGTGAAATCTGTGATGCTTATGCAGCAGAAGATGAGAGAATCCATGTGATCCATAAGGAAAACGGGGGAGCTCCAAGCGCCAGAAATACAGCGATCGATATTGCAAAAGGAGAATACATGTACTTCATGGATTCTGATGACTGGGCTGAGCCGACTATGCTGGAAGATATGTACAATCTTGCAAAACGGGATAACGCTCAGCTTGTTGTGGCAGGATTTTATATTGACACATATTATGATAAAGAAAATTATGTAACAGATGACTATGTGGTGGAGGATGCTGTATATCCGGACAAAGAGTCTTTCCGCCGCAATGCCTACAAACTGTTCGATAAAAACCTGCTTTATACACCGTGGAACAAACTTTTTGAGTCCAGATATATTATGGAAAACAACCTTCGTTTCCCGGAAACATTCTGGGATGATTTCCCATTTAATGTCAGTATTGTGAGAAACGTAGAACGGGTGACAGTGACTCACAGACAGTATTATCATTTCCTTCGGGCACGTTCTGAATCTGAGACAGCAGCTTACCGTCCGGGAATGTACGAAAAACGGGAAGAAGAACATGGCTGGATGATGGATCTTTATAAGGAGTGGCATGTTGGTGACGCAAGAAGCAAAGAGATGATCGCCAGAAGATATATTGAGCGTTTTATCGGATGTGTGGAGAATGTTACTAATCCGAAATGCGATATGACTGAAAAAGAGAAGCGAAACGAGATCAAACAGATGCTGGCAAATCCAAGAGTAGAGAAAATGGTCAAAATTGCAAGACCAAGATCCTCCTACATGAAAGTGATGCTCTTGCCGGTACGCTGGAAAAGCACATGGCTTACTTACCTTGAAGCGAAAGTGATTACATTTGTAAAAACAAAGAACACGAAACTGTTTACGAAATTAAAGGCGGGAAGATAATGGAAAAGAGACAACCGTGGATCAGTGTGGTGATGCCGGTGTATAATGTGGAAAAGCATCTCAAAAAGGCAGTGCAAAGTATTCTTGATCAAAGTATACAGGACTTTGAAATCATTTTAGTGGATGATCATTCACCGGATGGCTGCCCAAGCCTTTGCGAGAAACTTGCGGCTTCTGATGAAAGGATCAAGGTAATACATCATGAGGTCAATCAGGGACTCAGTATGGCGAGAAATACCGGATTAAAAGAAGCAAAAGGAAAATACATCTGGTTCATGGATTCTGATGACTATGTAGATGATGGGCTTTTTAAAAGGGCAAAAGAGTCACTGGAAATAAATCCGGCAGAAATAGTAGTATTTGGTCTTACAGAAGATTATTATGATGAGAATAACCGACTTCATCATAGTGAGACGATTTTACCAGAACAACACTATTTTGCGGAGCAAGATGAGCTAAGAGAATATATTATTGAGCTGGAGAAGAAGACTTTATACGGATATGCATGGAATAAGATTTATGATCTAGATTATCTGAAAGACATCGGACTTCAGTTTGAAAAAATCACATTGATTGAAGATATCCTGTTTAATGTAAAATATTGTATGAAAATTCAAAAAATGAATGTGATATCATATTCAGGATATCATTACAATAAAAGGATGGACAATAGTTTGACATCCAAGTTTGTACCAGAATATTATAAGCTTCACCGGAAGAGGATTGAGCTGATTTACAGACAATATGAAACATGGAATATGTGCAGCAATGAAATCCGTTCTGTGCTTGGAGCATTGTATACACGGTATATTTTTTCTGCCGTGCAGCGAAATTGCGACAAGCGTGCGAATATGAATTTTCACAGCAGAAAAAAATGGATACAACGTATGTTGAATGAACAGCTGGTACAGGAACTGATTCCGTATGCAGAAACAGAGGGGATTATTCTAAAAATAATGATTTTTTTGATGAAGAGAAAATGTACGTTCGGCATCCTTTTATCTGGCAGATTCATTTTTGTCTGTAAGAATAAACTGCCATTGGTGTTCGCTGTATTGAAACAGAAACGATAAGGGGTGAATCATTTGAAGTACTTAAAATTAGGAATTATCTATTTGTGCAGAATCGGTTTGAAAGTACTGTATATTTTGCCGATTCGAAAGAATCGGATTTATTTTTCGGCTGACAGAGGAAGCGGAATTCGTTGTAATCCTCTCTATATTTATCGGTACATGAGAAAAACTTATCCAGGAGAATATGAATATATCTGGCAGTATGATGGTATAAGCGATGAAGCAGACACCACCTATGTGAAGCCGGGGAGTATCAGAGATCTAATTGCTATGATGACGTCCAAAGTACTGATCAGTAATGATGGTTTTGGAAGCTTTATTCCAAAAAGAAAATCGCAGCTGTTTATCAATACATGGCATGGCGGCGGAGCATATAAAAGATCAGGTGTTGATTTTATAACAGATCAGCACCCGGTTGATTTAAAAATCAATCAGATCTGTGGCAGACAGACAGATGTTTTTATGTCGAGCAGCCGCAAATTTTCTGAAGTAATGACAAAGGCAAAAATGGTACCGAAAAAACGTTTTCTGGAATGTGGTATGCCAAGAAATGATTTTCTTATAGCAGGAACGACAGAAGATATTAAAGGGAAAGTCAGGAAATATTTTGGGCTGAAAAAAGAGCAGAAGATTGTACTGTTTGCACCTACATACCGAGGAGAAGAACAGACGGCGACATTTCAGTCAGAACTGAACAGTCAGGGATGTATTGAAGCGTTGAAAGAACGGTTTGGAGGAGAATGGGTATTTCTGATGCGGAAGCATCATTTTGTAAAAGAGACAAGCTATGATGGCAGTATCAATGCAAGTGATTATCCGGACATGCAGGAACTTTTATATGCAGCAGATGTCTTTATTACAGATTATTCATCAACAATCTGGGATTATTCACTGACATTTAAACCGGGGTTTTTGTTTACACCGGATCTTGACCAGTACAGTAAAGATCGTAATTTCTATACGGATCCGGACACTTGGGCATTCCCACTTGCCAAAAGTAATGCGGAACTTCAGGAACTGATCCGGTCTTTTGATGAAGAGGCAGCTGGACAGAAGATTGAGGCACATCAAAAACTACTGATCAATAAGGAAACAGGAAGAGCAGCAGAAATTGTAGCGAAAATGATCAGAGAAAAAATGAGTGCGAAGAAATAGGAGGAACAATGAACGATTTTTATGATTTAAATGATTTGCTCGCTTTTTATTTAAGAAAAATAAAACTTGTTATTCTTATTGTCCTGATTGGAGCAGTAGGATTTGCGGGCTTCAGATTCGTATCAAATTATAGACAATATACTTCGCAGGAACCACAGACAACACAGAATAGTGCAGTGGGCGAAGAACCTACATGGAAAAAAGTTACTTATGTAGTGCAGATTGATCCACAGTATGAAACAGCAGGAACAGGAGTTATTGATACTACAAAACAAGTTACGGATGCGTTTTCAAGATGTGCAAGAAGTGAAGATGTGATGAACGAGCTTCTGGACAAATACTTTGACGCAGAAAAAACAGAGGATGTTTCTAGAAAAGAAAGTTTTAGTCAGTATGGATATATCTTGGATAAAGAAAAAGAGTATCCGTATACTTCTTATGATTTTATGAATCAGTGTGTGATGGAGCAGGACACTAACGGAATCGATTATGTATCTATTGGATTTAGATCTACCAATATGGAAAATGCAGAAACAATTGGCCAGGAGTATGCCAACTTGTTGTTGAAAAAAGTAAAAGAAATATCAGGTGGAGATGCTGAGATTGTTGATAAGGCAGTTAGCTATGAACTTCCAACTAGATCGGAGGGGGCTACCTCTACCAGAAAATTGGATTCAAGTGCATCAACTTCCAGTATGACTAAAGCGACTGTTATTAGACAGACTATTAAAGGGGCTGTCTGGGGCGGAATTATTGGAGGCTGTATCATTGTTTTCTGTCTGTTTTTCTTATATTATGTAAGCAAAAAAGTAAGAAAGTCCTCTGATTTAAAAAATCAGGAAATGGAACTTTTGGGAATTTATACGTGGAAGAAAACAGGTAAGTTCCACAGTTGGATTCATAAGCTTGAGGGAAATGATAAATTTTTCAATAGCGTAGGTGCCTTTGTTAAATATTTTTACGCTGTTTTGGATGCAAAAAATATCAAAGAAGGAAAAATTTTAATTTGCGGTAATGGAGATAATGATAAAATAAACAATCTGATCCGCGAGTTAGAAAAGAAATGTCCGGATTCAAAATATAGCTTTGAATACAAAGGTTCATTACTTTCATCAGGAGACGCTGTAACAGAAGCCAAAACTTCGGACTATTCTATTCTTGTTGAGTGTTTTAATAAATCACTAATTGATGATATCAAAGAAGAAAATAATAAATGTAATGAGTACGGAGTAAAAGTTTTGGGAATGGTTGGAATTGAGTAGATAAGGCGGTTAGTGGAATGTCAGTTGTTGTATATGGTATGACCATGATTCTTACGGTAATTTTAGGTTACGTTTGGAATCAGTGTGAAAATAAACCAATAAAAACAGCAAAATCCAAAACAGTGAGTTGGATTTTTGCTGTACTAACTTTTATGCCAATGTATTTGATTAATGCAAGTGCCTATTATGCTGGTGGAGATTACACAAACTACGTGCAGTACTTTCAAAAAATCCGTCGGGGGATTGATGTTGATGTAGAGCCGGCTTATCTTTGGATTAATAAATTAGTAATTGCATTAGGCGGAGAATTCCAATGGGTATATTTCATCGTCTGTTTTATAGGGTATGCACTGCTGATGGTATGTATAAAAAAATATTCCGATGATTATGCAATGAGTTTGTTTTTATATTTTGCATTTGCGTATTTCTTTCGTTTCGGAATGAACTTAATACGGCAGTTTATCGCAATCATGCTTATTTTTCTTGCGTACCAGTATATTGAAAAGCGTAATATAATTAAATTTACCTGCTTAGTGGTTTTGGCAGTACTATTCCATACGTCATCTATTGTTGTTTGGCCATTTTATCTTATATTGAATAGGAAACTAAGACTGTCATTTTTTGTAATGGTAGGTTTGATATGTATTCCATTAAATTTTAAGTTTCAGGAAATCATGACATGGCTCTTTGCGACGTTTAAACCATCGTATTTATCAAGTAATTACATTTCCAGAACTTTTTCATGGGACGTTGCATATATTTTATGTCACTTGGCAACCTTAGCAATTGTTTTACTTTATTATGAGTATCTTCAGCAGAAGCAGATAAACAAAGTATTGATCCATGCACTATATATAGGAATTATTATTTCAACATTAGCATGTTGGCTTCCTGAGTATAAAAGATTTGCTTATTATTTTCTTTTCCCTCAGATATGTCTTATTCCAAACGCGCTTCGCGCGGAAAGAAGAAAAGGTGTAAAAATAGGTATTCTTATAATTCTATCTTTGATATTGTTATTCCATTTAGTGCGGGCCTTACCGATTTGGAAAGTATTTCCGTATAGAAGTATGCTGTTCTCATTTTAAATAGCAATGCGACATCAAGAAGGGATATTATGAAACTAGGGAAAATTGCAAAAAATCTATCATATTCTGTATTGGCAAATGGAACTAATACATTAATTTCATTGATTTTAGTTCTGTTCGTACCTAAAATGCTAGGAGTTGAGGAGTACTCTTATTGGCAGTTATATCTATTTTATGCATCATATGTAGGCTTCTTTCATTTTGGGTGGGCTGATGGTATATATTTAAAGTTTGGCGGCAAAAAGTATGAGGATCTGAATAAAGGGTATTTCCATTCACAGTTTTGGCTTTTGACTGCTTTTGAGATTATTTTAGCAATTATTTTTGCTGCGATAACACTATTTCTTGATATTGATGTAAATAAAGAAACAGTTCTTTTGGCGGTTGCGTTATGCTGTGTGCTTCAGATTCCAAGAACCTTTTTACAGTATCTTTTGCAGACTACAAATAGAATTGTAGATTATGCGAAAAATTATTTGCTCGAAAAAATAGTCTACGCCATATTGGTTGTAAGTTTTCTTGGAATAGGTGTAAAAAGTTTTGAGGTTCTGATAGGAGCTGATTTGTTTGCCAGAGGTCTTACTTTGTTTCTGCTTTCAAGAGAATGTAAAGATATTGTCAAAGGCAAAATGGGCACTATAGAAACTGCGATCACGGAAGCATGGGATAATATCGGTATCGGAATTAAGCTGATGATTGCCAATATCGCAGGGCAGCTATTAGTAGGGATTGTCAGATTTGCGATAGAAGATCATTGGTCTATAGAAACATTTGGAAAAGTTTCGCTGACAATTACTGCATCAAATTTGTTGCTTGCATTTATCAGTGCAGTAAGCGTTGTAATTTATCCTATGCTGAAAAATATGGATCAAGAACATTTTTCAGAGACATATAAAAAAATGAGAAATGTTTTAATGATTGCAGTTTTAGGACTGCTTATTGTCTACTATCCGGCAAAAGAAGTGTTATCCTGGTGGCTTCCTAAATATGCAGAAAGCTTAAGATATATGGCTCTTCTCTTTCCAATGTGTGTATTTGAAAGCAAACTGACACTTTTAATTAGTACATATTTAAAAGCACTGCGAAAAGAAAAGCAATATATGATTATAAACTGGAGTGTGATCCTGATTACGGCGGTATGTACTGGCATAACGGTATATATTTTGGACAGTTTGATTTTAGCTATCGCAATGCTGCCTATACTTATGGGTATTAGATGCTGCCTTGGCGAAATGATTCTAATGAGGGAATTAAATATTTCTATCTGGAAAGATATTGCGGCTGAGTTTATTCTTGCATTTCTGTTTATTCTTGTGAGCTGGAATATAGACTCATGGCTTTCAATGCTTATCTATTTAGGTGCATATTTCATTTATATAATTTGGAAAAAGGATACTATAAAAGAGTGCCTGAGTGGGATAAAAAAATTAAGAGATAAATAATGAGGCAAAGTGATCAGTATGGTAAAAATCAGCATAATCATGCCAGTTTATAATGGCGAAAAATTTTTAAAACATACAATTCAAACAATTTTGGATCAGTCATTGAAAGAATTTGAACTGATCTTGATTGATGATGGGTCTAAAGACCAGTCAGGGGATATCTGTGATGAATTCGCAAAGACTGACGAACGAATCAAAGTAATTCATCAAGAAAATCGAGGAATTTGTGGGGCGAGAAATACAGGACTGAAGGCAGCAGAAGGAGATTATATTGCGTTTGCGGATCAGGATGATGATTGCCTTCCAGGCTGGCTTGAAGAGAATTATCGCGTAGCTCAAAAATACAATGCAGATCTTGTGAAATTTGGCAGAATCGCAGAAACTGTCGATGATAATGGTAAAATTTTAAAAAGAGATGTCAGAAATTTAGAGATTGAATTTTTTGATAAAGCTAAATTAAGAGAAAACTTTTTTATTTTGCGGGATAAGGAGGTTTTTTCACCAGTTTGGGATGGGCTATTTAAAAAAAGTTTGATTGATAAGTGGGGAATCCGGTTTTGTGAAAAATTTAAACAAGGAGAAGAGGACACAGCATTTTGCCTGCAGTTTCTTCCACATGTAGAAAAGTTTTGTACAAACTCTGGGGTCTATTTTAAACATTATGAGCGTTATTCAACAAGTACATCCAGCAAATTTAGCATAGAGGCTCTAAAAAAGCATATCATCTGTTCGGAAATCGAAGTACAGAGTATAAAAGATTTGAACTTGGATCCGTCATGTGTAGAAGCAATATTAAGTAATGTTCATCATCATTTGCTTGGACAGTTGTTACAGCTTTATCATCCCAAATGTGACTGGCCATATAGAAAAAAACTGAATTATATTAAACATTTACATCAATTCCCACAATTTCAGTTAGGGTTAACACAAGAAAAATTAAACAAAATGTGGAAAAAAGATAAAAAGAAAACATTTGTAGCATTATTGTTTGAAAAACATGCTGAGGCAGTGCTGCTTATAGTGGTTTATTTCTATAAAAAACATTTAGACCGAAAGTTTATTTCGCAAATAAATCAAAAAAATTAATAAAAGGTGCGGTATAAAGATGAAACATATTGCAGTGGTGTTTGCCGGAGGAATTGGCAGAAGAATGAACAGTAAAGCTCTGCCAAAACAATTTCTGCGGCTGTATGGAAAAGAAATAATTGTTTACACGTTGGAGCATTTTCAGAATCACAATGAAATCGATGGAATTGTAGTTGCCTGTGTGGAAGAGTGGATCCCTTTTCTGCAAGAATTGATCGTGAAGTATCATCTTGATAAGGTGAAAAAGATTGTGCCGGGAGGAGAGACAGGTCAGCAGTCTATTTACCATGGCCTCTGTGCTGCCAGAAAAATCGCGGAAGGTGACAAAACGATTGTTCTGATTCATGACGGAGTCAGACCGCTGGTTCATTCGCAGTTGATTTCGGATTGTATACGGAAGGTTGAGGAAAAAGGAAGTGCGATTACGACAGCTCCGGCGATTGAGACAATTTTTAGATCCAGTGACAAAAGAACCGTAGATCAGATTATCGAACGTTCAGACTGTATGCTGGCAAGAGCCCCACAGTGCTTTTACCTGGATGAAATTCTGAAAAGGCATCAGCAGGCGAAAGAAGAGGGAAGAGAATTTATTGATTCTGCATCTATGATGTCCTTTTATGGAAGCGATCTTTATCTGGTAGAAGGTCCGATGGAGAATATCAAAATCACAACGCCGATGGACTATTACACATTTAAGGCGCTGATTGAGGCGGATGAAAATTCGCAGTTATTTGGAGTTTAAAACGGAGGGAACAGCTATGAATCAGATCGTTCGGGAAGATATGGAGCGGATCGCCGAAGATCCATTTTTTCAGAAACTGTCCGGAAGCAGCATTCTGATTACTGGTGCAACAGGGCTGATTGGTTCGCTTACGGCAAAAGCATGTCTGAAGTACAATGAAAATCACGATACAAAAATTACGGTTATCGGTCTGATACGTAATACAAAAAAAGCAGAAGAAGTTTTTGCAGAATTTCTGGGAAACCCGCAGCTTCGGTTTGTAGAAAAGGATCTGACGGAACCACTGCATATTCAGGAGGAAATCGACTACATTCTTCATACGGCAAGTGTCACAACTTCCAAATTGTTTGTGGATCAGCCGGTGGAGACAATTGAGACATCCTACCGGGGAACAAAACATGTCTTGGAACTTGCAAAGGAAAAGCAATGCAAAGGCATGGTTTATCTCTCTTCAATGGAAATGTATGGAAGACCAGATCCTTCGCTTGAGAAGGTGACGGAAACGGATCTAGGATATATTGATATTTTAAATGTGCGGAGCAGTTACTCAGAAGGAAAGCGGATCTCTGAATGTCTCTGTGCCGCTTATGCGGATGAGTATAAAGTTCCGGTCCGAATTGCCAGACTTGCCCAGACTTTCGGGGCAGGTGTGTTAAAAAGCGATAATCGTGTCTATGCGCAGTTTGCAAGAAGTGCGGTAAAAGGTGAGGATATTGTACTACATACAGAAGGAAAATCAAACGGTAACTACTGCTATACGACAGATGTGATCCGGGCGCTTGCGTTGCTCCTCCAGAAAGGGGAAGATGGTCAGGCCTATAATATCTGCAATGAGGAGACGACAACGACGATCGCGGAGATGGCAAAGATGGTGGCAGAAGAATTCGGCATGGGAAAATCAAACGTAGTTTTTGATATACCGGAAGATGCAAGGACATTCGGGTACGCTCCTGACGTGAAAATGCATCTGGATGCAGGAAAACTCCGCGGGCTTGGGTGGAAGCCTGAGTACGGGATCAGAGAAATGTATGCGCGATTAATTGAGGGAATGGAGCAATAGAAAGTTAAGGAAAATGTAAGGGAATTGATAAGAGAATTTCTGGACATTTTATAATAAAACGTGTATCATAATCTTATGTATGTAAATAAAATCTGAGACGAAAGAAGAGGTACAAATATGAAATTGATGAAACGATTGGCAGCCATGCTGCTGGCAGTATGTTTGGTAGTACCATGTGCCAGTCTGGCTGTAAACGCGGCGGATGGGCTGATTTTCTTTACTGACCTGGAGGGAATCAGTGTCGGTGAGACTTTCACCATAACAGGAAGCGTGGTGAATCGTGACGGAGATCTCAGCCAGGTCGATCTTACGATGAGCTACGATACGACAGCTATGCGGTATGTAGGCGGAGATGAAAATGTGACAGAACAGGAAAAAGGAACTCTTGTTTATTCCGGATCTGTAGACGGAAGCCGACTCGATTTTGACATGCAGTTTGAGGCTTTAATTCAGGGTGAGACCAGACTGGAGCAGGAGACTGCTGAAGTTACAGACGCTAACGGAGATACGCTGAATTTGCTTGATCCTCCGGGATATTCCGATGTTCAGATTGTAGAAGGAGACGGAACGGCCGCACCTTCCACTACAGCTGCTCAGGCGAGTGGAGTTACACTGACGGTCAACGATACGGAATACACAGTTGCAAGCAGTTTTGCTGATAGTGAGATTCCGGACGGATTTGCTTCTGCTGATATTACAGTAAGTGGCGAGACAGTAAAGGGCGCTACACAGGAGAATGGCAGTGCACAGTTGATTTATCTTCTCGATGGAAACAATGAGGGAGCATTCTTCCTTTACAATTCAGAGGATGGCACAGCTTCCCCAATTCAGGTTGTGTCACTTACATCCGGTAGTACGCTGATTCTCCTTGGTGACAGAGGAGATGTGACACTTCCTGCAAGATACAAGGAAGTGGAGCTGGAGATCTCTGACACACAGACACTTCCGGCATGGCAGGACAGTAAAAATAACAGATACTATCTGATGAACGCATTAAATTCTTCCGGAGATCGTGCGCTTTACCGTTATGATTCTGCGGATCAGACATACCAGTATTATGGGGAGGACGTAACAGCGACGACTTCAGGTGCAGATTCTGACAGCAGTATTTTTGGTCAGGTTTCAACATTTGTGCAGGATCACGTAGATGTGGTTATGATTGGAGCCGGATTCGTATTTCTTGTTCTGCTCCTTCTCATCATTATTCTGGCAGTGAAGCTTCGCCGCAGAAATCTGGAGCTGGATGACGTATATGATGAACTGGACGAGCTGACGAAGAAGAAAGGATCTAATGGACTGGAGCGCAGAAGCGAGAGCAAAGAGAATGCAGAGAACCTTCCGGAGATTCAGATGCCTGAAGAACAGTTCGATGATTTTGAGCAGTACGATGACGAAGACTTCGAGGAATACGATGAGTCTGAAGAGGAAGACTTTGAGGATTATGATGACGACTATGAAGACTTCGAAGACGACTACGAGGATGAGGACGAAGAAGATTTTGAGGATGACAGCGATTTCGATTCGGATTATGATGACTTTGAAGAGGATTATGAAGATACAAAGCCATCCAAAAAATCCAAACGTAGTACAAAGAACAAAGAACAGAATGACGATGATGACGATTTTTCTATTGATTTTATCGATCTGTAGGAAGTTGACAAAATACAAAACAGCAGGGTTTTACCTGCTGTTTTGTGTTTTAGTGCAATTTTCAGAAATGTCAAGAGCAAAAATAATGCTTTACAACTATGAAGGAAGGTGATAAAATAGTGCACGTGATACAAAAGTGTAAAAAAAACGGCTGATTGTGCAAAATGGAGGAAAAATATGTGCGGAATAGTTGGATATATTGGAAAAGAGGAGGCAGCACCGATTTTGTTGGACGGTCTGTCAAAGCTGGAGTACAGAGGATATGATTCTGCAGGAATCGCAGTTTTTGACGGAGAGACGATCAATGTCGCAAAGACAAAGGGAAGACTGAAGGTATTGAGCGAATTGACACATGACGGTACAATGCTTCCAGGTACACTGGGGATTGGACACACACGCTGGGCGACACATGGTTCCCCATCCGATACGAATGCACATCCGCATTTGAACAGTGAAGAGACGATTGTAGTTGTACATAATGGAATTATTGAGAATTACCTGAAGTTGAAAAAGAAACTTGAAAACAAGGGATATCAGTTTATATCAGAGACAGATACAGAGGTAATTGCACACCTCTTGGACTATTATTATAAGGGGAATCCGCTGGAAGCAGTAACTAAGATCATGCATCGAATGGAAGGCTCCTATGCGCTTGGTATTATTTTTAAAGATCATCCGAAGGAGTTGTATGCTGTCCGCAAGGACAGTCCGCTGATTGTGGGGCATACGGATGGAGGAAGCATTATCGCTTCTGACGTGCCGGCGGTATTAAAATATACAAGAGATGTTTATTTTATCGAAAATGAAGAGATTGTAAGGCTCACAGAACAGGATATGGAGTTTTTCACCGTAGATGAAGAACCTTTGAAAAAAGAGCCGGTTCATATTGACTGGGATGCAAATGCTGCAGAGAAGGGTGGATACGAGCATTTCATGCTGAAGGAAATGTACGAGCAGCCAAAAGCGATCGCAGATACCTTTTCTCCTAGAATCAAAAATGGCAGGATCGAGATCGAAGAACTTGGAATGGACGATGAGGAGATCAGGGCGGTAAAGAAAATTGTAATTGTGGCATGCGGTTCTGCATACCATACGGGTATGACAAGCAAGTATATCTTTGAAGGAATGGCAAGAATTCCGGTAGAAGTAGATCTGGCATCTGAATTCCGGTACCGTGATCCGATTCTGACAGAGGGGACGCTTGTTATTGTAATCAGCCAGTCAGGCGAGACGGCTGATTCGCTGGCAGCATTGCGGGAAGCAAAAGAAAAAGGATGTAAAGTACTGGGGATTGTAAATGTAGTGGGAAGCTCCATTGCGAGGGAAGCCGACAATGTGATGTACACATGGGCCGGACCGGAAATTGCTGTTGCGACAACGAAGGCTTATTCTTGTCAGCTGGTTGCACTTTATCTTCTGGCAATGAAATTTGCTCATGCAAGAGGAGCAATTTCAGAAAATGAGCTTGAGGAGATGATTGAGGATCTGAAGAAGATTCCGGCTCAGGTTGAGATGCTTTTGAATAACAAAGACAGAATTCAGAAATTTGCCAACCGTTATCTTGCGGCAAAAAGTATTTTCTTTATTGGAAGAGGTATTGATTACGCGATTTCCATGGAGGGATCACTGAAGCTGAAGGAGATCTCTTACATCCATTCGGAAGCGTATGCAGCCGGCGAGCTGAAGCATGGAACAATTTCGTTGATTGAGGATGGAACGCTTGTCACAGCGCTTTTGACACAGGAAAATCTGTATAAGAAGATGATCAGTAATATTGAGGAAGTCAAGACAAGAGGTGCCTTCGTCATGGCAGTCACAAATGAGGGCCATATTGATGTGGAAAAGGCGGCGGACTACGTGGTCTATATTCCAAAGACTAACAAATATTTTACTAATTCTCTTGCTATCATTCCGCTTCAGCTTTTTGGATACTATGTAGCAGTGGGAAGAGGCTGTGATGTAGATAAACCAAGAAATCTTGCAAAATCTGTCACAGTTGAATAGAGTAAAAGCTGAATTGCCACGAAATGGGAATTCAGCTTTTTTTTATGAATTGATCACAGTTTATACACATTTTTTCGATAGACTGACTATCGGAAAGAAAAGGTGTAACCTGTTGGAAAGGGGATAAATGTTATGAATCAAGACTATGAATATTACAATCCCGGACCGGAACCGTCACAGGGCGGGCCGTTCTCGGATGAAAAACCGAAAAAGCCAAAGAAAAAAAGAAAGATGACTCTTGTAGGAAAAGTTGCCGGACTTGCGGTTCTGTTCGGAGCTGTCGGCGGTCTTACTTTTCAGGGTGTAAATTATATATCGGGAAGAGTCTTTGGTACCGGAAACGGAAATTTACAGGATTCGGCCCAGGTGCAGACAGTACAGACACAGGAAGCGTCAGGGGAAGAACTGCAGGGATCTGACATCACACAGATCGCATCAAATTCTATGCCGTTTGTTGTTTCCATCCAGAATATGAGTGTACAGCAGGTACAGGACTTCTTCGGAGGAATCAGAGAACAGACACAGACAAGTGCCGGCTCCGGCATTATTGTCGGACAGAATGATACAGAATTGATGATCGTTACGAATAATCATGTGGTAGAAGGAAGTACGACGCTGACCGTTACATTTAATGATGAAACAAGCGTGGAGGCAAGTGTTAAGGGAACAGATTCTACCAAAGATCTGGCTGTGGTAGCTGTTTCGCTGCGTGATATCAGTGATGAGACAAAGAACGGTATTAAGGTTGCTGTACTGGGAAATTCAGATAAACTTCAGGTTGGAGAAGAAGTCATTGCGATTGGAAATGCGCTTGGCTATGGACAGTCCGTGACTAACGGAATTGTCAGTGCCAAAGATAGAGAGATCGAGATGGAAGGATTTGACAGTAAGCTTATCCAGACAAATGCAGCGATCAATCCGGGAAACAGCGGAGGAGCACTTCTCAATATCCGCGGAGAAGTGATCGGAATTAATACGGTGAAAGTAAATGATTCAGCTGTAGAAGGTATGGGATATGCCATTCCGATTTCCGATGTGACAGATATTATTACTAATCTAATGAACAAAGAGACAAGAACACAGGTGCCGGAAGCACAGCGAGGATATATCGGAATCGAAGGTACAGATGTAGATTCTCAGAGTGCAGAGCAGTTTGGTATGCCGGAGGGGGTCTATGTTTCCAGAGTAATGGAAAATGGAGGGGCCGAAAAGGCAGGAATTACAAAAGGATGTATTATTACCGGCATAGAAGGTTCCGGTATCAACAACATGGAAAGCCTTCAGGAGCAGCTGAGCTATTACAGAATCGGCGAGACCGTGAAATTGACGGTACAGTTCCCGTCAGGCCAGGGAGAATACGAAGAAAAAGAATTGGATGTCACATTGACAAAGCAGTTAAGTTAAAAGGATGAGACGCTGGCAAAGATGTCGGCGTCTTTTTCAGCTTAAAATCAAGGAGAGTTGCTTGACAAAAAGCGTCTGGAAAGGTAGTATGAATGTATACCGGGTCGGGGTATAATGCATCACTGATCCAGAGAAGAATGAAGATGCCGAACGAAAAGAAAGCTGAGGAAATAAGATGGAAGAAGAAAAGAAAAAGCACAGGGAAGGAAAAGAATACCGGGATCTGGTCAATCGCCTGAGCCGCATCGAGGGACAGGTACGCGGAGTAAAGAAAATGCTGGAAGAGGATCGCTACTGTATTGATATTCTCGTTCAGGTTCAGGCAATTCAGGCTGCTCTGAATGGATTTAATAAAACCCTTCTTTCTGAACATATTCATTCCTGCGTGGTTAAGGATATTCAGGAAGGCAATGTAGAGTGTGTAGACGAATTGTGTGAGACAATTAAGAAGCTGATGAAATAATCAGATGCCGCCAGCCGGTATGGAGACGGGAGTGTGTAAGGAACACACTCCCGTTTTTTGCTTGGAAACATTCTTCTACTGCTATAATCAGATCAGGAACGGCAGGATGGGTTGTCAAATGACGGATTGAATGCATAGAAGTTTTTGCTGTCGAGATGGTCGGTTACAATGCGGAGGGATTCGCCGAATCTCTGATAATGGACGATTTCGCGTTCTCTCAAAAAGCGGATTGGCGCAATGATATCCGGATCATCGACAAGCCGGAGAATGTTATCGTATGTCGTACGGGCTTTTTGCTCTGGGGCGACCCTGTAAGTACAACATATACAAAAATATAGAGGGTAAAGCAGATATTCCGCCTTTCCAGTGTATCAATTCAGACGTTCAGAAATGAGCGTCTATTTTTTTACCCTAAAACCAGAAAGGACGTGATACCACGAAAAAATCACCACCGCCGGAGCGTTCCCCTCCGCTTCCAGACCGTAACCCGAAACCAACCATCAAACACAACATTCAGAAAGGACAGGTACATCTATATGGAATTA
>CAUWJP010000015.1:0-65577 GCA_963559135.1 uncultured Sellimonas sp.
TTATGGAATGATTTTTAGGGCAACACAATCCGTCGAATTATTTTGCGCTTACCTTTTTTATGCCATCGTAAAAGACTCATTTCCAGGAAAATTTCCGGGAAAAATTTGAAACACATACAGCCTCCAACAATCAAGAGCAGTGCTCTTTCCGACCATCGGAGGCTGTGCATTATCTCTTCATTTAATTTTTCCGTATGCTCAATTATTTCAGAGTTATTGTGCGGTCTTTTGTTTCTGCTGTAACCGGAACTACTGCATTGACAGAAGCATTATCGATCTCAATCGAATATGTTTTGTGGATCATACAGTTGACCGGATCTTCTGTTGCGATTACCAAAGCAAGTTTATGTCCTGGCTGTACGGTATATCGTGTTGCACAAAGATATACATGATAATCGTGATATTCGCCTTTTTTCAGTTCAATGCTTTTGGCAGCAGTTTCTGGTTCATAACCTGCTTCCGGATTGCAAAGGTCTGCGAAAGCACGTGTAATGACACGGTATTTCTTATGTACTGTTGAGAATTCCGCTTCATTAAATGCCGGAAGATCGCCGCCATTGATGATTCCGCCTTCTTTTACAGTCTCTACCGGGATAATATTTCTTTCCGGATCTACGGTCTGAATGCTGTCGAATTCTTCGTCGCAGACGTCACAGAGAAGAACAGCAATTTCCACATCATCCATTCTGCCGGAAACTTTGGAAGAGCCAAGCTTCATCGTCAGGCTGTCAACGTCGTTTCTGTTTTCAGGATTAAAATCATTGTCGGTATCTCCATCTTTTAATGCGGCTTTTAAGTTCAGGCAAACTGTTCCCTGAATGGTAACTTCTTCTTCAAACGGAGCAGTGACATAGCGCTGTGCCATATTTGTGGATTTCTGGCCCATCACATCATCAAAGTTTTCTGCACTGACTCCTGCAGCTTCCCAGTCTGTATCGATTACGGTAGTGCCGGATGCTTCGCTTTCCAGCTTCATGTTGTAATCGGTATCCCAGGAGTCGGAAGTTTCCCATTTTCTCTGATCATAGTTTGTCTGTACGAGAACTTCAGGCATTTCTTCCGCTGTGTTTTCTACGCCGTACAGATAATGAGAAATCCATTCGTTTACAATGTCATCGTAGAATTTTCCGTCAATCAGAATTCCATAATTTTTGTTCGGCATGGTAGGTGTGATGTGCGGACCCTGATGAAGGATCGTTTTGAATGGCTGTCCGGATTTCTGGTATGCTTTTACCATCATGTCAAACTGTTTTGTAGATACGTTTTCGTCGTTTAATCCCTGAACAATCAGCGCGCTGCATTTGATTTTGTCAGCGTGAAGGCGGTAGTTTCCACTTCCCCAGAACTCCTCATCATAATCGAATCCGCATTTCAGCTGCTGCAGGCTCAATTCGTGATGGAAAGCAGCAATATCATCCAGCTGTTCTTCAGACAATGTTTCATCATGGTAACGGCTGGAGCAGTAGTAGGCAAGATAGCTGTTTAACATCTCTTTTGGCCAGTAACGCTGTGCGCCTTGCATGTTCTGCTGACTGTACCAGTCAGAAATTCCTGCTACAGGAACGATAGTTTTCAGTCCTTCTACGCCTGTTGTTGCAACTGCAAACGGCATGGTTCCGGCGTAGGATCTTCCTGTCATGGCAACATTTCCGTTTGACCAGTCAGCTTTTGTAATGATGGTGCCGGTGCGGTCTGCGTAGGCAACACGGTCGCCGTGCAACCATTCTACAACGAATTTGAATGCATCTCTTTCATAGTCAGATCCGACATAATTGAAACCATCGGAGCCAAGTGCTCCAAATCCGGCGCTGAGGATTACCGCAAAACCACGTACAAGGTAATAATTGAAGTTATCCAGATTTTCATAAACCATGCTGTCTGTGCTTCCATTATCTTTGTAATACCAGTCGGAAGGATCAGACTTTAATGCAAGATCCATGGCGCTGATCTCGCCTGTAGGAACACGCGGAGCCGCTACATTTTTCAGACTCTCGAAATCGAATTTACGATATTCTTTTTCTGCTACTTCTTTCATATGATCATAAGCGTCTTCCTGAACGCCTGCACAGTACGGGCGTGCTTCAAATAAAGAAGCTGCTTTGTAATTGCCTTCTGCGGCGCTGCGCGGAACCTGAACGAGGGTTTTGACAAGATCCCGTTTTCCGTCTCCATCCATATCATAGTCAGATTCTACATAGACACAGTATCTAACGATATCTGATGTAGCAGGATCGTAATTTTCTCCGGTTTTTCCATCCGTAAACGGGAAAACAGGCTGTGCCAGTCCATTTTCAAATACCGGCACTTTACTGTAAGAATTGTCTTTCATGATTTGCCTCCTCTTTTGCAGCAACATACCAAACGATGTTGTTATTTTTCTCTATTAAATAGTATAATTTTTCTGTGAAATTTAGTCAACATTATGTATGTGATAAATGCGAAAGAAAGGGCAACATTTCCTTCACAAACATTTAAGGAAATATTATTTCTTTTGTCCTTGATTCCTTTGAGTGATCGGTATATCATTAGTAAATATCATAGGGCGCTGCTTTTATATTGAGAAAACAGTGCCGGGGAAAGAGGGGATTAAAGTGTGGGAGCTGTTTCAGAGTTTATTTGAAAAAGCGGTCTGGTTCCTGAAGTTGTACGTGATTGAGTACCGCTATCTGGTTGCATTTCTGGCCTGCTTTGTATTTTTCTATATTTTATTTATGCACTGGCTGAACATCCGGTTTTTCCGAATTCTGCGTGAGCCGGTGGCTATCATCTGTCTGGTAGTGGAGATCGTTGCGATTGCGTATTTTACCATTTTCTTCCGGGAGCAGGGTGAGTCGCATACATATGAGTTGGAGTTGTTCTGGTCGTATAAGAAATGGATTCTGGAAGGAAGTGTGGCCTTTGGCCTTGAGATTTTAAATAATATCGTGCTGTTTTTCCCGTTTGGATTTATCTTGACGGATGCGCTTCGGAGATGTCCGTTTTGGGCGGTTCTTCTAGCCTCCGTGGCGGTGAGTGGCTGTATTGAGCTGAGCCAGCTTGTATTCAGACTTGGCCTGTTTGAGTTTGATGATATTTTTAATAATGTGCTTGGAGCAGTGGCAGGATGGTGTGTTTTCCATATCCTCCGGAGCTTTAAAAGGCGAAGGAGTTCTTCGCCTTCCTATAGATAATGCTGTGAGGGTAATGTCAGATCATCAGTGCTCCCAGTGGAAGAGGCTACTCTGATAGCGGGAGAGTGCGCGGTAGAGGATCATGCCAAGGATACCGCAGCTGATGATTTCTCCTGCTGCAATCGAGATCATTAAAAGAGGGATCGGCAGATGGATACCATATCCATAGTACAGAACAAGAGGCACGATCACAGTATTGGACAGGACCGGTGCAATTGGAAGTAGTAGCGGGTTACGGCTACGCATCCGATAGACGAGGACTGCTCCGATTAGCGTGGCCAGGCTTCCGAAAATAATATCCGGCAGGATGGCGCCTGAGAGAATATTTCCGATTAGGCACCCGATAAAAAGACCTGGTACAGCAGCGGGTGTGAAGGCCGGCAGGATGGTAAGCGCTTCCGAGATGCGGATCTGGATTTCACCAAACCCGAAAGGGGCAAAGAGCCAGGTTAGTATAACATAAATCGCGGCAATCATGGCCGCGTGGGCAATTAGTCGAGTTCTTTTGTGTCTCATAGGATTCCTCCAGTATTGTCTTAGGATTTCAAATCTGTAGTATAGCATGAACAGTCTGAAAAAACAAGAAAAACCAGGTGCACTGACGCAAGGGAGAGAGCTCAGCTCCGGCCTGCGACAGGTACCTGGTTTTTTAAAAGATCCAGATGGATCTTAGAACTGGAATGCGTCTTTGATGCCTGGCCAGTTCTGGTCTCTTTCATTAATATTCAGCGGTGTACCGTCGGAGAGAGTATATCCCGCACAGGCTCCGTTTCCCGGATAAGTTCCGGTCACTTCCGGCCACTCAATGCCGATTTCCGGATCGTTCCATGCCAGACCGCCATCATCCCTCGGATGATAGAAATCTGTACATTTGTAACAGAATTCAGCACTGTCGGACAGGACAAGGTATCCGTGTGCAAAGCCTTCCGGTACATAAAACTGTTTCTTATTTTCTTCAGTCAGTTCGACCCCGTACCATTTTCCGTATGTTTTGGAGTCTTTTCTTAAATCAACAGCCACGTCAAAGACAGAGCCTTTGATGACGCGGACAAGTTTTCCCTGCGGGAACTGTTTCTGAAAGTGCAGGCCGCGCAGAACTCCTTTTGAGGAGCTGGACTGGTTGTCCTGTACAAAGTTCAGATGCAGTCCGGCTTCTTCCATATCATTCTGATTATAGGTTTCCATAAAATATCCGCGGTTATCGCCATGTACGGTCGGTGTGATAACACAGAGGCCTTCGATTCCGCCGACATTTTTTTCTACTGTGATCTGTCCCATTTCAATCGATCTCCTTTCACAATGTTTCGGTTACTAAAAATCCAGTTCAGTAAGATAACGGTGGAGGGCATCTTTCCAGTCCGGCAGCGGCATAAATCCGTTCTGAACCAGCTTGGATTTGTCCAGGCGGCTGTTGAACGGTCTGCTGGCTTTGGAAATACCGTATTCTTCCGTAGTAACAGGAAGGACAGTGAGATGCTCCGCATCGTATTCCGGATGGCCAAGTTCGGCTGCCTGGCGGAAGATTTCTACAGCAAAGTCATACCAGCTGATATATCCGCCCTCATTGGTTGCGTGATAGTAGCCGTACTTGTCTGTTTCAATCATGTCTGCCAGAAGCTTTGCAAGGTCGTAAGTGTAGGTTGGTGTTCCGATCTGATCGTTGACTACAGTGAGCTTGTCGTGTGTTTTGCCCACATTCAGCATTGTTTTGATAAAGTTCTTTCCATTTTGTCCGAAAACCCATGCAATGCGGACGATGAAATATTTTTCCAGCTGACCGGATACCGCAAGCTCTCCTTCAAGTTTTGTCTGTCCGTAAATATTAAGCGGGGCGTAATCTTTGCAGTCCGCCTCCCACGGCTTTGTTCCCTGTCCGTCAAAGACATAGTCGGTAGACAGATAAACCATCTTACAACCTTCCGGTCTGGAGGCGTCGAGCTTCTTTACCGCTTTAACAATGTTTTCCGTTCCGACGGTATTGACCTGGCGTACTTTATCTTCCATATCTTCAGCAAGATCTACAGCAGTCCAGGCTGCGCAGTGTACAACCACGTCCGGAGCGTTCTCCAGAAGGACGCGCTCTACCGCCTCTTCATCTGTGATATCCAAAGAGACATACGGTGCTTTTGTGACAGCAGTACCGTCCTGTGCCCCATTGTATTCCGGAGCAAGGTCAGAACCGATGCAGGTGTAAGTCCCTGCATGATTGTTGGTGCGCTCTGTCAGTTCGTTGATGACATCATGGCCGAGCTGGCCGGCCACACCGGTTACAAATACTTTCATGATGACTGACTCCTTTCTGATCTTTCTGACGGCTGCCTAACGGTTTCCGTACATTTCTTCATAGTAGTTCTGGTATTCACCGGAAACAATTGTTTCCCACCATTCTTTGTTCTCGAGATACCATTTGATGGTTTTCTGGATACCGTCTTCAAATTTTGTCTCCGGAAGCCATCCGAGCTCTTCGTGGATTTTTGTAGGATCGATCGCATAACGCATATCGTGTCCTTTACGGTCAGTCACATAAGTGATCAGACTTTCCGGTTTTCCAAGTGCTTTACAGATAATTTTTACAATATCAATATTTCTCATTTCATTGTGTCCGCCGACATTGTAGACTTCACCGACACGTCCTTTGTGGATAATCAGGTCGATTGCCTTGCAGTGGTCTTCCACATACAGCCAGTCACGAACATTGATTCCTTCGCCGTAAACCGGAAGCGGTTTGTCGTGCAATGCATTGATAATCATCAGCGGAATCAGCTTTTCCGGGAAATGGTATGGACCGTAGTTATTGGAGCAGCGGCTGATAGAAACCGGCAGTCCGTAAGTACGGTGGTAAGCAAGTACAAGCAGGTCTGCAGAAGCTTTGGAGGAGCTGTAAGGGCTGCTTGTGTGGATCGGTGTTTCTTCGGTAAAGAACAGATCAGGGCGATCAAGCGGAAGATCTCCGTATACCTCATCTGTGGAAACCTGATGATATCTTTTAATACCGTATTTGCGGCATGCGTCCATGAGAACAGAAGTACCGATGATGTTTGTTTCCAGGAATACCTGAGGATTTTCAATGGAACGGTCAACATGGCTTTCGGCAGCGAAATTGACTACCATATCAGGGTGTTCCTCTTCAAAAAGTTTATAGACAGCTTCACGGTCTGTGATGCTTTCCTTTACAAAGCGGAAATTCGGATTGTCCATGACCGGAGCAAGTGTGGAAAGGTTGCCTGCATAAGTCAGACAATCCAGACAGATGATCCGATAATCCGGGTATTTATTTAACATGTGAAAGATAAAATTGGAACCAATAAATCCGGCTCCTCCGGTTACAATAATGTTCATAATAGAAATTCCTCCTGATAATTCTGTTTTAACGCAGTGCGTCTAAATATTTTCCATCCAGTACGTCTTTCAGATACTGACCGTATTGGTTTTTCTTTAATACTTCATATACTTTCAGTACATCTTCTTTTGTAATCCAGCCATTCAGATAAGCAATCTCTTCCAGACAGCCGATTTTACGGTGCTGATGTGTTTCCATCGTCTTGACAAAATTTGTGGCATCCACGAGACTCTCATGTGTACCGGTATCAAGCCATGTGAAGCCCTGTCCGAGAAGTTCCACATTTAAAGCTCCTTTTTCCAGATAGATGCGGTTCAGATCAGTGATTTCGAGCTCTCCTCTGGCACTTGGTTTCAAATCACGGGCATATTCCACGACATGGTTATCATAGAAGTAGAGACCTGTAACACAGTAATTGCTCTTCGGATGCTCAGGCTTTTCTTCGATGGAAACAGCTTTTCCGGCTGCGTCGAATTCCACGATACCGAAGCGTTCCGGATCATCAACATAGTATCCGAAAACAGTAGCTCCATTGCCGGATTCTGCATTTTTTACAGCGGCCGTGAGACGTTTTTTCAAACCATGGCCTGCGAAAATATTGTCACCAAGTACCATAGCTACACAGTCATCTCCGATAAAGTCGGCACCGATAATAAATGCCTGGGCCAGTCCATCCGGGCTTGGCTGTACAGCATAGGAAAGCTGGATACCAAATTGACTTCCATCTTTTAAAAGCTCCTGGAAACGAGGAGTATCCTGTGGAGTGGAGATGATCAGGATATCACGGATTCCTGCATTCATCAGAACGGAAAGCGGATAATAAATCATCGGCTTGTCGTAGATCGGCAGCAACTGCTTGGATGTTACTGTGGTCAGTGGATAGAGGCGGGTTCCAGATCCGCCTGCAAGAATAATTCCTTTCATATGAACCTCCTTAAATTAAGATGCAGATTATATGTTATTATGCTCATTAATTTCCAGTTAACCTTATCATAACAGGTGCCCCTAGGGCACCCGCAAGCCTTTTTTGAAACTTTTTTATTTTTTACAAAGAAAACAGCCTGCATCCTTTGTTATATGAAAAGAAGGGAAGGTCTGTTTTTTGACGTAAGCAGCAAATTCTTTGTATCGTTCCAGAATAAACTGATTCTGATTACCGTGGCAGGATAGTATATATGAGATCAATGGTTCGGGATCCGGCACTGTCAGGTAGTCTTCGTATTGTTTCCAGCAGATGTCTGAAAAATAAGGGGTGAGAATTTCCTTTCCGTTTTCTTTTCCAAATCGGTCGTATAGTTTAGTGGAAGATAGAACGATACGATCATCAAAGGAGGTGACAAGCCGGGAAATTTCTTTCATGTGTTCCTTTCCGTAAGTACTGCACAGAAACATACCGTCAGGCTTCAGGACGCGGGCGATTTCGGTGCAGGCAGCGGAGATGTTGTCACAGTAAAACAGAACATGATTGGCAATGACAAGATCAAAAGATTCATCGTCATATGGAATAGACTCGCAGTTGAATTTTTGAAAATGAAAACGGGAGTCTTCAGTTCCAAGTGAACGCCTTGCATCACGCAGCATACCGTCCGATATGTCGGAAAGTATGATGGAGACAGAGGCCGGGATGGAGTTAAGACACTCTTTCCAGAATGTACCGTCTCCACAGCCGATTTCCAGAATCCGGATATTGGGCATGAATAGACATTGCTCGCGGATCCAGGAAAACCATCCCTGGGAATTATGAGAGTAAAGAGCATGGAGATGGATTCTTGCAGAAATATTGGAAGCATTTTGATACTGCTTTTTCATCGTAGTTTCCAACCCAAGATCATGAATCTGATTCAGCATCTTGCTCCAGTTGACATTCTCATGGGTGGAGAGAAGCTGTGTCGTTTCCTCAATGGTGCGGGATACGATTTGAAGCTGTTCAATCCTGTCTTCCACAAGCTTTTTCTGCAGATTTAGCGAATCAACCATAAAATGAATGTCAGAATCGTTAATGGTCATCTCCATAATGTCTGCCAGAGAGAATCCCAGTGCTTTTAAAAGAAGGATCTGCTGAAGCCTGGCCAGATCATCATCCGTATAATAACGTGCACGAGTATTGGGATCCACGTAGGACGGTTTTAGTATATTGTGTTCATCATAGTACCGGATTGTCTTTTTCGTAATGTGAGCAAGTTTCATCAGCTCTCCGGTAGAATAATAACCTTCTTTTGCCATTGTGTTACTCCTTTCATACTGATATTATAAGATGAAAATGAGGATGGGGCAATCGTTAAGAAGTCTTTCTTTTAATAGAAAGTTATGATACCCTAATAGGGGTATATGTTTATAAATAAAAGGTAGACGATTAAAATGTAGGGAGAAAAATAGTATAATGAATATTCAAAAATTGTCGGAAGCAGCAGGATGTGATTTGCAGGCAGCAATTGCAAGACTTGGAGGTATGACTTTTTTATATGAGAAATTATTAAAGAAGTTTACCGATGATGTGACGTTTCATGAGCTTCGGGAAGCTGTGGAAAAACAGGATTCTAAAGGAATCGAAATGTATGCGCATACGTTGAAGGGAGTGGCTGCCAATCTCGGATTTGTACCACTGGCTGATGTGAGTAATGCGATGGTCAGTGCAGTGCGATGTGGAGAGGTTGAAAAAGCCATAGAATATTTTGAAGAATGCGAAACAGTATATAATAAGATTTTTGAAGCAGTCGTTGAGGAATTATAAAGAAAAGAACGATAATTATCCAGTTACAGACAGAAAATGGAAAGGTTAGGTAAAAAGATGGATATTTATGTGGGTGACCAGACAGAAGAAAGGTCAGCTATATTGATCGTAGATGATAATGAAATTAACAGAATGATTTTGAGCGAGACATTCAAAGATTGGGAAGAGATTTTAGAAGCAGAAAATGGAAAAGAGGCGCTTAAGCTGATTCAGCAATATCAGTATTCGATTTCGGCGATTCTTTTGGATATTATTATGCCGGAGATGAATGGTTTTGAATTGCTGGAGATTCTCAATCAGGAAGGACTAACGGAGAAGATTCCTGTTTTTTTGATTACCGCTGACAGTTCAGAAGAAAACATGCTAAGAGGGTATGAACTTGGTGTGATGGATATCATTGAAAAGCCGATTGTTCCATATTTTGTAAAAAAGAGGGTGGAAAGTGTTGTCGAGCTTTTCAGCGCCAGAAAGAGGCTTAGTAACACGGTAGATATTCAGCATAAGCAACTTCAGGCTCAGGAGAGGGAAATCCTGGAACTGAACAATGCGATTATTGAGACCCTTTCGACAGCAATTGAATTCCGAAGCGGAGAGTCAGGAGAGCATGTGAAGCGGATCAGAGAGCTGACGGCACTTTTTCTGACGAAGCTTTGTGAGATCAAGCCGGAAAAATATCATTTTACAAATGAAGAGGTAGAAATGATTTCTGTGGCATCTATCATGCATGATGTTGGGAAAATTGTGATTCCGGATCACATATTGAACAAACCGGGAAGATTGACAACAGAAGAGTTTGAAATCATGAAACAGCATACGGTAAAAGGATGTGAGATACTGGAACAGATACCGAAATATCATGAGAATCCATTATACCGATATGCTTTTGATATTTGTATGCATCACCATGAAAGGTGGGATGGAAAGGGATATCCGGAAGGGCTGAAAGGAGAAGAAACATCGATCTGGGCACAGGTTGTAGCAATGGCGGATGTCTATGATGCGTTGACGAATAAACGGGTATATAAGCCGGCTTTTACACCTGAAAAAGCAGTACAGATGATTGTCAACGGAGAATGCGGATGCTTTAATCCGGATTTGATTGAATGCCTTCTGTTTATATACGAACATACTGATGGTTTTCAGTCTGGAGGAAATTTATGAAAAGAAAATTAAAAATAAATTGGCCATTAGTACTTTGTATCGTTGTGGTGATTGTTGTGATTCCAGTTAGTTTCTTAAAAATGCAGGATGCATTGTTGAAGAGCGGGCAGATGATGGGAGCAGAAAGCGCCTCAAAGTATGGTGCCCAGGAAGAAATGTACATAGAGCAATATGAATATATGCTGAATCTTCTGGAATATCAGCTGCGGCCAGGAAATGCGATTACTGATACAGAACAGTTCATGAGAAATTTTCTGGACATGGCAGAAGAGACTATGGGAATAGGCGGAATTGAACTTTACAGCTGGATAGACGGAAAGATTGTAGCAGCTACACCGTGGGAAGGAGATGATTCCTATGATGCAGAGGATACAGAATGGTATCAGGGAGCTCTCAATACGGATGGGATTTTTTATACGAAAGTATATCAGGACGTGAGGCTGGAGACAGAAGTGGTAACGCTGTCAAAAAGAATCGAAGGTACAGACAATGTAGTGGCAGCAGATATCTATCCAAATGATCTTGCAGAAAGTAATATCGATAACCTTCCTTCGGAAAGTAACTATTTTCTTTCTGACGGAGAAGGTAACCTGATGAAATGGCGTGTTGTCATAGAAAATATGACAAGAGATGAAATACAGGAAAAATATTTCAACTTTTTTCAGGAAATAAAAGAAGGAAAGCATGATTCCTACGATTCTTATATAGAAGGAATGGATGGGAAAAAGAGAGGGGTTTATTATTTTGAACTGGAAAACGGATGGTACGCGGTCATAACCATTCCGTTTGAACAACTTCTGGAACCTTTGCAAGGGTCATGGGGAAATTTCCTTATTGTAATGCTTATATTTGTATTGATTCTTGCCTTCTTTTTGGTTTTGGAATACAAGTCCAATAAGAAAGCCAGATTATACAATGATATTGTCAGAGTACTTGGTAATTCTTATTACGCGTTGTATCTGATTAACCTGACTGAAAATCAGTATTTTATGTTAAAGGGTTCAGATCATGTAAAAGAGAAACTTCCTCAGAAAGGAAATTACGATGATCTTTTGGAAGTGTTAAAAGAGATTGTAGAGGATGATACGCATCAGGAATTCAAAACAGCTTTTTCAAGAGATAATCTTTATGAACTGACCAAAAAAAGGGTCAGAGATTTCGGAGGAGATTTTAAGCGTCTATTCAACCATGAGTATCGATGGGTTCATGTGCAGATGCTTTATGACGAGTCACTTCAACAGGATACGGTTGTTTTAGGATTTAGAGATGTTGACGATGCAAAGAGACAGGAGTTGTCCCGTCTGGAATTTTTGAAAGAATCACTGGATTCCGTGGATCAGATGGCAAAATCTAAGAATATCTTCTTTTCGAATATGTCACATGATATGCGTACCCCGTTGAACGGAATTATCGGATTGACAAAACTGGCGATGGATAATCCGGAAACGACAGAACGTATAAAAGAGTTTTTCCGAAAGATCAAAACATTAAGTAACCAATTGCTTTCTCTGATCAATGATATTCTGGAACTTTCCAAGATGGAACAGGGTAAATTTACGATAGAGAATCAGAGGTTTAATATTAAAAGCAATATAGAAGAACTGATTTCCATTCATGAGGCGCAGATTGATAGTAAAGGAAAAAATTTCCATGTCCAGATTGACATTGACGATGAGTGGGTGAACAGCGACTGGAACCGGATTAGACAGATTATGGACAATCTTCTCTCGAATGCTTTTAAATTTACTGAGGAGAATGGAGAAATCTGGTTGAAAGTTACCGAACAAAAAGATACAAACAGTAAATTCGGTAAATTTCAGATTGTCGTACAGGACGATGGCGCAGGTATGAGTCAGGAGTTCCTGAAAAAAATATTTACTCCTTTTGAGCGGGAAACAAAATTTGGAGCAGCCAAAGTTGCGGGAACTGGTCTCGGTATGCCAATCGTTCATGATCTGGTTGTAAAAATGCAGGGAAATATTGAAATAAGCAGTGCCCTTGGAGAAGGTTCTGTATTTACAGTTGTCCTTCCTTTGGAAACGATTTCGGACGAGCTTGTTTCAGAAGAAAGAAGTTCCTCAGATGTAGAGGTGGAACTGGATGGAACAGGGAGAAAAATCCTCCTTGCAGAAGACAATGAAATCAACATGGAAATTGCGACAGAAATATTGAAGATGTTTGGATTTGATGTCGAGCAGGCATGGAATGGGAAAGAAGCACTTGAAAAATTTCAGAAAAGCCATGAAAATGAATATGCTCTGATTATGATGGACATGAAGATGCCGGTTATGGATGGATGCGAGGCAACGAAAAAAATCCGGAAGCTGAACCGGACGGATGCAAAAACGATTCCGATCATAGCGGCAACTGCAAATGCGTTTACGGAAGATATTGCGTTGACGAAGAAGGCTGGTATGAATGCTCATATTTCAAAGCCAATTGATTTTGAGGTGCTGAAAAAAACAATAGCCAGACTAATTCAAAAATAAGAACGGGCGGGAGTGATATCCCGCCCGTTAAAATTTGATTCGCTTTTTAAAGTTTACGTTTCAGCATTTCAGGATTCGATGCATATGAAAGTGCCTCGCTGTCAGAAATACATCCTGACTTATAAAGAGACAGAAGGCTGTTATCCATGGAGGTCATGTCTTTTCCCGCAGAAGAATAAATCAGCCCATCAATCTGATGGATTTTATTTTCACGAATCATATTCCGAATCGCAGGTGTCGTAGTCATGAGCTCGAAAGCAGGAACCAGGGTCCCGTCTTTTGCAGGTATCAACTGTTGTGAGACAACGGCCTGAAGTACAGAAGCAAGCTGTACCGAAATCTGCCGTTGCTGGTTTGGAGGGAAAACATCGATAATACGGTCGATTGTATTTGCAGCTCCAAGGGTATGCAGTGTAGAAAGAACGAGATGTCCGGTCTCTGCGGCTGTCATTGCAACAGAAATCGTCTCGAAATCTCGCATCTCTCCCAAAAGGATTACATCCGGACTCTGGCGAAGAGAGGAGCGCAGAGCAGTCAGATAACTTTCTGTATCCGAACTGATTTCACGCTGACTTACAATACTCTTTTTATGACGATGGAGAAATTCCAATGGATCTTCCAGTGTAATAATGTGTTTCTCCTGAGTTCGGTTGATTTCATCAATAATACATGCAAGAGTAGTAGATTTTCCACTTCCTGCCGGTCCGGTCACAAGGACAAGCCCTTTCTTGTAATCGGAAAGGCGGATAATGGAATCCGGGATGCCGAGTGCCTGAGGATCCGGAAGCTCGAACGTGATGACACGAATTACAGCGGAAAAAGAACCACGCTGTTTGTAGGTACTGACACGATAACGAGACAGACCTTGTACAGAGAAAGAGAAGTCATCATCTCCGCTTGTAAGAAAACGCTGGAGATCTCTGTCTCCGGCCAGATGGTAAATTTCACGAATAAATGCTTCACACTGATCCGGCATCATACGCTCCTCTTCAGCCTGAATCAATTTACCGTTTTTCTTGTATGAGAGAGGACGTCCGGCTACGACAAATAAATCAGATGCTCCCTCTTTTGTTGTTGCTGTTAAAAACTCAAGTGCATTCATATATCATTCCTCCGAAAATAACGCATCCATTGTATCATCATTCAGTACCGGTACGGATGTGTCGTTGTTCCATTCGTGCGTGTTTTCTACTTTCCACGCATCAATCTGATAATAGGAACCGTCTTCTCCAGGTTCAGAAAAGAGTTGAAGTAAGACAAACAATTCCTGATTCTCATTTATTGTAACATGATATTCAAGGGAATCACCAGAAGAAAATGTGATTCCATCTTTGCCTTCCAGATCTGTACGAACTTCCGTAAGGAAAGAAGATGATCCGGCATATTTTGACAGACTTTCTGAAATGATCTGGAGAATATCGTTTGCTTTATTTTCTGCTTCATAGTATTCGGATGTACGATTGGCACTCTTTGTGCTCAGATTTAGGTCTGCTTTTGCACTGACAATAGAAAGAACCGAAAAAGTCAGAAGGCAGAGCAGAACGAAGATCAGTACTATGGAAGCGGTTCCTGTACTGAGGAAGGATTTTCTTTTAGGATTCATCAGATAATGCCTCCTTTCTGTCATCAGATGGAACAAAATGAATATTCAATTTGTAGATGGACTCTTTACTGTTATTTTCCATATATAGGTCAGCGTAAACCATGTCTGATTTTATGTAAGTTTCTGCGTGAAGAGTGTAAAAAGCATTTTCTTCTTTACAGGCTTCCCGATCAGAATCATAGAAAACAAGAAATCCATCTTTATCCTGTGCCGCATCTGGAAAATAACGGCAGAACTCTTCAAAGGAACCATCTGTATATTTCAGGACAGAAGCTGCGCTGGAAACCTGAGCGGAGGCAAAACTAAGATCCTGTGCATCGACACTCAGGGAGTGGGCTTTTACAAAACCTCTGACACAGATAGCACTTCCGATTGCGAAAAAAAGAATGGCAATGATCAGCTCGATCAAAAATAAGCTGGATTTGCTGCTGTTTCGTGTATTCATGTGTATCTCCCTTCTTTATTCGGATGCTTTCCCGAAAACGCCGTTGCTTCTAAGATGAAGAAGGCAGGATACCGGAGCAGAACCTGATTCAGATGCGGCAACTTTGATAAATCCATTGCCTTCATCCGAAAGCGAGAATGAGTCTACTTTCAGAATTTGTTCTCCTTGTTCTTTGGAGAATGTATTTCCATCTTTGACAACAAGCTCACACAGAAAATCATTATAAGAATAAATATAAAGAATCTTTGAATTAAGAAGAGAACTTGCAGACATCGAAGAGGAGTTCAAGGTAAACAGGTAACAGAAAAAGGAGGCAAACAGTATGTTTGAATTTGTTCACACAAAATTAGGCTTCTGCTTCTGGGATATTCCGGCACTGATTGTATTGATTGCAATTATCGCTATCTTCGTAGTTCATGTCGTTAGACAGAAAAGACGTGAAAACGAGTTTGAAGATGAACTTTCAGACAAGATGGCTCAGAAAGCGGCAGCTGAAAATGCAAACCAATAATTAAATTATTGTAATGTTGGGGACGTGTTCCGATGCATCGGAACACGTCCCCTTTGAAAAAAGTATGACATTTTATCAAATATTTATTACGCATATCTTACAACCAACTATCCTTTTAATAATCGAAAGTTGTTCTTGAAAATACAAAATCATCATGTTTTTTTGTAATCTTTTTGACATAAATCTTGTGTATACTTGACATATCGTAACAACTAAAAATAAATCTAAAATCAAAGAAAATTTATCATCTAATTCTTTAGATTACAATCCTATTCTTTGTTTGTCTTTATTATTGACAGAAATGCTGTTCAGGCGTATACTTACAAACAATATCTGACATCATTCAGGATGTCATTTTTCATTCATCCCGATTCAGGGAAGTATTCCAAATTAACATTTTACAAAACAGATTTGTACTCGGAAAAGCAGTGCGTGTAAAAGGGAAGTGGTCGTCAAAAGAGAATTTTATCTTCGTATCAATTGAAATACCCAGGAGATTTAGATACAATAAAAGGAGAAACAAATGAAGAAAAACAAAATAAAACCATTAAAGGATTTGAGACTCTTAGACCGCTTTCTGTTTGCAGAAGTCATGGATGATCCAGAGTGCTGCAAAGAAGTATTGGAAATTATTTTGGGAAAAGAGATTCAACTTCTTCCTAAAAATCAAACAGAAAAAGAAGTCCGAACCGCTTCGTGGCTGAAATCCATTCGTCTGGATGTTTATTCTGTTGATGAAGAGGGAACTGTTTATGATACTGAAATGCAACAGGATCATAGGTGCGATCTGGAGAAAAGAAGTAGGTATTATCAGGGACTGCTTGACAGCTCTCTTCTGGAGTCGGGAGAGAGAAACTATAATAAGCTGAATGACACGTATATCATTATGATTATGCCATTTGATCTCTTTGGCAAAGGAAGGTATCAATATACAATCCAGGCTTCGTGCGTAGAAGACAGGAGCATTCAAGTTCAGGATGGAACAACCCGTATTTTTCTAAATACACACGGCAAGAACAAAGAAGAAGTACGTCCGGAACTGATTGAATTCCTGAATTATGTGGAGAAGACTAATGAACTGCAGGGAGAAACGTTCCACAGTGAAAAAGTAACAAAGATTCAGAAAGCAGTGGAACAGATCAAATCCAATGAACAGATTGGAGTGAAATATATGCAGGAATGGGAAGAAAGACAGGATGAGATCGATAAGGCGATTGAGGCAGACCGTGAAAAGCGAACACTTGAACTGATTCGGAAAAAGCAGGCGAAAGGCAAAGATATCACGCAGATTGCAGAAGAACTGGAATCGACTGAAGAGGAAGTTCGGAGAATTCTGGACAAGAAAGGCCTGTTGGAGAATGAGTAAAAACAAGAAGTAAAAACGTATACATTTCAAATGAAAACATCTTAATTTGGGAAAGGAATTAGAGTGAAAGATTCCTTTCCCATTGATCTGAAAAGCTCAAAAAACAAGTCAAAAAAGAATTCCATATTTAATCAATTGAATTACCCCAGAGAATTAGGTACAATAAAAGGAGAAAAAGATGCAAGAAAACAAAATAAAACCATTAAAGGATTTGAGACTCTTAGACCGCTTTCTGTTCGCAGAACTGATGGAAGATGAGGAATGTAGCAAAGAGGTACTGGAAATTATTTTAGGGAAGGATATCAGCCTGCTTTCCAAAGAACAGACAGAAAAAGAAATCAGGACAGCTACATGGCTGAAGTCGATCCGTCTGGATGTCTATTCTGTTGATGAAGAAGGAAACGTCTATGATACAGAAATGCAGCAAAACTGGAGAGATGACTTAGAAAAGCGAAGCAGATTTTATCAGGGACTTCTGGATAGTTCCCTGTTGATTCCGGGAGAGCAGAGTTATAATGCATTAAATGATACGTATATCATCATGATTATGCCATTTGATTGGAGTGAAATATATGCAGAAATGGGAAGAAATCGCAGAAGCACGTGCAGAGGGACGCGAAGAATATACTCTTGAATTAATTCGGAAAAAGCGGGAAAAGGGAAAGAGTCTTGCGCAGATTGCAGAAGAACTGGAAGTGACCGAAGAGGAAGTGCAGAGAATTCTGGACGAGTATGCTAAAACAACTGAAGCCCAAATCTGAAAGAAAGTCACCGTTTTTTTGATAATCCTCACTAGCGTTTCCATGTATTCGGTTACTTGACTTCCAGATATGCTTTTCGATATAATACACGAAGAAAAACACAAAGGGGAGCAGAGGTTTGAAAGAAAAGAAACGGATGTGGACAATCCTTGCGGCTATCTGGATGGTCGTGATTTTTTTGCTCTCGGCACAGCCGTCCGATGAGTCTTCCAAAGAAAGTCTTTTCGTAGGCAGAATGGTGGGTCAGATCTTCGTGAAAGACTTTGAAGAATGGCCCAAAGAGGAGCAGGAGAAATTTGCAGAGGCAATCAACTATCCGGTCAGGAAGACGGCTCATGCGACGGAGTATGCCGTTCTGGGCATTCTTGTGCTTGTGAGATGCCGTTGTCAGGACACATGGAGCAAGAGACGTATGATTGTGACCGCATGGGGAATCAGTACGGCTTATGCGGCGACAGATGAGTTTCATCAGATTTTTGTCCCTGGACGGGCAGGAATGGTGACAGATGTAATGATTGATTCATCCGGAGCACTGGCGGGAATTCTGCTGGCAGCTTTGGTTGGATTTATTTTAATAGGTAGAAACAGGAGAACAGTGTATGGAAGTTAAACTCGCAAAAACAGCGGGGTTCTGTTTTGGGGTAAAACGTGCGGTAGATACGGTTTACGAGCAGGCCCGGCGGAGAAAGGAGCGGCTGGACGCCGGTGAAGAAAATGTGCCGGACATTTATACATTCGGTCCGGTCATTCACAATGAAGAGGTCGTAAAAGATCTGGAAAAAAAAGGAGTCAAAGTACTCCGATCAGAGGAAGAACTGATGGAGCTCCGGGAAGGACGCGTGATTATCCGTTCTCACGGAGTCGGAAAAAACGTTTATGATATTCTGGAAAGAAATAATATTGAGTATACGGATATGACATGTCCTTTTGTGAAGAAAATCCACAATATTGTGAAAAAGGAAAGTGACGCCGGAAAGTATATTATCATCATCGGAAATCCGGAACATCCGGAAGTAAAAGGGATCCGCGGATGGGCTGGAAACCGGGTGAGTGTGATCGAAAGTGAGGCAGAAGCAAGAGAATTTTGCCTTGGGAATACAGAATTAAAAGATGAGTCAGACAATAAAATCTGTATTGTCTCGCAGACGACATTTAATTACAATAAATTCAAATATTTAGTTGAAATTCTTTTAAAAACGAGGTATGATATAAGTGTTTTAAATACAATCTGCAATGCCACAAAAGAGCGTCAGACAGAGGCTGAACATATTGCAAACGAAGTGGACGCGATGATTGTGATCGGTGACAAACACAGTTCCAATACTCAGAAATTGTTTGAAATATGTAAGAAGGCATGTAAAAATACGTACTACATACAGACTCTTGACGATTTGAATATGAATCAATTAAAGTTAAAGTCCGTGGAAGCAGTAGGTATTACAGCAGGGGCATCCACGCCCAATAATATAATTGAGGAGGTTCAAAATAATGTCAGACTTAACTTTTGAACAAATGTTAGAGGAATCTTTTAAAACAATACACAATGGAGAGGTTGTAGAAGGTACTGTCATCGATGTGAAACCAGATGAGATCATCTTAAACATCGGATACAAAGCAGATGGAATTATTTCCAGAAGCGAATACACAAACGAACCGAACGTAGACCTGACCACAGTTGTATCTGTCGGAGATTCCATGACAGCGAAAGTTTTAAAAGTAAATGACGGGGAAGGACAGGTGTTACTGACCTACAAGAGACTCGCAGCAGAAAAAGGAAATGAAAGACTCAGGGAAGCATTCGAAAACAAAGAAGTGCTCAAAGCTCCGGTTACACAGATTCTTGGTGGTGGACTGAGCGTTGTTGTTGAGGAAGCAAGAGTATTTATCCCGGCAAGTCTTGTATCAGATACATATGAGAAAGACCTGAGCAAATATCAGGGACAGGAAATTGAATTTGTAATCAGCGAGTTCAATCCGAGAAGAAACCGCATCATTGGTGACAGAAGACAGCTTCTTGTTGCTGAAAAAGCTGAAAAACAGAAAGAGATTTTTGCAAACCTTCATGTAGGTGATACAGTAGAAGGCGTTGTAAAGAATATTACAGATTTCGGTGCATTTATCGATCTCGGCGGAGTAGATGGACTGCTTCACATTTCCGAGATGTCCTGGGGACGTGTCGATAATCCGAAGAAACTGTTCCATGTAGGAGATACAGTAAAAGTACTTGTAAAAGATGTTCATGATACAAAGATTGCGTTATCTTTAAAATTCCCGGAGACAAATCCATGGCTCCATGCAGCTGAGGATTATGCAGTGGGCAATGTCGTAACAGGAAAAGTTGCCAGAATGACAGATTTTGGTGCTTTTGTAGAGCTGGTACCGGGTGTTGACGCACTTCTTCATGTATCACAGATTTCAAGAGCGCATGTTGAGAAACCTGCAGACGTTCTGAAAGTCGGACAGGAAATCACAGCGAAAGTCGTTGACTTAAACGAAGAAGAAAAGAAAATCAGTTTAAGCATGAAAGCGTTAGAGCCGGCTGCTGAGGAAGCAAAAGAGGAAGCTCCAGAGGCAGAATAATACTTACCGGTAATGATGAGTATATAAATGCTGCAGTGTAAAAATAGAGGCTACTTGCTTTAGTCTCTATTTTTTCATGCTTATGCATATGTTAAAAAATGAACGAGGAGGAAAAAAAGATGGGACTTTTAACTTTCAAGGGTGGCATACATCCGAATGATGGAAAAAGTCTGGCCAAGGACAAGGCGATTGTCGAAGTCCTGCCTGAAGGAGATCTGGTCTTCCCGCTTTCACAGCACATTGGTGCTCCGGCGGCCCCGATTGTCAAGGTCGGAGATCAGGTCCTGAAAGGACAAAAGATTGCAGAGGCCGGAGGATTTGTCTCTGCTCCAGTCTATTCATCTGTTTCCGGAAAGGTGAAAGCGATCACTCCATACTTTACACCGACCGGGGGAAAGGTTTCGTCCATTATCATTGAGAATGACGGAGCTTATACGGAAGCTGAAAGGCTGAATACCAGATCGCTGGATCTGATTACAAAAGAAGAAATTCTGAATCTGATCGCAGAGGCCGGAATCGTCGGAATGGGCGGTGCCGGATTCCCTACAAGGGTGAAGCTTTCACCGAAGGAGCCGGATAAAATTGAATATGTTATTGCAAACTGTGCGGAGTGTGAGCCGTATATTACAGCCGACTATCGCAGAATGCTGGAAAATCCGGAAGAGCTTGTAGAGGGCATGCGTGTGATTCTGAAGCTTTTTGATAACGCAAAGGGAATCTTTGCAGTAGAGGATAATAAACCGGATTGTATCGCGAAGCTGGAACAGCTGACAAGCGGTGAGCCGAGGATGGAAGTAGTCAGGCTGATGACAAAATATCCACAGGGTGGTGAGCGTCAGCTGATCTATGCTGTGACAAAAAGAGCCATCAATTCTTCCATGCTTCCGGCAGATGTTGGATGTGTCGTAGATAATGTGGAGACTATTATTCACATTTATGATGCGGTAGTCAACGGAAGACCATGCATTGACCGTATTGTAACAGTCAGCGGAGATGGAATTGCCGAACCGGGTAACTTCAAAGTTCCTCTTGGAACCAATCAGCAGGAGCTGATTCGTGCAGCAGGTGGATTTAAAGGGTCTCCTGAGAAAGTGATTTCCGGAGGACCAATGATGGGATTTGCCATGTTTACTCTGGATGTTCCTGTCACGAAAACTTCTTCATCGATTTTATGTCTGACAAAGGACGAGGTGGCAATGTACGAGCCGTCGGCATGTATCAACTGCGGCAGATGTATTGATGCATGTCCGAGTCGTCTGATCCCGTCCAGACTTGCAGATTATGCAGAGCGTCATGATGAGGCGACATTTGAAAAAGAATTTGGTGTGGAATGTATGGAATGTGGTTCCTGCAGTTATGTCTGCCCGGCAAAACGGCAGCTGAAGCAGGCGATCAGCTCCATGAGAAAGACCGTTCTGGCGAACAGGAAGAAAAAGTAGAAAGTGAGAGGTGGACAAAGTGAACGAACAGTTTAATATTTCGGCATCTCCGCACATACGGGCCAAAGACACTACAGAAAACATCATGCTGTGGGTGATCATCGCTCTTCTGCCGACAACTCTTTTTGGAATCTGGAATTTCCGTGATCAGAATGCATGGATTCTTGTTGTGGTGACAGTGGCAGCGGCTGTGCTTACGGAGTATCTTTATGAGAAACTGATGCATAAAAAAGTGACAATCAAGGACATGAGTGCGGCAGTCACAGGACTTCTGCTGGCATTGAACCTTCCGGCCTCCGCTCCTTGGTGGATGGGCGTTTTAGGATCTGTGTTTGCGATTCTGATTGTTAAGCAGCTCTTCGGAGGTCTGGGACAGAACTTTATGAACCCGGCTCTTGCTGCAAGATGTTTCCTCCTGATTTCTTTCACAGGAAGAATGACATCCTTTACATATGACGGTGTAACCGGAGCAACTCCGCTTGCAACCATGCGTGCGGATGGCTCTATTGCCAATGTAGACACAATGAAAATGTTCATTGGACAGATTCCGGGAACAATCGGTGAGACATCCGTTATTGCGATTATGATCGGCGCGATTATCCTTCTTCTGAAGGGAATCATTGATCTGAGAATTCCGGGATCTTATCTTGTGACATTTGTGATCTTTATCACAATTTTCGGCGGTCACGGATTTGACTGGAGTTTCATTACCGCACATCTTTGCGGCGGTGGTATCATGCTTGGTGCATGGTTTATGGCAACAGACTACGTGACAAGCCCGATCACGAAGAAAGGTCAGATTATTTATGGTATCCTTCTTGGTATCCTGACAGGACTGTTCCGTATTTACGGAGGATCTGCAGAGGGTGTTTCCTATGCGATTATCATCGGCAATATCCTTGTTCCGCTGATCGAGAAGGTTACTCTTCCAAAACCATTTGGTAAAGGAGGAGAGAAATAATGAACAAGATTATTAAGAATACAATTATCCTGACAATTATCACACTCGTTTCCGGAGTGGCGCTCGGTGCGGTATATGAAATTACAAAGGCTCCGATTGCCAACGCACAGGAAGAGGCAAAGCAGGAAGCATACAAACAGGTATTTGCGGATGCGGATTCCTTTGATGACCTGAAAGTAGATGCCAAAGAGGCTGCGGAAGCTGTCAAGGCAGCAGGCGTGGATGACGGCGCAGAGATTAATGAAGCGGTCGAGGCAAAACAGGGCGGCGAAACGATTGGATACGTGATTACAGCTACTGACCCGAACGGATACGGCGGGGACATTCAGGTGTCTGTCGGAATCCAGAATGACGGAACGGTGAACGGAATCGCGCTTCTTTCCATTAGCGAGACTGCCGGACTTGGTATGAAAGCTTCCGAACCGGAATTTTATGAGCAGTACTCCGATAAGCAGACGGATCATTTCTATGTCTCAAAAGACGGAGGCGAGGGAGAAGAGATCGATGCCATCAGCGGTGCTACAATCACTTCCAGAGCGGTGACAGGAGCGGTCAATGCGTCTCTTGGATATTTTCAGAATGTGTTAGGAGGCAGTGCAGATGAATAGATGTGTCGAACGTTTATATAATGGTATTATCAAAGAGAATCCGACTTTCGTCATGATGCTCGGAATGTGTCCGACACTTGCGGTAACAACTTCCGCCATCAACGGAATCGGAATGGGACTTTCCACAACGGTGGTACTGGTACTGTCCAATATGATGATTTCCGCGCTTCGAAAAATTATCCCGGATTCAGTCCGTATCCCGGCGTTTATCGTAGTCGTTGCATCTTTCGTAACGATTGTACAGTTCCTTCTTGAGGGATTTGTGCCAAGCCTTTATGATTCGCTTGGACTTTATATTCCGCTGATCGTTGTAAACTGTATCATTCTTGGACGTGCGGAAAGCTACGCATCCAAAAACCCGATTATCCCGTCTCTGTTCGACGGCCTTGGCATGGGACTTGGATTCACGTTTGGACTTACATGCATCGGTATCGTAAGAGAGCTCCTTGGAGCAGGACAGGTATTTGGTTTCCAGATCATGCCGTCTTCCTACGAACCGATCACGATCTTTATTCTGGCACCGGGTGCGTTTATCGTATTATCCATGCTGGTAGCTGCAAGAAACAAGATCATGAACAATATGGAAAAGAAAGGCAAGAAAGTTGTGAAGCCTCAGGGCGGCTGTGCAGAAGGCGGATGCGCTTCCTGCGGCGGATGTGCTTCTTCACTTTCTTCCGGACAGGACAAGGAATAGGAGGGGGAACAGATGAAAGAATTGTTTATCATTGCGGTAGGTTCTGCACTTGTTAATAACGTCGTGCTGAGCCAGTTCCTTGGAATCTGCCCGTTCCTTGGAGTATCAAAGAAGATTGAAACAGCAGCCGGTATGGGTGGAGCGGTTATTTTCGTCATTACGATTGCTTCTCTTTGTACCAGCGTTATCTATGAATTTATTCTACAGCCATTGAATATTGAATATCTGCAGACGATTGTATTTATTCTTGTGATCGCTGCACTGGTTCAGTTTGTGGAAATGTTCTTGAAAAAAGCTATGCCGGCACTTTATCAGGCGTTAGGCGTGTATCTGCCGTTGATCACAACAAACTGTGCGGTACTTGGTGTGGCTTTAAATAACGTACAGTATGACTACAATATTTTAAGCAGTGTGGTAAATGGATTCGCGACAGCAGTCGGATTTATGATCGCCATCGTGATCATGGCGGGAATCCGTGAGAAGACAGAACATAATGATGTGCCTGAGGCATTTAAAGGGACTCCGATTGTTCTGCTTACGGCAGCGCTGATGTCCATTGCGTTTTTTGGATTTTCAGGTTTGATTTAAGGGAGGAAAATGGATTATGACAGGTATACTCATTGCTGCCGCAATTGTCGGCGGTGTAGGTTTGTTCATCGGTATCTTCCTGGGAGTCGCAGAAAAGAAATTCGCGGTGGAAGTCGATGAGCGTGAAGAGGCAATTACCGGAGTGCTTCCGGGAAACAACTGTGGTGGCTGCGGCTACGCAGGATGTTCCGGTCTTGCAGCGGCGATTGTGAAAGGAGAGGCTCCGGTCAATGCCTGCCCGGTAGGGGGAGCGCCGGTTGCCGCAAAAGTAGGAGAGATCATGGGACAGGACGCAGGCGAGGCGACAAAGATGATCGCTTTCGTGAAATGTGCCGGAACATGTGAAAAGGCAAAAGAAAATTACAAGTACACAGGAACAAAGGACTGTGTCATGGTCAACATGATGCAGAACGGAGGACCAAAGGCGTGTACATTCGGATGCCTTGGAGAAGGAAGCTGTGTGGCATCGTGTCCGTTTGACGCGATCCATATTCAGGATGGAATTGCTGTTGTAGATAAGGAAGCATGCAAAGCCTGCGGAAAATGTGTGGCAGCATGCCCGAGACATCTGATTGAACTTGTGCCGTATGAGCAGAAGCATCTTGTACAGTGCAGTTCCCTTGATAAAGGAAAAGATGTGATGAGTGTATGTTCTGTAGGATGTATCGGATGTAAGATGTGTGAGAAAGTCTGCGAATTTGACGCAGTCACTGTTACAAATAATGTAGCGCACATTGATCCGGAAAAATGTACAAACTGCGGAAAATGCGCAGAAAAATGTCCGAAGAAGATTATCAGCTGATAACTCAGGCTGGGTAATAACCGGAGTTAAGAAGAATCGCTGATTCTGTGAGGGCAGGAAGAGGAAAGAATTAATGAGCAGAAAGAAACGGCTAATGAAAAGTATCGGGATAATAAAAGCGGATCTTTGGAGTATCCGGTATGTCATCCTTGTGCTGGTAGTCTACTTCTTTCTTGCATGGAACTTCTTTTACTCTTCCTGCCCTTTTGTTATGATTACTGGACTGCCATGTCCCGGATGTGGACTTTCAAGAGCGGGGTTCTGCCTCCTTCGGGGCGAGTTTACAGCTGCATGGTATCTGCATCCGTTCATATACGGAATTGCGCTTTTAGCAGCGGCCTTTGTGATCCGAAGATATGTGCTTCAAAAAGAAGTCCGTTCTCTTCAGAAATGGCTGATCCTGCTTTTGGCAGGCATGCTTGCATTTTACATTTACCGGATGATCCGGTACTTTCCAGGAGAACCTCCGATGAGTTACTACCCGGGAAATCTACTGAACCGGATTTATCAGGCTCTGGGTCGGATTATGTGAAGTTTACATTGTTTACACCGAACCTTCGCCCGCATGCGCACTCGTCGCGCTGTCGCACTCCAGTTCCGCACTGCGTGCTAAGACTGCTTATGCGGGCGGCGGTTACGAGTTCCACTCGTACTCGAGAATAAGAAGCTGTATCTTACATGCAAGCATGACGATGCAGCTTCTTATTCCCAAGTTCGGTGTGAACAGTAACTACAGTTATGCAGATTTTGTGAAATCAGGGATTTCTGTTGTGCTGGCGAAAAAAGCATGATAAAATGTAACAAGCGAAAGGGGTAGTCAGACACATGGAAGAAAATAAGAATAATTTTGAAAATACAGAAGAAATGATGACAGAGCAGAACGGTACGGGCGATACTCCGAGAAATCAGGAATCAGGACAGGAACTGGAGCAGCAGGCGGTTTCGAGTCCGGATGAGATGGTGCCAAAGCAGCCATATGTTGAGCCGCATTCGGCACAACAGGAGCAAAATGAGGCTCCGAAGGAAGATATTTCCTATTCCTATGGAGAACGGACAAAAGATGGCATGCCGTACCAGGCACAGGAGAACCACTATCAGGAGGAGTGGGATACGACGCCTCTGACAATGGGCGACTGGCTTTTGACCCTTCTGGCGGGATTCATCCCATGTTGTGGAGGGATCATTCTGTACTGTTATTGGGCGTTTGCCAGAAGAGGGAATATACACAGGAGAAATTTCTGCCGTGCAGCACTGATTGTACAGGCAGTACTGATTGTATTGTTGATTATTTTCCTGATTCTTGTAGTGATTATTGGAAGTGTATCCTACGGCGAAGCAGCGAGCGGATATTATTATTACGGATATTAGAAGTTGAAACGGGGCGGCCATTTCGGAAGCTCCGTTTTTCAGTGCAGGTTTTGCCATCGAACATATGGTTGCAGTGCAGGGACGGATGTGCTAAAATAAACCGGAAGAAGGAGGTCCCAATGAAAAAGGGAGATATCATTTTGATTTTTCTGATTCTGCTTGTAGCAGGATCGGCATTTGGAATATACAGAGCCTTTACCGGAAACGGAGGCGGCGAAGCAGTCGTCTATGTGGATGGAGAAGAGAAAGGGCGATATAGCCTGAATGAAGATCGGACGATCGAGATTAATGGCGGGACCAATACGCTTGTCATTGAAGATGGAAGCGCCAGAATGGAGAAGGCGGACTGCCCGGATCAGGTCTGCGTCCGTCACAGCGCAATTTCAAGAAATGGGGAGAGCATTATCTGCCTGCCGCATGAGATTGTCGTATCGATTGAAGACGGGGAAGCGGCCGGCGCAGATGCGGTCGTACAGTAAAAGAGGTGCAGTGTGGAGAGAAAAGGAGCAAGACTGGCGTCGTTTGGAGTATTCGTGGCGCTGGCATTGATTTTCAGTTATATTGAGACGTTGATTCCGTTTCAGATCGGGATTCCCGGGGTTAAGCTTGGACTTGCCAATATTGTGATCGTGATAGCGCTTTATCGGATGCCTGTTGGGGAGGCATATCTCCTTTCCATTGTACGGGTGATTCTGTCCGGTTTTCTGTTTGGTAATCTGATGAGTATTCTTTACAGTTTGGCAGGAGGACTGTTAAGTCTGACTGTCATGTGGGGACTGAAGCATGTAAAATCAGTCAGCGTTCTGGGAGTGAGCATTGTCGGCGGCGTGTTCCATAATATCGGGCAGCTTCTGGCGGCGGCTCTTGTGGTGGAGACCTATGGAGTGTTTTCCTATGTTCCAGTGCTTCTGGTTTCCGGGCTTATTACAGGTCTTGCGATTGGACTGTTATCCGGGGAAATGCTGAAAAGGATCAGAGGGATCCAATTTTAATTGACGGAGGAAGAAAGATGATTTCATATATACGAGGGGAGCTTGCAGAGATTGGCGAGGATCATGTAGTCGTTGATGTGGGGGGAGTCGGATACGGGATTTTCATGTCCGGAAGCGATATGGCAAGTCTTCCAAGAGCAGGGCAGGAAGTGAAGATTCATACGTATCTGCATGTGAAAGAAGATCTCATGCAGCTGTTTGGATTTTTGACAAAGGACGGACTGGAGGTCTTTAAGCTGATTATCGGTGTCAGCGGGATCGGCCCGAAGGGAGGTCTCAGTATCCTCACGCAGATGACCCCAAATGATCTGCGGTTTGCAGTGATGGCTGGTGATGCGAAAGCGATTTCAAAGGCTCAGGGAATCGGGAAAAAGACGGCGGAAAAGCTGATTTTAGAGCTGAAAGACAAGCTGAAACTTTCCGATACCATCGGACAGGAGGCGGATGCGCCGTCCGTGTCGGGAAATGCAGAAGGAGCAGGCCAGATCCAGAACGAGGCAGTGGAAGCGCTGGCTGCACTGGGCTATGGAAGTACCGAAGCATTCCAGGCAGTCAGAAATGTGGAGATCAATGAAGACAGTACTGTAGAAGATGTGCTGAAACAGGCCCTGCGCCAGATGGCGTTGTTTTAATGGAGAAGGACCAGTCCAAAGGCATGGTTCATTCAAATAATTATCCGGAAGGCAGAGAAGCATGAAGAAACGAATTATTACGACGGAAACGCTGGAGGAAGATCAGAAGATTGAAGGTAGCCTCCGGCCACAGTATCTGGAAGATTATATCGGACAGACAAAGGCGAAAGAAACATTAAAGATTTATATAGAAGCGGCAAAGGCAAGAGGGGAAGCATTGGACCATGTGCTCTTTTATGGCCCTCCGGGGCTTGGAAAGACGACTCTTGCGGGGATCATTGCCAATGAGATGGGTGTTAATATGAAAGTGACCTCCGGTCCGGCAATCGAAAAGCCGGGGGAGATGGCTGCAATTCTGAATAATCTGCAAGAGCGGGATGTTCTGTTTGTGGATGAGATTCACCGGCTCAACCGGCAGGTGGAAGAGGTACTGTACCCGGCCATGGAGGATTTTGCCATCGATATTGTGATTGGAAAAGGAGCCGGAGCAAGATCCATCCGTCTGGATCTTCCGAAGTTTACGCTTGTGGGGGCAACGACGAGGGCGGGAATGCTGACAGCGCCGCTCAGAGACCGGTTTGGTGTGGTGAACCGGTTGGAGTTTTATACGGCTGAGGATTTACAGACGATTGTTCTGCGCTCTGCGCAGGTGCTCGGGGTAGAAATTGACCCGAAAGGTGCGCTTGAGATTGCGAGACGCTCCAGGGGGACTCCGCGTCTTGCCAATCGCCTTTTAAAACGGGTGAGGGATTTTGCCCAGGTAAAATATAATGGTGTGATCACCGAGGAAGTAGCGGTTTTTGCACTGGATCTTCTTGAAGTGGACCGGTTCGGTCTGGATTATGCGGACCGGACAATTCTGACAACCATGATTGAGAAGTTTGGAGGCGGACCGGTAGGGCTTGATACGCTGGCGGCTGCTATCGGAGAGGATTCCGGCACACTGGAGGATGTATATGAGCCTTTCCTTCTGAAAAACGGTTTTCTTCAGCGGACTCCGAAGGGACGGACGGCTACGGCTCTTGCTTACCAGCATCTGGGATTTCCGATGGAAAAAGAAGAGTAAAATCCTTTTCCGCGCAGAATATCAAAGAAAAAGGTTGGTTTTTCGAAACAGATCGTTTATAATGAATAACAGAGACTTCATATAGAAGGAGGAAGCACAGGCTATGGCAGCATCAAGAAACTATACCGAAGTTATCATCGATGGCAAGGTATTTACGTTGAGCGGCTTTGAGAGCGAGGAATATCTTCAAAAGGTATCCAACTATCTGAATCACAAGATTGCAGAATGCAGTGAAAATGAAAGCTACAAAAAGCAGAGCAGCGACACAAAAAGCATCCTTCTTGCACTGAACATTGCAGACGATTATTTCAAAGCAAAGGAGCAGGGCTCGTCTCTTGAAATTGATATGGAATCGAAAGATAAAGAGATGTATGACTTAAAGCACGAACTGATCTCTGCGCAGATCAAGCTGGAAAATGCGGACAAGGCAATGGATAAGTTGAAGGAAGAAAATCAGGAGCTGCAGATGAAGATTGTGCAGCTGGAAACAGAAATGAAAAATCACCGAAAGAATTAGGGCTGTCGAAGGACAGCCTTTTTTCGAAGTAAGGCAGGAATAAAAACGATGAATAAAAAGAAACAGAACAAAGAAGTGGAGATTCTGGCGCCTGCGGGCACTTATGAGGCCTTCCAGGCAGCAATCCGTTCAGGGGCGGATGCAGTCTACGCGGGAGGAGACGTGTTTGGAGCCAGAGCGTATGCCGGAAATTTTGACCAGGAGACGTTGATCCGGGCAATCCGGGAGGCCCACCTTTATGGGAAGAAGCTGTATCTGACCGTTAATACGTTGATTAAAGAACGGGAGATGGAGGAGCGCCTCTTTTCCTTTTTGAAGCCGTTTTATGAGAATGGCCTGGATGCGGTTCTGGTACAGGATCTGGGAGCACTTTCCTTTATCCGAGAGCATTTCCCGGATCTTGCGCTTCATGCGAGTACCCAGATGTCTGTGGCAGGGACTCTTGGAGCAAAGTTTTTAAAGGATTATGGGGTGGAGCGGATTGTTCCGGCAAGGGAGCTTTCCCTTTCGGAAATCCGCAGGATGAAAGAAGAAACCGGGCTGGAGATTGAGTGTTTTGTCCATGGTGCACTTTGTTATTCGTATTCCGGGCAATGTCTGTTCAGCAGTATGCTCGGCGGAAGAAGCGGCAACCGGGGACAGTGTGCGCAACCATGCCGTTTGAAATATCAGGTAGAAGGGATGAAAAAGCCATCCTGTATTCTGAGCCTGAAGGATATCATGGCGTTGGAAGACATTCCGGATCTGATTGAGGCCGGAGTAGATTCTTTTAAGATCGAGGGGCGGATGAAGAAGCCGGAATATGTATCCGAAACTGCGCGGATGTACCGGAAATACGCAGATCTTTTCCTTGAGAAGGGAAGAGAGGGATACCGGGTTTCCGAGGAGGACAAGATGCGTCTGATGGATCTGTATAACCGAGGCGGCAGCTGTAGGGGCTATTACCATATGCAAAATGGTCCAGAGATGCTTTCGCCGGACAGACCGAATCACGCCGGGATTCCGGTAGCCTGTGTGGAGAGGCAGAAGGGCAGGAGTCTTTTGTTAAAAGCACTCGTGCCGGTACATAAAGGCGATGTCCTGGAAATTTCAGCAAAAGAAAATGTTACACTTGGACAGGACGTCAAAAAAGGAGGACAGTTCCAGATTCTCGTATCAAAGGGAACGATAGTGAAGACACGGACCCTTCTGTCAAGAGTACGGAATGAAAGCCTGATCGGAGAAATTCGGGAATATCTGAAAGCTGCCGATATTCGGCGCCCGGTGCAGGCGGAAGCAGTGTTCCGCGCCGGGGAGCCGTCCAGGCTGACTCTCAGGATGGAGAACATCGAGGTCAGCGCCGAAGGCATGATTCCGGAAGAGGCGAAAAAGCAGCCGCTTGACCGGGCAAGAGTGGAAAAGCAGCTTGGCAAGATGGGGAACACCCCGTTTTGGGTGGAGAAGATAACTGTTGAGATGGATGAAGGGATTTTCTTCCCAATGCAGGTTGTCAATGAGCTCCGCAGACAGGCCGCACAGAAGCTGGAGAATGCCATACTGGAACAGTATGAAAGATCCTGTCCGGAGATGCCTGAGAAAGACGGACCTGATCCGGTCAAGCAGGAAACGCATGTGCGGATGCTTTCTGCTCTTGTGCAGACAAGGGAACAGTTAAATGCAGCTGTGCAGGAAGAGGACGTAAGACGCATCTATGTGGAAAGTCATCTTGCGGCCGATTTGTTTTCATCCAACTCCGGAAGAGGGGAAATTCGGGCACTTTTTGAAACGAGGAAGGTTGAATGGTACCTTGTATTTCCGCACATTTTCAGAGAACGGGCCGAACGGCTCTATGACAGAATCTGGGAAGATCTGGAAGCATTTCCGTGGGACGGTGCGCTTGTGAGAAATCTGGAATCTTTGTCGTATCTGCAAAAAAAAGCATGGAAAAATAAGGTTCAGGCTGACCATCATTTGTATACATTGAACAAAAAAGCCGGAGAATTCTTGAAAAATGCAGGGATAAATGGTACAACAGTATCATTAGAGCTGAACAGTCAGGAGATACGTGAAACCGTTTCTGGAGGAGAAGAGATGGTAGTATACGGATATGCTCCGATGATGATCAGCGCAGGATGCGTGAAAAAGTCTACAGGACACTGCGATGGAATAGCAGGCGTCACAAAGCTGCAGGATCGGTATCAGAAGACATTTTATGTAAAAAATTATTGTGATACATGTTATAATATTATCTATAATACGGCACCGCTTGTGCTGTTGGATCAGATTCCGGAGATCGAACGGATCGGAATTGACAGCATCCGGCTGGAGTTTTCACTGGAGAGTGCCGATGAGACGAGGAGAGTAATCAGGCTTTACGGGGATGGATTCTGGAGAGAGGGAGGATACCCGCAGGCCGCAGAGCAGTTTGATGATTTTACGCGTGGACATTTTAAAAGGGGAATAAAGTAGGTGGCAATTTGTTTAATATTATAATGGAAATTTCAAAATATCTGATTCTGTTGATGATGGTAATCTACACCTTCGAATGTTTCAGTGTGTTTGGCTATCACGATGCCTATACGAAGATGTGGATTTTAAGGAGGCAGAGCATCTGGATCTTCATGATCCACTTTCTGGCGTTTCTGACCTTGTTTCTACGTATGCAGGAGGCCAGAATTCTGGTATTTTATGTCATACAGGTAGCGCTTTTGGGATCGATTATCCTGCTCTATGGATTTTTGTATCCGAAAGTGTCCAGACTGGTTGTCAACAATATGTGCATGCTTCTTGCGGTAGGATTTATCATGCTGACAAGGCTGTCGTATAACAACGCAGTCAAGCAGGTGATGATTGTAGCGGTTTCAGCGGTTATTTCTCTGTTTGTTCCGGTCATTATCCGGAAAGCCCGGTTCCTTAACAGACTAAGACTTGTCTATGCGGTAGTCGGTGTTGCGGCACTGGCAGCAGTTATCGTTGTGGGACGGGTGTCAAACGGTGCCATGCTTGGTTTTGAGGTGGCCGGGATCAGTGTGCAACCGTCAGAGCTTGTAAAAATTGTATTTGTATTTTTCGTAGCATCCAGCCTTTATAAGGCAAAAGATTTCAGGAATGTTGTCATTACGACCATCGTAGCGGCAATGCATGTTCTGATTCTGGTTGCTTCCACCGATCTGGGAGCGGCGCTCATTGTCTTTGTGGTGTATCTTGTGATGCTGTATGTGGCCACTCGGCAGCCGCTTTATATTGCGGCAGGTGCGGGAGCGGGAAGCGTTGCTTCGGTAGCCGCATATTTTCTGTTTTCTCATGTGAGGACGAGGGTAACGGTGTGGAAGGACCCGTTCGCGGTCTATAATGAAGGGGGATATCAGGTGGCGCAGTCGCTGTTTGCGATCGGCACCGGAGGCTGGTTCGGCCTTGGTCTTTGCCAGGGACTTCCGGACAAGATTCCGGTCGTTACGACAGACTTTATTTTCTCTGCAATTGCGGAGGAACTTGGAGCCATCTTTGCGATCTGCATCATTTTGATCTGTGTCAGCTGCTACATCATGTTCCTGAATATTGCGATGCAGTTAAGGGACAGCTTTTATAAGCTTGTAGCACTGGGACTTGGAACCTGCTATATCTTCCAGGTATTTCTTGCAATCGGTGGAGTAATCAAATTTATCCCGTCTACGGGTGTGACACTACCGCTTGTAAGCTATGGAGGAAGCTCCCTTTTAAGTACGATGATCATGTTTGCGATCATCCAGGGGCTGTATATTTTAAGAGAAGATGAGGAAGAGGATATTGAACGACAAAGAGAGAGACAATTACGGGCGAAGAGGAGACGACAGGCGCAGCAGACCGGAAGACCTCGATCAAATGGAACGAGGCCTTCAGCGGGAACTCCGTCGGGAGATCGAAGAAGAAACACTAAGAACCGGAACTCACAGCGTGTACGGAGACCGTAAGCCGGCTCCGAGAAAGCCGGGAAAGGCAGAAAAGAAGAAAGAACAACTGGAAGAACGGCGCCGTGACAAAAAGAAGAAAAAGGCGAACCGCCAATACGTTTTTGTGACTTACTTTTTTGTCCTTCTTTTTGTAGGAATGATTGGCTATTTTTCCTATTTTAATGTGGTACAGGGAAAAGAAATTATCAACGATTCCAGAAATCCGAGGATGGATCTGTATGAAAGTCAGGTGCTTCGAGGATCAATTCTGGACAAGGACGGAAACGTTCTTGCCGAGTCTACAGAAAATGAAGACGGCACTCAGACGCGAAACTATCCGTACGAAAAGCTTTATGCCCACGTCGTCGGGTATTCAGATAAAGGAAAATCCGGTCTGGAATCCGCACAGAATTTTCAGCTTCAAACATCCAACGTTTCGTTCAAGACGAGGCTTCTGAATGAATTCAGAGGGCGGAAAAGTGCGGGAAATAATATTACCACGACGCTGGATACCAATATTCAGCAGGCAGCATACGATGCGCTTGGAAGCAATCTGGGAGCGGTTGTGGCGATTGAGCCAAGTACGGGTAAGATTCTCGCCATGGTTTCAAAACCATCTTACAATCCGAATACAATTGTGGAAGACTGGGAAAGCTTAAATGCAAACACAGAAGGAATTCTTGTCAACCGTGCGACACAGGGACAGTACGCACCGGGGTCCACATTTAAGGTTGTGACAACCCTTGCATATATGCGCCAGAATTCAAACTATCAGGATTATACTTACCGCTGTACAGGAGAAATCACAGCGGGAAAAAATGAAATTCACTGTTTTGGAAATGAGGTACATGGAACTGTCGATCTGGCAGATTCCCTGGCATATTCCTGTAATACATCATTCTCCAACATCGGACTCAGCCTGGATATTGATGAGTTTCGCAATACGGCAGAGGATCTTTTGTTTGATTCAGAGCTTCCGTGTCCGCTTGTCTATAATGAGAGTAAGTTTAACCTGAAAAACGACGCTGGGGATGCTGCAATCGCTATGACTGCTTTTGGACAGGGAAAACTTCAGGTGAGCCCTTATCATATGGCGCTGATTACCTCTGCCATTGCTAACAATGGAATTCTGATGCAGCCATATCTGGTAGACCAGATTACCAGTGCAGAGGGCGAGACGGTAGAGAAATACGTTCCAGAGTCTTATAAAGAGCTTATGACCTCCGAGGAGGCAGCTCAGCTGACAGAATATATGCAGGGAGTTGTGGAATACGGAACAGCCCGTTCTTTGAATTCTCTTGGGGTTTCCGTTGCAGGAAAGACTGGAACAAGTGAATACAGTGATGACAAAGAGAAAACACACTCTTGGTTTATCGGATTTTCCAATGTGGACAATCCGGATCTTGCACTGGCTGTTGTGATCGAAAACTCCGACAGTACCGGTGATGTTGCGACAGATGTTGCAGGAAAAGTCTTCGAGGCATTCTATGCGGAATAGAGGTGCTTTACAATGCGGTATTTGAAAGATCTGTATGTAAGTGAAGAATTAAAAGGCAGGGAAGAGGAGATCATTGAGCATCTGGAAAAGAAAGAATTCCAGTTCCGGGTCTATCTGATTGCCTTGCCGGAAAATGAAAAAAATCAGCTGGAAATCTATCACAGCGGGATGCTGAATCAGGAATGGTACAGGGATAAGGATGTGTTTGTGGTAGGCCTGGCAAAGGGATATCTACAGGCGTTGGAACTTGTCCGGAAGATTGCCCAAGAGACAGTGGACAAGACAGGCAATGCAGATATTCGGCAGTATATTTTGAAGCGGCAGGGAAATTAGAATGATAATCGTACATATTTTACTGTGGATTCTAAAGATAGCAGGGATTTTGATCCTTCTTGTTCTGGGATTCCTTCTGCTTGGTGTTTTGATGATTCTGTTTGTACCGATTCGGTACGAACTGAGTGCAGATGGGAATATCGAGGAGCCGGAAAAGATCACAGGAAAGATTTCCATCCGGTATTTTTTCCGAATGATCCGTTTTCAGGCAGTTTACGAAAATCAGAAATTTCACTGGATGGCGGGAATTGCATGGAAAAAGATCGGGCAGGATAAAGAAGAGGAGCCGGAGAAAGAGGAAGTTCTTCAAAAGCCTGAGACTGGCGAGCAAAAACCGATAGAGCAGGAAAGCAGAGCAAAAGAGAGTATTTCTCCCAAAACGGAGGCGGTAAAAGAAGAGAAGCCGTCCCAGGAGAAGCAGAGTAAGAAAGAGACAAAAAAGAATACAAAGAAAAAGCCGCAAAGCCGGAATGAAGAGAAAAAGGAATCCAGATGGAAGCGTATTCTGGAGAAAATCAAGTATACATTTCAAAAAATCTGTGATAAGATAAAGACGCTGTCTGAGACGAAAGACAGAATAGGGAAATTTATCAAAGATGAGGTGCATCAGGCAGCTTTCAAAAAGGGAAAGACAGTTCTGTTTCATTTACTTAAGACATGGATGCCAAGAGAGGGGCGAGGGCATGTGAAGTTTGGATTTGATGATCCGTACTATACCGGAAAGCTACTTTCCTATCTGGCACTGATCTATCCATTCTTTGGCAGATGGCTTCAGCTTGTGCCTGATTTTGAAAAAGCTGCATTAGAGGGAAGTGTCTATATCAAGGGACATCTTCGGATGAACCATCTGGCAGCGGCGGCTGTCAGAATTGTGGTAGATAAGAATGTCCGCAGTACCGCAAAGGAAGTACTGCATCTGTTAAAACGCCAGAAGAAGGAGGAATCATAAATGGCAGAGAGCAATTTTAAATCAACGATGGAAGCATTGTTTCACGGGATGGATAATGTGATTTCATCCAAGACAGTGGTTGGCGAGGCGATCCATGTAAAAGATACGATCATCCTCCCGCTTGTAGATGTGTCCTTTTCCGTAGGAGCAGGTTCTTTTACGGCAGATAAGAATGAAAAGGGCGCCGGCGGTCTGGGAGGCAAGATGACTCCGTGTGCAGTACTTGTAATTCAGAACGGTACGACAAGACTGGTTAATATCAAAAATCAGGATACAATCACCAAAATCCTGGATATGGTACCGGATCTGGTAGACCGTTTCCGTACAAAAGACGAAAATAAGGTGACGGAAGAAGAAGTCAATGACATTCTGGACGAAGGAAAAAAAGAAAACGAATAAAAGACTGAAAAACTGCATATATAAAATCAAGGAACAAAACGGCAGGGATATCGAAGATGAGAAGAGTGATTGGATTTGCATGCTTTATGATTGCGGCAGGACTGATTCTTTCGATGTTCCTGCCGGGTTTGATTTGGGATATCTGTATTACAGCAGTATTTCTGATACTAGGCTACGTCCTTTTTTGCTGTTGAGACAAAAAAAGATAACAAAAAAACCAGGATGACAAGATTCCTGGTTTTTGTGTATGCAGAACTTACGCTCTTTCTACTTTGCCGGATTTTAAGCAGGATGTACATACATACATTCTCTTTGCTCCGCCTTCTGTTTTAACACGAACAGATTTTACATTAGATTTCCACATTTTTGGTGTTTTTCTATGAGAGTGGCTGACATTGTTTCCAAAATGAGCCCCTTTTTCGCAAATAGCACATTTCGCCATGATTACACCTCCTAACGCTCTTACTAGTCCCCAAATAGAGGACTCACAACACTAACTATGATATCAGATATATACTGGAAATGCAAGAGTTTATTTCCCGGAAATCATAAAAATTTCGCTGTTTTGCAGATAACATGAAGAGATCATGTTGTAAAATGTGTGTAAACAAGGTATAATAAAGCAGAATACTTCATGGAAAGAACTGAAAAAATATAGATAAGAATTGGAGGTAACTTAGTATGAAAGGCAGCATGAGTACGGAACTGGGCATCATCACCATTTCACCGGAAGTGATCGCCAAATATGCAGGCTCTGTCGCAGTAGAGTGTTTTGGAATCGTGGGGATGGCAGCAGTTAACGTAAAAGACGGGCTTGTAAGACTGCTTAAAAAAGACAGCCTGACACACGGTATTCAGGTAGAACTTACGGAAGATAACAGAATCCGCCTTGATTTCCATGTTATTGTTGCATATGGAGTCAGTATTTCGGCTGTTACGGATAATCTGATCAGCAATGTAAAATATAAAGTCGAAGAATTTTCCAATATGCCAGTTGACAAGATCAATGTTTATATTGAAGGCGTACGGGTAATCGATTAATATGGGAGGAACTTTGAGGTGGAAATTAAGACGATAAATGCAGACATGCTTGCGAAGATGTTTTTGGCAGGCGCACAGAATATAGAGGCAAAAAAAGAGTACATCAATGAGCTGAATGTATTCCCTGTTCCGGACGGGGATACCGGGACGAATATGTCCATGACCATTATGTCGGCGGCAAAGGAAGTAAGAGCGCTGGACAATCCGGGAATGAAGGAACTGTCAAAGGCAATTTCAGGCGGCTCACTGCGCGGTGCCAGAGGAAATTCGGGAGTCATTCTCTCACAGCTTCTTCGTGGTTTTACAAAGTCCATTCAAGATGAGACAGAGATTGACGCTGCGGGAATTGCGGCGGCATGTATCCGTGCAAAGGAGACCGCATATAAAGCGGTTATGAAACCAAAAGAGGGAACGATCCTCACTGTGGCAAGAGAAATTGCAGAAAAAGCGGAAGAGCTTGCTTTTGAGACTGATGATCTTGCGGAAATTTTCCCGAAGATTCTGGATCATGCACAGGAAGTACTGGAGCAGACTCCGGAGATGCTTCCTGTATTGAAAGAGGCAGGAGTTGTGGATTCCGGCGGACAGGGACTTCTGGAAGTTTTAAGAGGAGCGTATGACGCATTTCTTGGAAAAGAAATTGACTATTCTTCGATTGAGCCATCTGTCGCTCCATCAGCATCTGCTGTACGTAAAGCACCGATGGAGGAGACTGATATCAAATTCGGCTACTGTACAGAGTTTATTATTCTTACAGAAAGAGAGTTCTCCGAGCAGGAAGAGCAGGAATTTAAAGCATATCTGGAGTCCATAGGTGATTCGATTGTTTGTGTGGCAGATGACGAAGTTGTGAAAGTACATGTCCACACGAATGATCCGGGACTTGCTATCCAGAAGGCTTTGACATATGGACAGCTGACACGGATGAAGATTGATAATATGCGCGAGGAGCACCATGAGAGAGTCATTCAGGAAGCAGAAAAGCTTGCTGCACAGGAAAATGTGAAAAAGCAGGAGCCAAAAGAGAGAAAGAAGATAGGATTTATCGCGGTTTCAATCGGAACCGGCATGAATGAGATTTTCCGGGAAATCGGAGTGGATTATATCATAGAGGGCGGACAGACCATGAATCCGAGTACCGATGATATGCTTCAGGCGATTGATGAAGTCAATGCGGACAGCATCTTTATCCTGCCGAATAATAAAAATATTGTGCTTGCAGCAAATCAGGCAAGGGATCTTACAAAAGACAAAGATATCATTGTCATTCCGACAAAGACGGTACCACAGGGAATTACAGCAGTGATTAACTTCTCACAAGAAGAGGACGTCGATACGAATGAACAGATGATGATGGAAGCAATCCAGACTGTCAAGACGGGACAGGTGACCTATGCGGTCCGTGATACAAAGATCGGGGACAAGGAGATCCATGAAGGAGATATCATGGGAATCGGCGATGAGGGAATTCTTTCTGTAGGTTCTTCGATCTCCGAAACATCCAAGGAGCTTCTGGAGAAGTTGGTGACAGAAGATTCAGAACTCATCAGTATTTATTACGGGGAAGACATTTCGGAGGAAGAAGCGGAGCGTTTCGTTTCTGAAGTTGAGGAAGCGTATCCGGATCTGGATGTTGATGCACATTGTGGCGGACAGCCGATCTACTATTATGTAATGTCAGTCGAATAAAGAAAGACGATATAGAAGAAACAGGAAAAGGATACTTAAAAAAGTATCCTTTTCCTGCATAAAGGAGAGAAATGCATGAATGAACATTCTCCAATCAGAGAAATCAAAGGGATCGGAGAAAAAACAGAAAAGTTGTTTCAGAAAATGGGAGTTTATACAGCAGGAGATCTTCTTCGCTATTATCCGCGAACCTATGACATTTATGAGGCTCCGGTTCCGGTAAGTGAGCTGGAGGAAGGGAGCGTGGTTGCTGTGGAAGGCTGCGTTTTCGGAAGTGTCCAGGTTTCACCGAACAGGAAACTCCAGACCGTGACCGCACTGATCCGGGATCTGACGGGAACGTTGAAGGTTCTCTGGTTTAGAATGCCGTTTCTGCGCAATACGCTCCGGTCCGGAAGCCGTATTATCGTCAGAGGCAGGGTAGTGAATAAAAGAGGCGGACTTGTAATGGAGCATCCGGAGATCTTTCAGCCTGCACAGAAATATCAGGAAAAGCTTAATACGATGCAGCCGGTGTATCCTCTGACTGCCGGTCTTTCCAATCTGACTGTCATGAAGGCGGTCAAGGAAGTACTGGAACATATCCATCTGCAGCGTGAAACAATTCCCGAAAGCATTCGGCAGAGATATCATCTGTGCGAGTACAATTATGCCCTCAGAGGCATCCATTTTCCGGCAGATAAAACGATGTACATGCATGCGCGAAAGCGTCTTGTTTTTGAAGAATTTCTGGAATTCCTTCTGGCCATCCGTCAGCTGAAAGAGGAAAAAGAGACGAGTGTCAACGGATGCCGGATGAAACCGAAGCAAGAAGTGGACGATTTTCTGGTGCAGCTTCCATTTGAGTTGACCAACGCCCAGAAGAAGGTCTGGAAGGAAATTCGGAAGGATATGCAGGGAGATTATACCATGTCCCGTCTTGTGCAGGGGGATGTGGGATCCGGTAAAACGATCGTGGCTGTACTTGCGCTTTTGGAAGCAGCTTATAACGGTTACCAGGGAGCGATGATGGCGCCGACGGAAGTGCTTGCAAGGCAGCATTATCAGTCTGTCTGCGGGATGTTTGAGCAATATGGAATTCCGTTTCGAGTAGAACTGCTGACAGGTTCCATGAAGGCAAAAGAGCGCCGGGAGGCGTATAAACGGATTGAGACAGGAGAATCGGAGATTATTATCGGTACCCATGCCCTGATTCAGGAGAAAGTTAACTATCACAATCTGGGGATTGTTGTCACTGACGAGCAGCACCGGTTTGGAGTTAGACAACGGGAGGCGCTGGCAAAGAAAGGGAATATGCCGCACATTCTGGTTATGAGTGCGACCCCGATTCCGAGAACGCTTGCAATCATTATTTATGGTGATCTGGATCTTTCTGTCATCAATGAGCTTCCCAAAGATCGTCTGCCAATCAAAAACTGTGTGGTGGATACAGGATACCGGGAGACAGCGTACCGTTTTATGAAAAAACAGGTGGAAGAGGGAAGGCAGTGCTATGTCATCTGCCCCATGGTGGAAGAAAGTGAAGCCATGGAGGCGGAAAATGTTATTGACTATTCCACGATGTTGTCTGAACGAATGGGTCCGGAGGTAACGGTAGGATATCTTCACGGAAAGATGAAACAGGCGCAGAAAGATGAAATTATGGAGAAGTTTGCAGAAAACCAGATTCAGATTCTTGTTTCTACGACAGTTGTAGAAGTAGGGATCAATGTACCGAATGCTACGGTGATGATGGTGGAAAATGCGGAGCGTTTTGGACTGGCACAGCTCCATCAGCTGCGCGGCCGTGTTGGCCGGGGCGCATTCCAGTCCTACTGTATTTTTATGACAGCATCCAAAGCAAAAGAGACAAAAAAACGGCTGGATATCCTCAATCATTCCAATGACGGATTTTATATCGCAGGGGAAGATTTAAAACTGAGAGGACCGGGGGATCTGTTTGGGATCCGCCAGAGCGGACTAATGGAATTTAAACTGGGAGACATCTTTCAGGATGCAGGGATTTTGCAGATGGCAGCAGAGGCTGCGTCATCGGAAGAAATCAGGGGATTTCCTGTCTATGGAAGAGTGAACCGGGACAATATACATGTACTGTAAGACGGCCCCAAAAGCCATCCTTTTCGATAGAAAAAAACACCACAAATCACTCATTTTCGTGAATTGTGGTGTTTTTAGATAAGCCGGAAATCGGACTTGAACCGACGACCCCTTCATTACGAGTGAAGTGCTCTACCGACTGAGCTATTCCGGCTGATCCTGTAAGATGTCTTAACCATGATGTCTCCCAAACAGGCACAAATATTATTATATACATTTTTTCAAAATATGCAACCACTTTTTTTCGTTTTGATATATTTTTTCAAGTTCTGATTCGGAATTACTTCTCCGGTCAGAAGAAAAGGCAGGAAGAAGGGCATCCTTCCTTTCTGGTTCGGGAAGCAGGGATGCCCTTTTCACATGTCACATTCTTTTGTTTAGAAAGAGTTATTTACCAGCCATTTGTCTTTCCTGTTCTTCGATCATCTTCTTGACCATATATCCGCCGACAGATCCATTCTGTCTGGAAGTAAGGTCTCCGTTGTATCCGTCTGTTAACGGAACACCGAGTTCGTTTGCCACCTCATATTTGAATTTGTCTAAAGCACCTTTTGCTTCTGGTACGGCTGCTTTATTAGATGAACGATTTGTCATGATAATGTCCTCCTTTATCGTCGTGTGTTTTTTGTAACTTTTTGTTACAGTCATAGTATATGAATATTTTTGCGAATTACTCTGGTAAAAACAGGAAAATACTGCATTTAAAATGGAAAAGACTATTGACAGGAAAAATCAAAATTAACTACAATACCTAAGGTGATAATGACTAGGAAGAAAAGAGGAAATTGATAATGCGAACAATGAAATTTAAAATGGAGCGTCCGGGGCTGATCAAAGAAGGTGAGGAGGCAGAAATTACGGAACTGCAGGCTCTTGGAGGTTACAGCTATCTAATTGAGCCATCCGTGGCAATGAGCGGCCTGTATAAAAGCTGGGACCGTCTGAAAGCAAGAAAGGGAACTGTAAAAGAAATTAAAGAAACAGACCGGGGATACTATGTAACGATGGAATTTCCGGAATAAAGGGAAACCAGGAGGATTTGGAAATATTTAGAAATGTTGGATTCATGATTGTATTTTGACAGCAGTTCTGAGGTATGGTAAGATGGGAAACGTAGCATGAAATGAATCAATGTCGAGTACATACACAGGACTTCGGATGGCTTGGCTGGGCGAAAAACGGAGCAAGCGCAGGATCTTCCGGATACAGTAAACGGATTGAAGGAATCCAGATCAAGCTTGTAGCAAAAGGAGCAGCAGCTCCGGGAAGCACATCTGGGGCGTTTAAAGATAGAACTACAATACAGAACGTAGTATATCAGGCTCATATGCAGGATTATGGTTGGTACACAACTGCGTTTAACGGTTCAACCGGTGGTGTTACCGGTGCCGCAAAGCGGATGGAAGCTTTAAAAATCAGTCTTGAAAATACAGCATACACCGGCGGAATTCAGTATCGTGCACATGTTCAGAATATCGGCTGGCAGAGTTGGAAGAGCAATGGAGCTGTTTCCGGAACAGAAGGAAAGAAGCTGCGGATGGAAGCGATTCAGATTCAGCTGACCGGTGAAATGGAAAAGAAATATGATATCTATTACCGGGTGCATGTACAGGATTATGGATGGCTTGGCTGGACAAAAAACGGTGCAAAAGCCGGTACCGAGGGAATGAGCAAGCGGATGGAAGGAATTCAGATTCAACTTGTAGAAAAGGGAAAAACCGGGCCGACAGGCGGCGGAGCTTCATTCCGATCAAAATAAAAGAAAGATAGAAAAGGGCAGGATTCAAAAGAAAAGGATCCTGCCCTTTTTGCAGGAATTCATTACAGAAGTTTCCGACAGAGCCGTTCCAGAAGTCCGATGGCGGCATACAGTACCATTGCCATCATGCACAGAAGAATGATGGACATTAACAGCCAATCCATCTTGAATACCTGGCTGGAGTAGATGATCAGATATCCGAGGCCTTCCCTGGCAGCCAGAAATTCACCGATGATGACACCAACGAGGCATAGACCGATGTTTACTTTCATGTTGCTGATAATGGTAGGTACGGCGGATGGCAGTACAACTTTGGTAAGGGCATGAAAGGATGTACCATGAAGAGTGTAGATCAGTTTAAGTTTATTTTTATCCGTTCCCGTAAAACAGGTGTAAAGCGTCATAATGCTTCCGAAGATAGCCACAGACATTCCGGCTACGATAATTGTTGTTCGGTCAGCGCCAAGCCATACAATGAGAAGCGGCGCAAGAGCAGATTTTGGAAGACTATTTAAAATGACCAGGTAGGGTTCCAGAACCGCGGACAGTTTTCTGGAAAACCAAAGCAGGACCGCGACAAGGATACTGATACCGGTAACCAGAAAAAAACTGATGATCGTTTCATACAGCGTAACCGACAGGTGAGGGAAAAAACTTTTATCTGCTGCCATCGATAAAAAACAGGCTAAAATTTTAGAAGGGCTGCTGAAAATAAAAGAATCGATAATGCCCTTTCCGGCCGTCCATTCCCAGAGAACAAGAAAGAGAATCAGAACAGCGATGCGTAAAAACAGAACAAGGCGCCGTTCTTTCTTCTGGGATGCGAGATATGATGATTGGGAAGCGGAAAGCTCAGTCTGTTGGGCTTTCATTTTGATTCAGCTCCTTCCAGATCAGATTGAAATAGGTTTTAAATTCCGGTGAATTCCGTCGGTTCAGTGGGGTATCATCTGTGGCTTGTGGAAAATCGAAATGTAAGCTGACTGTGGTTTTCAGATAAGCAGGGCGGCTGGAAAGAACAAGAATGCGGTCTGCCAGACTGATTGCTTCAGAAAGATCATGGGTCACCAAAAGGGCGGTGTTTCCTTTGCGGCGGATGATCTGTCCGATGTCATCGCTGACATTAAGTCTCGTCTGGTAGTCGAGAGCGGAAAACGGCTCATCAAGCAGGAGAACTTCCGGATTCAGTATCAGCGTGCGGACAAGTGCAGCTCTCTGGCGCATTCCGCCGGATAGTTCAGAAGGACGGGAAGACTGAAACTGTCCCAGACCATAAGCACCCAGAAGTTCATGTGCCCTTTTTTTTACTTCCAGGTTCAGAGAATGTTGGATTTCGGGACCGAGGAGTACATTTCGGTAAATGCTGCGCCATTCAAGCAGTTCATCTCTCTGAAGCATATATCCGATTTTATCTTTCTGTTCGTCAATCGGCTTTCCGTGCAGGAGAATTTCCCCTTTTTCAGGTTTTAACAGACCGGAAATCAGGGATAGAAGCGTGGATTTGCCGCATCCGGAGGGACCGACGACAGCAAGAAATTCCCCCTGATTTACGGAAAAAGAGATATCGTAAAGAGCAGGAGTTTCCCCTTTCAATGTATGATAGGAATGGCTGATATGATTGATGCTCAGGATGGTATCCATATTGCTGACCTCCTTCTATTTATATCATAGTGTATGTTGACAGAGAAAAAGATGTGAATTATAACTATCAGTAGAATGATGCCAAAAAGGAGAAAGCATGCAGGAGCAGAAGAAAAATTATCAAAAAGAACTAGAAAGAACGCTGGAGAGAATCGGTAAGGAAGAGAAGGTTCCGTCCCTTTTGCTTCACAGCTGCTGTGGGCCGTGCAGCAGTTATGTGATGGAGTATCTTTCAGATTATTTCCAGATCACGGTCTTTTATTTTAACCCGAATATCACAGAGGAAGCGGAATATCGGAAACGGGCAGAAGAACAGAGACATCTGATTGAGCGGATGAATGAAAAACTAAAATATCCGGTTTCCTATCTGGAAGGCGACTATGATGCACATGACTTTTTTGACATGGCAAAGGGAATGGAACATCTTCCGGAAGGGAGAGAGCGCTGTTTTCGCTGTTATGAGATGCGGCTTCGACGGACGGCTTTGGAAGCAAAGAAAAGGCAGATGGATTTCTTTACGACAACCCTTTCTATCAGTCCGATGAAAAATGCACAGAAACTCAATGAAATCGGGCGGAAACTGCAGGAAGAATGCGGGGTTTTCTACCTGTTTTCTGATTTCAAAAAGAAGAACGGATATAAACGTTCCGTTGAACTTTCCGGGGAATACGGACTCTATCGTCAGGATTATTGTGGGTGTGTCTTTTCAAAAAGAGACAGAAATAATTCTTTACAAACAGAATAAAATTTGGTAAATTATGTTTTAATAGTTTAACTCGCTAAAATAAGAAAGAAACGGGGAACGCAGATGGCACAGTTATGGGGAGGACGCTTTACAAAAGAGACCGATCAAATGGTATATGACTTTAATGCCTCCATCGGATTTGATAAGCGTCTGTACAGACAGGATATAGAAGGAAGTATGGCACATGTCAAAATGCTGGCAAAGCAGCAGATTCTGACGGAGCAGGAGCGGGATCAGATTATGGAAGGACTGGCCGGGATTTTAAAAGACGTGGAAGACGGCACGCTTCCGATCACGAAAGAATATGAGGATATTCACAGCTTCGTGGAGGCAAATCTGATTGACCGAATCGGAGATGCAGGAAAGAAACTGCATACCGGGCGCAGCCGGAATGACCAGGTGGCTCTTGACATGAAGCTCTATGTAAGGGAAGAGGTGCAGAAGACAGACGTACTGTTGACAGATCTTCTGAAAGTGATTCTCCATATCATGGAGGAAAATCTGGATACGATTATGCCGGGATTTACACATCTTCAGAAAGCGCAGCCGATTACCCTTGCACACCACATGGGAGCATATTATGAAATGTTCCGGAGAGACAGAAGCCGTCTTTCGGATATTTATAACAGGATGAATGTCTGCCCCCTTGGAAGCGGCGCACTTGCAGGAACGACTTATCCGCTTGACCGGGAATATACGGCAAGTCTTCTCGGATTTTCCGGAGCCACATTAAACAGTATGGATTCTGTATCTGACAGAGACTATGTGATTGAATATCTGTCAGCGCTTTCAACGATTATGATGCACCTGAGCCGGTTTTCAGAAGAAATCATCATCTGGAATTCCAACGAATATCAGTTTGTGGAGATCGATGATGCGTACAGCACCGGAAGCAGCATTATGCCGCAGAAGAAAAATCCGGACATTGCAGAGCTTGTAAGAGGAAAGACCGGAAGGGTTTACGGGGCGTTGATGTCGATGTTGACAACGATGAAGGGAATTCCGCTGGCATATAACAAAGACATGCAGGAAGATAAGGAGATGGCGTTTGACGCGATGGATACGGTCAATGCCTGTCTTCCGCTTTTTACCGGCATGCTGGCAACGATGAAGTTCAAAAAGAGTGTCATGGAACGAAGCGCCCAGAGGGGCTTTACCAATGCTACAGACGCAGCAGACTATCTGGTAAATCATGGTGTGCCATTTCGGGATGCACACGGAATTATCGGGCAGCTTGTGCTGACATGCATTCAGAAAGAGTGTGCGCTGGATGATCTGCCACTTTCCGAATATAAGGCAGTCAGTCCGGTGTTTGAAGAGGATATTTACGAGGTAATCAGCATGAAGACCTGCGTGGAGAAACGTCTGACAAAGGGAGCGCCGGGAAAAGGCGCCATGCTGGAAGCAATTCAGGTTTATAAGCAGGAACTGGAAACAGAGTAGGAGGATCATACGATGGAAAAGAAATTACGGGTTGGAATATTAGGAGCGACAGGGATGGTTGGACAGAGATTCATCTCTCTTCTGGAGAATCATCCATGGTTTGAAGTAGTGACAGTGGCTGCATCACCAAGATCAGCTGGAAAGACGTATGAAGAGGCGGTAGGAGACCGTTGGAAAATGAAAAAACCTATGCCGGAGAGCGTGAAAAAGCTGATCGTACACAATGTAAATGAAGTGGAAGAAGTTGCTTCCACGGTAGACTTTGTATTCAGCGCAGTTGACATGAGCAAAGAGGAGATCCGTGCGATCGAGGATGCCTATGCAAAGACAGAGACACCGGTTGTATCCAATAATAGTGCCCACCGCTGGACACCGGATGTGCCGATGGTCATTCCGGAGGTAAATCCGGAGCATTTCGAAGTGATCGAGTCCCAGAAGAAACGTCTTGGCACGACACGAGGATTTGTGGCTGTAAAACCGAACTGTTCGATTCAGAGCTATGCCCCTGTTCTGACTGCATGGATGGAGTTTGAACCGACAGAGGTAGTAGCAACGACATATCAGGCAATTTCAGGTGCCGGAAAGACTTTCAAGGACTGGCCTGAGATGGTGGAAAATATTATTCCGTACATCGGCGGTGAAGAGGAAAAGAGCGAGCAGGAGCCACTTCGGATCTGGGGAAAAATCTGTGATGGAAAAATCGAAAAGGCATCCTCCCCGGTAATCACGACTCAGTGTGTGCGTGTCCCGGTGCTGGACGGACATACGGCGGCAGTGTTTGTCAACTTTAAGAAAAAACCGACGAAAGAGCAGTTGATTGAGAAACTTGTAAGCTACCGCGGACTTCCGCAGGAGCTGGAATTTCCTAGCGCACCAAAGCAGTTTATCCAGTATCTTGAGGAGGATAACCGTCCGCAGGTTGCTCTGGATGTAGACTACGAAAATGGCATGGGAATTTCGGTAGGACGCCTGAGAGAAGATAGTCTGTACGACTTTAAGTTTATCGGACTTTCTCATAATACGGTAAGAGGAGCCGCAGGAGGAGCCATTCTCTGTGCTGAAACACTGACTGCACAGAAATATATTCAGGCAAAATAGCAGGAAGCCTTGCAATGGGATTTTTCATCAGGGACGGGAAATTTTACCCGTCCCTGATTGCACGTTTTGGAAGAACCATGTAAAATAGAAAAGACGATGGGATGACAAACCGATAGGGAAATGAGACGGAGGAATGAAAATGGACGGGGAACTTCTGAAATATACACAGAACAGAGAGCTCTCATGGCTGAAGTTCAACAAACGGGTGCTGGAGGAAGCGGGAGATCCAGATGTGCCGTTGATGGAACGGATGAAATTTGTTGCGATTTTTACAAGCAATCTGGACGAGTTTTTTATGATTCGCGTAGGAAGCCTTTATGATATGGCAGCAATGAAAGTTCAGACGACAGACAGAAGGTCGGGACTGACTCCACAGCAGCAACTGGACCGGATTTATGAGGCGGTGGCGCCGCTTTATAAAGAGCGGGACAAGACTTACGCCGAAATCAAAAAGAGACTGAATCCGTGTGGGATCTGTGGTCTTTCTTTTAAGGAGCTTCAGGACCCGGAAAAGAAATACGTAAAGAAGTACTTCAAAGATCAGATCCTTCCGGTTCTTTCTCCGCAGATTGTAGATGCCAACCATCCGTTTCCGCACCTTCTCAACAAGGAGATCTATGTCGTTGCAAGCCTGAAACGGGATAATAAAAAAATGCTGGGGATTGTTCCGGTACCGCAGTATATTTCAGATATTCTTTTTCTACCGGGACATGATATCCGGTATATCCGGATGGAAAAGATCCTGATGGAATATATGGAGGTCATTTTTGATAAATATGAAGTATCCGACAAGAATTATATCTGCGTGACACGGAATGCGGATATTTCGCCGGATGACGAGTCTTTGGATATCAATGATGATTTTCGTACATTGATGAAAAAAACGTTGAACAAGCGGAGAAGAATGGCAGTTGTAAGACTTGAGACGGCCAATCCTCTCCCGGAAAGTCTGGAAACCTATTTTTGTGAAAAGTTCCATATTACACCTAAACAGATTTTTCGGACGAAGATGCCGATGAAGTTGTTCTACATTTTTTCCATGGCGGAGAAAGTGCCGGAACATATGCGCAGAACACTGGTATATGAGCCGTTTTCCCCGCAGAAGGCAGCTATGGTGGAGGATGAGACGTCCATCATGAAGCAGATCAGAAGAAAAGACATTCTCCTTTCTTATCCGTACGAATCCATGGAGCCGTTTTTAAAACTTCTGAAAGAAGCAGGATCGGATCCTTCTGTCGTGACTATCAAAATCACTATCTATCGGCTTGCAAAGAAAGCAAGGCTTGTGGAGTACCTTTGCGCCGCGGCGGAAAATGGAAAAGAAGTTACGGTTTTGATTGAGCTGAGGGCACGGTTTGATGAGCAGAATAACATTGAATGGTCCGAGCGTCTGGAAGAGGCAGGATGCCGGGTGATTTACGGGTTTGAAAACTACAAGGTTCATTCCAAAATCTGCCTGATCACGTGCAAGACACGAAACGGGTATCAGTATATTACCCAGGTCGGCACCGGAAATTACAATGAAAAGACGGCGGCCATGTATACGGATGTATGCCTGATGACAGCAGACCAGGAGATTGGACAGGATGCGGCGGCATTTTTCCAGAATATGTCCATGGGAAATTTAAGTGGCACTTACCGGCATCTGATTGTTTCGCCGAATACGTTGAAGAAAACGGTGCTGGAGCTGATTGAGGAAGAAACCAAAAAAGGAAAGAACGGCCGGATTATTATGAAAATGAACTCGGTGACGGATGTGGAATTTATCGAAAAGATTTCCAGAGCCAGCCGTGCCGGAGTGGAAGTGGATCTGCTTGTGCGGGGAATCTGCTGCATCCTTCCGGGGGTAAAGGGATACACGGATCACGTGCGGGTGACAAGTATTGTCGGCCGATTCCTGGAGCATCCAAGAATTTTCATTTTTGGAAGAGGAAGTTCAGAGAAAATGTATATCGGTTCGGCCGATATGATGACAAGAAATACAGAAAAGCGTGTGGAAGTTGCATGTCCTGTTTACGATCCTGAAGTAAGGGAGAGGCTGAATCACATGATTCATGTCATGCTTGATGACAATGTTAAGGCGAGGGCACTGGATTCATCAGGAAACTACCAGAAGAAAGAACAGACGGGACAGCCGGTTGATGCCCAGGAGATGTTCATGCAGGAAGCGGTACAGGAGGCAGTCCGGGTGAAAAAGCCGGCAAAAAGGCCGTTTTTTGATTTCCTGCTTCGTATCTTCCGCAGGTAAAAGAAGGAGATTATAAATATGGGGAAATCTCTCTACATAGCAGAGAAGCCGAGTGTGGCGCAGGAGTTTGCCAAAGCGCTGAAACAGAATATGAAGCGTAGGGACGGATGGCTGGAATCAGACGAAAGCATTGTCACATGGTGTGTAGGACATCTGGTGACAATGAGCTATCCGGAAGCCTATGATTCCAAATATAAAAAATGGAGTCTGAGTACTCTCCCGTTTCTTCCAAAGGAATTTAAGTATGAGGTTATTCCGAATGTGAAGAAACAGTATGACATTGTAAGCGGACTTCTAAACCGGAAGGATGTGGATACAATCTATGTCTGTACGGACTCCGGGCGGGAGGGGGAGTATATTTACCGCCTGGTGGAGCAGATGGCAAAGGTAAAAGGGAAAACGAGAAAACGTGTCTGGATTGATTCCCAGACAGAGGAGGAGATCCTGCGTGGAATCCGGGAGGCAAAAGACCTGTCGGCCTACGATAATCTTTCCGCTTCCGCTTACCTTCGGGCTAAGGAAGACTATCTGATGGGAATTAATTTTTCCAGAATTCTGACATTGAAATACGGAAACAGCATTGCCGGATTTTTGCATAAAAATTATGTGGTACTTTCGGCGGGTCGGGTCATGACCTGTGTGCTTGGAATGGTGGTAAGAAGAGAGCGGGAGATCCGCGATTTCACTAAGACGCCGTTTTACCGTGTGCTTGCGAATATGGACGCAGACGGGGCCGCATTTCAGGGAGAATGGAAAGCAGTCAAAGGGTCCCGTTATGAGATGTCTCCGAAGCTATACCGGGAAAATGGGTTCAAAGACCGGGAAACGGCCCAGGAGCTGATCAATGATCTGATGGATAGCGACCGAATGGGTGTGCTTGTTTCCGTTGAGAAGAAGAAAGAAAAGAAAAATCCGCCATTGTTATTCAACCTGGCAGAACTGCAGAATGAATGTTCAAAACGGTTCAAGATCAGTCCGGATGAAACCCTTCGGATTGTACAGGAACTGTATGAGAAGAAGCTGGTCACCTATCCGCGTACCGATGCAAGAGTCCTCTCCACAGCGGTGGCGAAGGAGATTCACAAGAATCTAAATGGACTTGCAAAGTACGAACCTACGGCAGATCTGCTTGGGTTTATCGCAAGAGAACGGTCGCACAAAGGACTGGAAAAGACAAGATATGTAAATGACAGTCAGATCACAGATCATTATGCTATCATTCCGACCGGACAGGGGCTTTTGGCCTTGAAGTCCGTATCTGCAACCGGGGCGAAGGTATATGATCTGATTGTGAGGCGTTTTCTTTCGATTTTTTATCCGCCTGCAGTGTATCAGAAACTATCACTGGAAATAGTAATCAAAGAAGAGCATTTCTTCTCCAGCTTTAAGCTTCTGACGGAGGAAGGCTTTTACAAGGTGACCGGAATTCCAGGGAATAAAAAAGGAAAGGCGGAGGAGGACGAGGAGACGGTTCCGGATGCAGAACTGTTTGCCCGGATTCAGAAGCTGAAAAAAGGAGACCGGATTCCGGTGAATGGATTTGAAATCCGTGAAGGGGAGACATCACCGCCGAAGCGGTACAATTCTGGTTCTATGATACTTGCCATGGAAAATGCCGGGCAGCTTATTGAAGATGAAGAACTCAGAGCCCAGATCAAAGGAAGTGGAATCGGAACGAGTGCGACGCGGGCGGAAATTCTCAAGAAGTTGATTCATATCAAATATCTATCTCTTAATAAAAAGACGCAGGTGATCACTCCCACGCTGATGGGAGAGCTGATTTATGATGCAGTGGATCATTCGATCCGCTCCCTTCTAAAGCCGGAGATGACGGCAAGCTGGGAAAAAGGACTGACCCTGGTGGCCGAGGGACAGATCACCTCGGAGGAGTATATGCAGAAACTGGAACATTTTATCGCAGTCAGGACGAACGGCGTAGTCGGACTGAACAATCAGTACCAGCTGAAGGCTTGCTACGATAAGGTGTCCCCTTATTATAAATCATCAAAAAAGTCATAGAAGGAGGAACACTATGAAAGAATTAACAGTACAGGAGCTTTATGATCTCAATGAGACGATCGCAGGAGAACTTTTCGAGGGAGTAACCTATCCGTGGGAAGTCCTTCCGAAAATCGGAGAATTTATTGTAAAACTTGGAAACACACTGCCGGAGGATGAGTATGAAAAGAAAGGCGAGAACATTTGGATTGCAAAGTCTGCAAAGGTGGCTCCAAGTGCATATATTAATGGACCGGCAATTATCGGCAAAGACGCTGAGATCCGACACTGTGCATTTATCCGTGGAAACGCGTTGGTAGGAGAAGGAGCAGTAGTTGGGAATTCTACAGAGTTGAAAAATGTCGTGTTGTTTAACAAGGTTCAGGTGCCTCATTACAATTATGTCGGTGACTCTATTCTTGGCTTTAAGTCCCATATGGGTGCCGGTTCTATCACATCCAATGTGAAATCTGACAAGACACTGGCTACGGTCAGCACACCGGAGGGAAAAATCGAGACCGGGCTGAAGAAGTTCGGCGCCATGCTTGGAGACAATGTGGAAGTCGGCTGCGGCAGTGTCCTGAATCCGGGTACGGTAGTAGGAAGAAATACGAATATTTATCCGCTTTCCATGGTGCGCGGATATGTGCCGGCGGGAAGCATTTACAAAAAGCAGGGAGAAGTTGTAGAAAAACAATAGTAACCTGTGAAATTTTACTGGGAGATTTCCGGAGAATATTGTATAATTAAGAGGGAAATTCGTTGACAGGACAAAAGAGGAATGACAGGTCGGGAAAGGAGACGAGATACGATGGAAAGACAGTATGTGGATTTTGAAATTGGCAGACAGAAACACATCGCGTTGGTAGCACATGACGGCAAGAAGCAGGAGATGGTGGACTGGTGCGATAAAAATAAGGATATTCTGAAAAATCATTTTCTGTGCGGCACAGGGACGACAGCCAGGCTGATTGCTGAAAAGACAGGGCTTCCGGTGCGTGCATACAACAGCGGCCCGCTCGGAGGAGACCAGCAGATAGGAGCCAAGATCGTAGAAGGAGGCATCGACTTCATGGTCTTTCTGTGGGATCCGTTGGAAGCACAGCCTCACGATCCGGACGTAAAGGCACTTCTTAGGATTGCAGTTGTATATGACATTCCGGTGGCAAACAATCTTGCTACAGCAGACTTCATGCTGACGTCCGAGTACATGAACAAGCCGTACTCCAGAAAGGTTCTGAATTTCTCCGCTACAGTGGAGGAACGGGTCAATCAGATGAAGAAATAGGGACTCATCTTTGCATATCATAGTTCTGCCGCAGCCAGGCTGCGGCAGACATTCTGCGTTGTTTTCGATCTGGGCATTTCCGCCAAAATTCAAAAATCATCTTGACAACAAAATAAGAATCAGTTACTATTAATATCACAAACGAACATTTGTTCGTGTTCAGAAGGAGATCAGATTATGACAAATAATGAAGATAAAAAGAAAGCATTGGAGGCTGCAATAGCCAAACTGGAAAAGGATTTTGGGAAAGGAACCGTGATGCGTCTTGGAGATCCGAAGGCGCAGGTAGCAGTTGAGACCGTGCCGACAGGGGCGCTGAGCCTGGATATTGCGCTTGGACTTGGCGGTGTTCCGAAGGGGCGTATTGTAGAGATTTACGGACCGGAGTCCAGTGGTAAGACGACGGTTGCCCTTCATATGATTGCCGAAGTGCAGAAAAGAGGCGGGATCGCTGGATTTATCGATGCAGAGCATGCGCTGGATCCGGTTTACGCAGGGAACATCGGTGTAGATATCAATGAGCTTTATATTTCCCAGCCGGACAGTGGAGATCAGGCACTTGAGATCACAGAGACGATGGTCAGATCCGGTGCGATGGACATCGTTGTTATTGACTCGGTGGCAGCGCTTGTTCCGAAGCAGGAGATAGAGGGAGATATGGGAGACAGCCATGTTGGACTTCAGGCAAGACTGATGTCCCAGGCTCTCAGAAAGCTGACTCCGGTTATCAGCAAGTCAAACTGTGTCGTGATTTTCATCAACCAGCTCCGTGAGAAGGTCGGCGTCATGTTCGGTAATCCGGAGACGACTACAGGAGGACGTGCGCTGAAATTTTACTCTTCGATCCGTCTCGACATCAGACGGACAGAGACACTAAAACAGGGCGGAGAGATGGTCGGAAACCACGTAAGAGTCAAAGTTGTAAAGAATAAGATCGCACCTCCATTCAAAGAGGCAGAGTTTGATATCATGTTCGGAAAAGGCATTTCCAGAGAGGGCGATGTGCTGGATCTGGCAGCAGGCCTGGATATTGTCAATAAGAGCGGAGCATGGTACGCATATGAGGGAAATAAGATCGGACAGGGACGTGAGAATGCAAAGAGCTACTTAAGAGAACATCCGGAAGTAATGGATGAGATTGAAGCAAAAGTACGTGCACATTACGGTCTGGACGGCGGTGCAGGACAGGAGCAGGAAGCAGCAGAGAGCGGCAGTAAAGAGGCCGAAAGCGAAGAATAAGCGATGAAACAGGTTAGAATTGAGCCGGTTACAAAGACAAAATTTCAAATTTATCTGGACGGACAGTTCGCTTTTGTATTATACAAAAGCGAGCTGTCCTCCTGCCATCTAAAAGACGGGGAGTCTGTGACAGATGAGCAGATTGAAATGATTCTGAAAGAGATTGTGCTGAAAAGGGCAAAGCGCAAGGCAATGTCTCTGCTTCAGAGCATGGATAGGAGCGAAAGAGAGCTGAGGGATCGTCTTATGCGTCAGGATTTTCCGGAGGAAACAGTGGATCAGGCACTCCGTTATGTGAAGGCGTTTGGATACGTGGATGACAGAAGATATGTGGAGAGCTTTATCCTGTCCAGAAAGGGACACAAAAGCAAGCGGGAAATCTATGCAGAGCTTTCCAGGAAGAAAGTAGACGCAGAGATCGTCGATGAAATGATGGAGAGATGTTATGAGGAGGATGATTCTGGCGAGGCGATCCGGCACCTTCTGAGAAAGAAACACTACGATCCTGTCCATGCCTCTGCAGAGGAGAAACAGAAGATCTATGCTTATTTTGCAAGAAAAGGATTTTCCTACGGGGAAATAAAAAAGGCTATGGATCTGGAGTTTCCGGAAGAGTGGTAGATCAAAGGGCGGAAATCTTCCGTGCAGTATTTCGCGATTTCCACGAAAGGGAAGAGTCTGTGCTTGACATATTTGTTAAAACAGTATAAAATTTAAGTGTTGTAATTGTACAATGAAAATTAAATAAGGAGGTGCTCCTGTGCAAATTTTCTATATTATCGTTGCAGTAGTGATTACGCTTGTCGTAACAGCAGCAGTTACTTATAATGTGACGGTTTCGAACTTGAAAAAAAATGCGGAATCCAAAATTGGAAATGCAGAGAGTAAAGCCAGAGAAATCATAGATGATGCACTGAAAAAAGCTGAGACGACGAAAAAGGAAGCCCTTCTGGAAGTGAAAGAGGAATCGATCAAGACCAAAAATGAACTGGAAAAAGAGACAAAGGAACGCAGGGCAGAGCTTCAGCGTTATGAAAAACGTGTCCTTGCAAAAGAAGAAGCGGTAGATAAGCGTTCTGATGCGGTCGAACATCGGGAAATGAATCTTGCAGCGAAGGAAGAGCAGATTAAAGAGCGTGAAGCGAAAGCGGACGAGTTAAACAGACAAAGAGTACAGGAACTGGAAAGAATCTCAGGACTGACCTCCGAACAGGCAAAAGAATATCTGTTAAAAACTGTTGAAGACGATGTGAAGCATGATTCAGCCAGAATGATCAAAGAGTTGGAAAATCAGGTGAAGGAAGAAGCAGGCAAGAAAGCGAAAGAGTACGTAGTCAATGCGATTCAGCGGTGCGCTGCGGATCACGTGGCAGAGACGACGATTTCGGTTGTCCAGCTTCCGAGCGATGAAATGAAAGGACGTATCATTGGACGAGAGGGAAGGAATATTCGTACGCTTGAGACACTGACAGGTGTTGAGCTGATTATCGATGATACACCGGAAGCAGTCGTGCTTTCAGGATTCGATCCAATCCGGCGTGAAGTCGCAAGGATCGCACTGGAGAAGCTGATTGTAGATGGACGAATTCATCCAGCCAGAATCGAAGAGATGGTTGAGAAGGCACAGAAAGAAGTAGAGTCCATGATCCGGGAAGAAGGAGAGGCTGCTGCGCTGGAAGTTGGCGTACACGGCATCCATCCGGAACTGATCCGTCTGCTTGGACGTATGAAATTCCGTACAAGCTATGGACAGAATGCGCTGAAACATTCTATCGAAGTGGCACAGCTTGCAGGCCTTCTTGCAGGAGAAATCGGACTGGATGTCCGTGTGGCAAAGAGAGCCGGTCTTCTGCATGACATTGGAAAATCTATTGATCACGATGTGGAAGGTTCCCACATTCAGATCGGTGTGGATCTGTGCAGAAAGTACAAAGAATCAGCAGTTGTTATCAATGCGGTAGAGGCACATCACGGAGATGTGGAACCGCAGTCACTGATCGCATGTGTTGTACAGGCAGCTGACACGATTTCGGCAGCTCGTCCGGGTGCAAGACGTGAGACATTAGAAACATATACAAACAGATTAAAACAGTTGGAAGATATCGCAAACCAGTTTAAAGGGGTCGATAAATCTTTTGCTATTCAGGCGGGAAGAGAGATTCGCGTTATGGTAGTTCCAGAACAAATATCAGACGATGATATGGTATTGCTGGCAAGAGAAATTTCAAAACAGATTGAATTCGAACTGGAATATCCGGGCCAGATTAAAGTAAATGTAATCCGGGAGTCAAGAGTCACGGATTATGCAAAATAGATATTAGAGTCGATAAGGTAAACCCAAGAATCCCTGATTTACTGAAAAGTAGGTCAGGGATTCTTTTATCATGAGGAGGCGGTAACAATGAGTGAAAATATCAGACGTGTGGGAAGAGAACTGAAATATAAAGGAGCAATTCTGGACGTATATACCGACCATATGGAATTTGCAAACGGAAATACGGCAGAGTGGGATTTTATCAAGCACAAAGGTGCTGCCGCAGTAGTTCCGGTTACAGAGGACGGAAAGCTGATCATGGTACGTCAGTATCGGAATGCCCTGGACCGCTATACACTGGAGATCCCGGCAGGAGCGCTGGACTATGCGGAAGAACCGGGCATTGTCTGCGCAGGAAGAGAACTGGAAGAGGAGACCGGATACCGGTGTGACAGCCTGGAGTGGCTGATTAATATCCGGACAACGGTTGCGTTCTGCAACGAGAAGATTGAAGTTTTTGTTGCCCGGAATCTGATTCCTTCCCATCAGCATCTTGATGAAGATGAATATATTGAACTGGAAATGCACACAGTGGAAGAATTGAAAGAAAAGATTTTCAACGGTGAGATCGAGGACTCCAAAACGATCGCATCGATTCTGGCCTACGACGCCAAATATTGCCATTAGGAGCCTTAATACAGGAAACGGCGTTCTGACAGGAAGCTGTATATCGGACAGATTTATGAATACAAAAAGGGACAGTTGAATATGTATTAGTATCTGTTTGATGAGGAGGCTTGTCTTGTGAGAATAGAAAGAGCAAAGCAGTATTTTGCAGCAGCCTTTATGGCAGGATTTATCGGAGGGATTTTATTTGCGAATCTGACTGTGAAAGATTACGTGACTACATCCGGAATCTTTAATCCGTATTTTCTGAAACAATATGCACAATCGGAAATTGAAGCGGGAGAGTATATCCTGTACTTGTGCGGCATCCGGCTTGCACCGCTTTTTCTGATTGTACTTTTGGGACAGACCAGGGCCAGAAGGATTGTCACCATAGCGGTATTTGTCTGGGCGGGATTCTCAGCAGGAATGATCGTCTGCGCGGGAATTCTGAATATGGGGATTCAAGGTATCGTGTTCTGGGTGATTGCGATGGTGCCTCAGTTCCTTTTTTATGCACTGGCATATCTGATCGTTCTGTGGTATTTTTTTATCTTTCCGCAGGCCAGATGGAATATGGGAAAGACTGCCTCGGTTCTTGTTTTCATGGCAGCCGGGTTGATTACGGAGGCATATGTCAATCCGATTCTGATGCAGATGTTTCTGGACACATTATAAAGAAGACGGCCAAAGTTTCTGGAAAAGAGAAACTTTGGTCGTCTTCTTTTGTGTGGAAATGATTTATGGATAGGATTTACGTGCACTGTACGGAGCGGGAAAGCACCCGGATGGATGCCAGAAATACGAAAATCTGACTTGCCAGAAGTCCGGTCAGGTAGCCGCTGATTCCGGTCTGCGGGATCAGAAAGAAGACGCCTGCAATCCGGATACAAAGGCTAGTGAAATTAATGAGGAAAGCCAGGTTCGTATGCCCCAGTCCGTTCAGCATGCTGATGTAGGTTGAATTTGTATAGAGAAACGGGCAGATAAAAGCCAGAACTCGTATGTAGGAGGCCGCCTCCGGACTTTGAAAAACAAAAGAGCCAAGAAAGTCAGCGGTCAGAAGGAAACCACAGGTACAGAAAAAGCCAAGCAGAAGGCAGGAGATACTTACTTTCTGGATCAGTTGTCTAAGGGTCTTATTCTGGCTTGCAGCCTGAATCTCAGCCACAGTAGGGATCATCATCATGGAGATGGAATTGGTGATGGCAGACGGGAACAAAATACAGGGCATAGCGATCCCGTTTAAGATTCCGTAATGGCTCAGGGCTGCGGAACGAGAGAAGCCGTATAATATGAGCTTTTTGGGAATGGAAACGACTTCGATGCTTTGCAGGATGTTCAAAGAAATCCGGTTGGCCGTGATAGGTACAGCATGTTTTAGAATGTCACCAAGACATCCGGCATAGCAGGAAAAGCTGCATTTTTGTGCGGCCTTTTTTGTATAAAGAATCCGCCGGACGGCAAAAATGCTGTAGAAAGCACCTGCAATTTCTCCAATGACCAGTCCGCATACTGCAAGGAGGATTCCGGCCTGCCCGGATTCCTGCATGGCGGCGGTATAGAGCAGGTAAACGCCAAGGACGCGGGCGAATTGTTCTGCAAGCTGTGAAATACCGGGGATTCGTGTCTGCTTCAGCCCAAGGGAGTATCCGCAGATGCAGGAATGGACGCTGGCAAAAGGAAGTGCGTAGGACATGACTTTTAAAAGCGGTTCGCAACGTACATCACCAAGAGCAGAAACAGCAATATCATGCGCAAAAATCTGGATGAGCGCAGTACAGAGCAAAGATAGGATGACGGACAAAAGGAGAGCCATCTGGAACGAAGCTTTTGCAAGCTCCGACCTGCCAAGGGAAGTGTAACGTGCGGTTAGTCGGGAGAGGGTGGTTTCAATTCCGGCGGCTGACAAAGAGATGCAAAGTGCATATACGGGGAAAATCAGATGATAGATACCAATTCCTTCTGTACCAAACGCGCGGCTTAAAAAGATGCGGAAGAAAAATCCGATCACACGTGTGACCAGACCGACAAACGTCAGTACAAAGGCTCCTTTTAAAAAGATTTTTTTTCGAGAGGAAAGATGCATATGATACCTGACTTCGTTTTTACTAGTATGATATTCCGGAATATGGGTTGACAGAACCAGATCCGGATGCTATCCTACAAAAGGAAACCCTAGTAAAAGAGTAGGATTAAAAGAGGTGACAGCGTGAAATTATCAACAAAGGGAAGATATGGGCTGCGGGCGATGATAGATCTTGCAGAGTTCTCAGAGGCGGAGCCTGTCTCGATCGCCAGTATTTCACAGCGTCAGGGAATTTCGGAACGATATCTGGAACAGTTGATGGCAAAGCTTAAGAAAGCGGGGCTTGTAGAGAGTATCCGAGGCGCCGGAGGAGGATATGTCGTACATGGAGATACCGGAAAGATTTCGGTGGGAGACATTTTGCGGGCGTTGGAGGGAAGCCTTGAGGCAGTGACCTGTGCCGCTTTTCATGAGGATGAGTCCTGTAAGGCTCAGGACATTTGTGCCACGAAATATGTCTGGCAGAAGATCAACGAAAGTATTCGCACGACAGTAGACGGCATTTACCTGGATCAGCTTGTAGAAGAGAGCAGAAAAAATAAGGCCCGGTGCCCAAAGGAGATTCATCCGGAAGCACTGTGCGGAAGTTCCAGAAAAGAGAAGAGAAAGGAAGAAGACAATGAGTAAATTGATCTATTTAGATAATGCGGCGACGACAAAGACGGCGCCGGAAGTCGTGGAAGCAATGCTCCCGTATTTTACAGAAAATTACGGAAACCCGTCCAGTGTATATAGTTTTGCAGCGAAGAGTAAGGAAGCAGTAGCAAAGCAAAGAGAGATCATTGCGGATGCCATCGGAGCCAAGGCAAATGAGATCTACTTTACAGCCGGTGGAACAGAGAGTGACAACTGGGCAATCAAGGCCGCGGCAGAGGCATATGAGTCCAAAGGAAAGCATATTATCACATCCAGAATTGAGCATCATGCAGTGCTGCATACATGTGAATATCTGGAAAAGCATGGATTTGAAGTGACATATTTGAGCGTGGATGAAAACGGAGTGGTAGATCTGGAAGAGCTGAAAAAAGCCATCCGCCCGGATACGATTCTGATTTCCATCATGTTTGCAAACAATGAGATCGGAACGATCGAACCGGTCAGAGAGATCGGAGAAATTGCAAAGGAACACGGAATCTTATTTCACACCGATGCAGTTCAGGCGTTCGGACAGATTCCGATTCAGGTAGATGATCTGAATATTGATATGTTAAGCGCAAGCGGACATAAGCTCAATGGACCGAAAGGGATCGGGTTCTTATATATCCGTAAAGGACTCCGTCTGAAAAACTTTATCCATGGTGGAGCGCAGGAGAGGAAGCGCCGTGCCGGAACCGAAAATGTTCCTGGCATTGTCGGTTTGGGAACTGCAGTAGAACGGGCTGTCCGCACGATGGAAGAGAGAACGGCAAAGGAAAAGGAAGTCCGGAATTATCTGATTGACCGTGTACTCAAAGAGATTCCGTATACGAAGTTAAACGGACATCCGACAGACCGTCTTCCGAACAACGCAAACTTTAGTTTCCGCTTTATCGAAGGCGAGTCCATGTTGTTAAGTCTTGATATGGCCGGTATCTGTGGCTCCAGCGGTTCTGCGTGCACATCCGGTTCTCTGGATCCGTCCCATGTGCTGCTTGCCATCGGACTTCCACATGAGATTGCGCACGGTTCACTGAGACTGACATTAAATGAGGAAATTACAAAAGAAGACATTGACTACGTGGTGGAGAATCTGAAGAAGATTATTGAAAATCTCAGAAACATGTCTCCACTTTACGAAGATTTTATAAAGAAACAGGCAAAATAAAAAGAACGGACTGAACTTAGGAGGAAATATATGTATTCAGAAAAAGTAATGGATCATTTTCAGCATCCAAGAAACATGGGGGAAATTGAAGGAGCAAGTGGCGTTGGAACAGTCGGAAACGCAAAATGTGGAGATATCATGAGAATTTATCTGGATATCGACGAAAACCAGATTATCCAGGACGTGAAATTCAAGACGTTTGGATGTGGTGCGGCCGTTGCGACAAGCAGTATGGCAACAGAACTTGTAAAAGGAAAAAACATTCAGGAAGCAATGCAGGTGACAAACAAAGCTGTGATGGAGGCTCTGGACGGACTTCCGCCGGTAAAAGTGCACTGCTCCCTGCTGGCAGAAGAAGCGATCCACGCAGCATTGTGGGATTATGCAGAGAAAAACGGTATTAAGATAGAAGGACTTGAAAAACCAAAGTCCGATATTCACGAAGGTGAAGAAGAGGAAGAAGAGGAATATTAAGACAGATTTGAGGAAGAAAGCATGAAAAAAGAAAAAATTGTCATCGGTATGTCAGGTGGAGTCGATTCTTCCGTGGCAGCATATCTGCTGAAAGAGGAAGGATACGATGTAACAGGTGTGACGATGATCACGTGCGATGAAGAGCAGTGCGGACAGGATCCGTCTAAAGATGCCAAAAAGGTAGCCGATGAGATCGGTATTCCGCATTACACTGTGAACTTCCGGGATCAATTCAAGTCCAATGTTATGGACTATTTCTGTAGAGAATATCTGGAAGGACGGACACCGAATCCATGTGTTGTCTGCAACCGGTTTGTGAAGTGGGAGGCGCTTCTTGGATGGGCGAAAGAAATTGGAGCAGACCTGATTGCCACGGGACACTATGCTAATATTGTGAAACTCTCAAACGGGCGGTACGCAGTGGCAAATGCAGATGCATCCAGAAAAGACCAGACGTATGCACTTTACAATCTGACACAGGAGCAACTGGCACATACCCGGATGCCGATTGGAAAGTATGAAAAGGATACAATCCGTGAAATTGCGGTGAAAGCAGGAATCTCTGTGGCACAGAAGGCAGACAGCCAGGATATCTGTTTTATTCCGGATGGAGACTATGCATCTTTTATTAAAAACCATACCGGGCAGGAACCAAAAGAAGGAAATTTTGTTGATGTAAACGGTAAAATTCTTGGAAAGCACAAAGGAATTATCCATTACACGGTGGGGCAGAGAAAAGGTCTTGGAGTGGCTCTTGGTTATCCGGTCTTTGTTCTTGCGATTCGCCCGGAAACAAATGAAGTGATACTTGGAAATGATGAAGAGTCGCTAACCCGGGAAGTGAAGGCACATCTGCTTAATCCGATGGGAGCGTCAGACTTTAAGGAACTGGAAGGAAACAGGATCTTCGCCAAAATCCGTTACAATCACAGGGGAGGCTGGTGTACGCTCCAGAAGACGGGGGATGACGAGATCACCTGTACGTTTGAAGAGCCGCAGCGGGCAGTAACCCCGGGACAGGCATTGGTTCTCTATGGAGACGGTTATATTCTTGGCGGAGGACGTATCATCTGATACGGGGAGGAGAAAGTATGATCACAGCAGATTATCACATGCACACGAATTTTTCATCGGATTCGGACGCGTCTCCGGAATCGATGGCGATTGGAGCAGTCAGAAAAGGATTAAAACAAATTTGTATTACAGACCATCAGGACTGGGATTATCCGGAAGATAAAAAGCAGTTCCGGATTGATATGGAACACTATATCCCGGCAGTGGAGGAATTAAAAAAGAAATTTCAAGATCAGATTTCTATTGGATTAGGAGTAGAAATCGGATTTCAGAAGCATCTTGGAGAATACTACCGGAATTTTACCTCATCCTATCCCTTTGACTTTGTCATTGGAAGTACTCATGTTGTAGAAGGAAAAGATCCGTATAACCGGGTATTGTTTGAAAACTGCTCAGACGCGGAAGTGTATGAAAAATCATTTGTAGAGACATGGGAAAATATCCGGATCATACAGGATTTCGATGTGCTCGGCCACATGGATTATATCGTGCGGTACGGAAAGAATCAGGCGCGAGATTACAACTGGAAAAATTATTCGGATCTGATCGATGAGATTTTTCGCTGGCTGATTGAACATGGTAAGGGAATTGAGATGAATATGGCAGGATTTAAGTATGGACTTGGATTCTGTCACCCCTACCCGGAGATCATCAGACGGTACAGAGAACTTGGCGGAGAGATTATCACAGTAGGATCTGACGCCCATCAGCCGGATCATATTGCATATCAGTACGAAGATGCCGGAAGGATTCTGGAGGAATGTGGATTCCGGTATTATACAATATTTATAGGCAGAAAGCCGAAATTTATGAAAATCATTTAAAATGTCTATCGAATATAAACAAAATTTCTGCGGGACAGGAATCACTATAAGAGAAATCGGAAAAACTTGGATAAAAATTATGTAAAGATACTTGAATTCCTGTCTTTTTTTTAGTACAATCAGTATGGCTGATGAATCTTTAACAAGGATGAATCGCCATCTGCAGTATTGCAGAACAGAAACTAAATTAAACTTTAGGAGGAATTAATCATGGCAGTAAAAGTAGCGATTAATGGTTTTGGACGTATCGGACGTCTTGCATTCAGACAAATGTTCGGAGCAGAAGGATACGAAGTTGTTGCAATCAACGACCTCACATCTCCGAAAATGCTTGCTCACTTATTAAAATACGATTCAACACAGGGAAAATATGCATTAGCAGATAAAGTAACAGCAGGAGAAGATTCCATCACAGTTGACGGAAAAGAAATCAAAATCTATGCAAAAGCTAACGCTGAAGAACTTCCATGGGGAGAAATCGGAGTAGATGTTGTTCTTGAATGTACAGGATTCTATACATCTAAAGAAAAAGCTTCCGCTCATATCAAAGCAGGTGCAAAGAAAGTTGTTATCTCCGCACCGGCAGGAAATGATCTTCCTACAATCGTATACAATGTAAACCACGACAAACTTACAAAAGAAGATAACATCATCTCCGCAGCATCTTGTACAACAAACTGCTTAGCTCCTATGGCTAAAGCACTGAACGATCTTGCACCGATCAAATCCGGTATCATGTGTACAATTCACGCTTACACAGGTGATCAGATGACACTTGACGGACCGCAGAGAAAAGGTGACTTAAGAAGATCCCGTGCAGCAGCATGCAACATCGTTCCAAACTCTACAGGAGCAGCAAAAGCCATTGGATTAGTTATTCCTGAATTGAACGGTAAATTAATCGGATCCGCTCAGCGTGTACCAACACCTACAGGATCTACAACAATCTTAACAGCTGTTGTTGAAGGAAATGTTACAAAAGAACAGATCAACGAAGCTATGAAAGCAGCATCTAACGAATCTTACGGATACAACGAAGATGAAATCGTATCCAGCGATATCGTAGGAATGACATATGGTTCCTTATTCGATGCTACTCAGACAATGGTATTACCATTAGAGAACGGAACAACAGAAGTTCAGGTTGTTTCTTGGTATGACAACGAAAACTCTTACACAAGCCAGATGGTAAGAA
>CAUWJP010000016.1:0-63160 GCA_963559135.1 uncultured Sellimonas sp.
TCGTACTCCTCTTCAGCGTACTCGTCCTCGTCGTACTCCTCTTCGGCATACTCGTCTTCGTCATACTCCTCTTCAGCGTACCCGTCTTCGTCATACTCCTCTTCGGCGTACTCGTCTTCAGCGTATTCCTCTTCAATATCTTCGTCCGGTTTTACCTCAGCTTCTTCCACTTCTTCTGTCTGGTCTTTCATTGACTCAGAAAGCTTGGCAAGAGACTCTGTCGTACCACCGACATTCCCTTCTCTTTCTTTTTCTTCAGCTTCCATCTCGCTGAGAAGTCTCTGAATATCCTCAGAAAGGATCGTTGCGGTATCCTTGGAAACTTTCTCCTGTTTTGCTCTTTCTTCCTCTGCCTTTGCCTCTGCTTCACGCCGCTTTTCCGCAATCACAGCTGCATTTTTCCTTTGTCTTTCTTCCCATTGACGGAGGATCTCCTCTATTTTCATCTGGCCTGTTTCGTACACGTCTCCCTCTCCTTTTTCGAACATCTGCTTTACTTCTGTTATCGTCTTATTTCCTCCCACAGCCATTCCAAGCAGAAAGGCTCCTGTCAGTGCTTTTGAAGAATCTGCCTTCTGGAGCAGCGTTTCTCGTTTTCCTTGATCCTGCAGCATGGAAATCACCTGATCAATATCTACTGTTTTTGCCGATTCTTCCTGAGATTCTTTCTGAATTCCCGCCGGAATCTCTTCCTCATTCTCTGGTTCTTCTTTCTCAGGTTCCTCAGCCTGTGCTTCTTCCACACCGGAATCCAGGTCCTCGGATTCTTCCTCATTCTCCGCTTTTTTATATTTCTTTTGCTGCTGCGGTGTAAGAGGCTTATATTTCATCTTCAGCTCCATTGCCTTTTGTACAAAAGCTCCGTCGCTGAACCACAGAATCAGATCGTCACACTCTTCGAGACATTCCGTTGTCATTCCTGCCTGATCATAAAGCTCTGCAAGTTCATATGCCCACTTTTCAATATATTCTGCTTTTTTAAATTCTTCCAGCACATGAATCTGCTCCTTGATCGGGGCGTTCTGCGCTTTTAAAATCTTATACTTCAATATGTACTGGTTCGGATCCTTCGGAGCCATGCTCACGAATTCGTCATAACAGTCCAGCGCTTCCTCCGTCTCCCCCAGTCGAAGCGCCAAAGTCCCCAGGCGGTATACAATCTTCCTGCTCCCCGGACTCCTGTCGTATGCAATAAAAAGAATCTCTCTGCTCTTCTGATACTCCCCAGTATATTCGTAAATTTCACTTACGGTACAAAGCACGGACGCATTTTTTACGCGTTTCCAGTCTATCGCGTCTGCGATCTCCTTTGCCTTATCGTAAGATTTCGTCTGGACGTACTTCATCATTTGTTCCGTTTTTTCACGATACTCGTATTTATCCAATGTTATTCACCTCATTAATTACTTGCTTTTTGCAGTGATTCCTTACCAGCCTTCTATACGCAAGAATGATATATCTTTTCATTTTCTTAGTGTATCATACCAACCTGTCAATGTCAAAAAAATGGGGGCGTTTTTTTCTTAAATATTACAAAACTATTACATCAAAAAAGCAGCCATTATATTTTTTTCTTATAATGGCTGCCCTAATTATTCAATTTTTTCATATTCTATATTCTCTTACCGGAGGAATCTTTCTTTTTGATCTACCGGTTCCCAAAAGCCTTTTTTATTTTATATTCGATATAACTCAAAGTCTCTGATTAATTTTCCGCTAATGTAATCTTTGATCTCAGATCTTTTACTTCCTTTTATAATGTATTTAATGTTGTTGACTTTTCAGATCTTCTGCCAATATATCTGATTCTTATAACTTAGAGAACTTTTCTCTTTCTTATTTCAATCTTCTTATGGGTTCTGCTCTCAGACTTCCTCCCCTATTACTATCCGCATACTACGTCTTCATTCGCCAACTCATATCAAATATAAGATAAATGGTTAATAAAATATCTGATGGTTATGCGATGTTTCTTTACACATCTTCTAACTCTTTGAACTATTGACTGATGTGGTATCATCCTCAATATGTCTTACAGATCTTTCAATCACAAATTCCAGTTTCTAACATCTCCGATATACTTTGTATACTCAACTATTTACTGGATTGATTTATTGATAAAGGCTTTCATCATGGGAACCTTCATCTGTAATACCACTAACATATTGAGTTTTGAATTCCGTATTGTCCACTGGTAAAAGCCCTCCTTTTCTAAATTTCCAATTCTGAAAGTGAAACAACTTCCAGTTTCAAGAATCCCTTTCTCGTCAGGTTTCTTTTCTTTTGGATTGATTACACTATAGCATTTGGCTCCCTTTTTGTCAATACTTTTCTTTTATATTTTTTATTTTATTTCATTTTTTATTTTTAATTGTATTTATTGTCTGATTTATTTATTTTTTTTGTTCATTTATCTATTTTTAATTTTCTCTTCATTTACCGGGTCATACGTGCTAAACTAAATTAGTATTGTCAACGTAAAACTGTTTAGAATGGGAAAGGAGAAATGCACACTATGGGCGGATTTTTTGGCGTAGCTTCAAAAAATGAATGTGTACTTGATTTATTTTACGGGGTAGACTATCATTCTCACCTCGGAACGCGAAGAGGCGGTATGGCAACTCACGGAGAAAATGGCTTCAGCCGTTCTATCCATAACATTGAGAATTCCCCGTTTCGTACAAAATTTGACAAAGACCTGGAGGAGCTGAAGGGAAATCTTGGTATCGGCTGTATTTCCGATTTTGAACCACAGCCGCTTTTGATCCAGTCACATCTCGGCAGCTTTGCCATCTCTACAGTCGGTAAAATCAATAACCTTGATTCACTTTTGAATATGATCTTTAATGATGGACATTCTCATTTCCAGGAAATGAGTACCGGTCAGATTAATGCTACTGAGCTCGTTGCTTCTCTGATCTGTAAAAAGGATTCGATTGTAGAAGGAATCCGGTACGTGCAGTCGATCGTGGATGGTTCCATGACTCTACTTGTCATGACACCGGAAGGCATCTATGCGGCACGTGACCGTTACGGACGTACCCCGGTTGTCATCGGAAAGAAAGACGATGCGTACTGTGTTTCTTTTGAAAGCTTTGCATATATCAATCTTGGTTATACCGATTACAAAGAACTGGGACCTGGTGAGATCGTATATATAACACCGGAAAGCGTGGAAACGGTCGGTCAGCCTTTTGAAAAAATGAAGATCTGTTCCTTCCTCTGGGTTTACTATGGATATCCTACTTCTTCCTATGAGGGAGTCAACGTAGAGGAGATGCGCTACAAATGCGGAAGTCTTCTTGCAAAAAGGGATGCAGGTACCGTTTCTCCTGATATTGTTGCAGGCGTTCCGGATTCCGGTGTGGCACACGCCATCGGTTATGCAAATGAATCCGGTATTCCATATGCCCGCCCGTTCATTAAATATACACCTACCTGGCCGCGTTCTTTCATGCCGACCACTCAGAGCCAGAGAAATCTGATCGCCCGCATGAAGCTGATCCCGGTACAGGCTTTAATCGAAGACAGAAAGTTGCTTTTGATCGATGATTCCATCGTCCGTGGAACACAGCTTCGCGAGACTACAGAATTCCTCTATCAAAGCGGAGCTAAGGAAGTGCATGTACGCCCTGCATGTCCTCCACTGTTATATGGATGTAAATATCTGAATTTCTCACGGTCCAAATCCGAGCTGGATCTGATTACCCGTCGGATTATCCGCGACTGGGAAGGAGACGCTTCTCCGGAAATCCTGGCTGAGTATGCAGATCCGAACAGCGACCGATACCAGAAGATGCTGGATGAAATCTGCCGTCAGCAGAATTTCACTTCTCTTCGTTACCACCGTCTGGATGACCTGATTGAATCCATTGGGATCGACTCCTGTAAGCTCTGTACGTACTGCTTTAACGGAAAAGAATAAAGTATAAAACGAACCCCGTCCGGCTCTCGGACGGGGTTTTCTGTTGCTTACTAGCCTCTATAATAATTGATGAGACATCCTTTCAAAATAATTTCTCTTTCAGTATCTGTCAGCGCGCCGAGGTGGAGTGTGATTTCCTTCAGGCCGTCGTCCACAACGTAGGCTTTCACTTCTTCCGCTTTCTCTTCAATCACTTTCCGGATTTCCGGGACAAAGATATAGTCGCCGTTTTTAAACGGAAGAGCTGTGTGGTCTTCCTTTGTAATAAATGGAAGCATTCCCCAGTTGATCAGGTTGGAACGGTAACGTTTCGTCGCATATTCGCTTGCGATGTTAGCCCATCCTCCAAGCACCTTCTGGCAGGATGCTGCCTGTTCTCTTGCGGATCCGTCTCCTGGTTTCACTGCAAAGATCGTGCTTCCGATACCAAGGTTTCCTTCTCCTGCTTTCGGGAACTGTTCTCTCACTTTCGTCATTACAGGCTTGAGTTCTTCCAGCACTTCCAACGGGCAGGTGTGTGCTTCAATCGCTTTCTGAGCCTTCTGCACCTCTTTCGCGCGTCCGACATAGGCCGGATCCTTTCTTGAAAGCGCAAACTCTGCAAGTCCCAACGGATTGGAACGGTAGGAGGAAGTCTCTCCTGACGGAATCAGCTCATCTGTCGTCGTTACCGGATCATGAATCTCAGAAACGACCTTTAACAGCAGGTTCTCCGGAAGCGCCGGCATCTGCGGCCAGTCCTTAATGTTTGGTCCGAACTGGATCTTTGCATCCGGATCCGCTTTTCCGTGGCTGTCAAAGACACGGTTCTCATAAATGGAAGCATCAAAGTGATAAGTCGGATTTTTATATTCCACATCGAGATCGGTCGCCGGTGTCAGATAACCTTTGTTTGCCGCTGTTGCTGCAATGGATCTTGCATCCATCAGTGCTACGGAAGAAATCTGACCGTTCTGAAGTTTGGATCCTTCTCTGTTCGGGAAGTTTCTTGTCGTATGGCGGATACTGAATGCATTGTTGGCCGGCGTATCCCCTGCGCCAAAACATGGTCCGCAGAATGCTGTCTTCACAACGGTACCTGCCGCAAGCAGATCCGCAACAGCTCCATTTTTTACAAGCTCCATATAAATCGGAGTACTTGCCGGATACACACTGAATGTAAAGGCGTCGGAACCGATATTCTTTCCACGGATAATATCCGCTGCGGCACAGATATTCTCAAATCCGCCTCCTGCACATCCTGCAATGATCCCCTGCTCCACGTAGAGCTTGCCATTGCGTATTTTATCCTGCAGCGAATATTCCACTGCATTATCAAGGCTTACCTTTGCTTTCTCTTCTACATCATGGAGAATATCCTTTAAGTTTGCATTAACTTCTTCAATCGTATAGGCATTACTCGGATGGAATGGCATGGCGATCATCGGGCGGATGCTTCCAAGATCTACATAGACCATTCCGTCATAGTAAGCAATCTCTCCCGGATTCAGTTCTTTATAGTCGCCGCTTCTTCCGTGGATCTCGTAGTATTCCCGGATGGTTTCATCGGTCTTCCAGATTGAAGACAGACAGGTGGTCTCTGTCGTCATAACATCAATACCGATACGGAAATCTGCGCTCAGCTTTTCGACGCCAGGCCCCACGAACTCCATCACTTTATTATTTACATAACCATTCTGGAAAACTGCCTTGATAATCGCCAGCGCAACATCCTGCGGGCCGACTCCTTTAACCGGTTCTCCTTCCAGATAAACTGCAATCACTTCCGGCATCCGGATATCATATGTCTTGCTGAGAATCTGCTTTACAAGTTCCGGTCCACCTTCTCCTACTGCCATTGTTCCAAGAGCGCCGTAGCGGGTATGGCTGTCAGATCCCAGGATCATCTGGCCGCCTCCGGCAAGCATTTCTCTCGCATACTGGTGGATGACAGCCTGATGAGGCGGTACATAGACGCCGCCATATTTTCTGGCACAGGTCAGTCCAAACATATGATCATCCTCATTGATCGTGCCGCCTACAGCACAGAGGCTGTTATGGCAGTTGGTGAGCACATACGGAATCGGGAACCGCTCAAGCCCCGATGCTCTTGCTGTCTGAATGATTCCGACAAACGTAATATCGTGTGACGTCAGCTTGTCAAATTTGATATTCAGATCTTTCATATTTCCTGAAACATTGTGGTTTTTCAGAATTTCATAGGCAATCGTCTGTGTCGCCGCCTCTTCTTTTGTAACCGCACGTCCCGTCTTTGCTTTCAGTGCCTCAGCTGCTTCCGGTCCGTCTTCTATGATATCTTTACCATTCAGTAAGTAGACTCCATTTTCAAACAATTTTATCATATGGACAAGTACCCCCTTTATTTTGTACTTTCCTCATTTTAGCACATTAAAATGACAGAGACAAGCTGTAATGCCTGTCTCTGTGTTTTCCTCTCTATGGAATTGCTGTTCACCAGTAACTGTCTCCCCCTCAAATGGGCGTGGACGGTAATTTTACTGATTCATAAATTTCATATGCTCTGATACCATCATGGCGATTTTAAATGTCAGGGCATCCTCAAACACCCTAACATCCAGACCGGTCAGCTTCTGAATCTTTTCCAGTCGGTACACAAGCGTATTTCTATGAATATAGAGCTGTCTTGCAGTCTCAGAAATATTCAGATTGTTCTCAAAGAACTTGTAGACTGTGGAAAGCGTTTCTTCCTCAAACTCGGATACATCACGATCTCCGAAAACCTCTTTCAAAAACATCTCGCATAAGGAGAGCGGAAGCTGATGAATCAGCCGTCCGATTCCCAGTTCGTTGTAAGCAAGAATATTTCTGTCAGGGTAGAAAATCCGTCCTACATCCAGAGCCATCCCTGCCTCCTTGTATGACTTGGATACATCTTTCAGCTCGTGGATCATCGTACCGTAAGATACGCGGATATTAACCATCGCCTCAGCGGACACCGTGTCCGCAATACTCTTGGCGCTTTCAAATACTTCCCGGTATCCGTCCGTCTCCTCCAGAGCCTTTACAAGAATCACGCTTCCTTCATCCACCGCAGTCACGAAATCTTTCATTCCGGACGCGTACATTCCTTTCATCGTTTCAAGAAGCAGCTGATTATCCTTCGCTTTGGCCTCTACAAGATAAACAACTCTCTTCTGATCGTTTTCAATATGGAGCTTCTTAGCCTGATTGTAAACATCCACAAGAAGCATATTATCAAGGAGAAGATTCTGAAGAAAACGGTTCTTGTCAATCTTTTCCTTATATGCGCGGATCAGGCCTTCCATCTGTTTGACACCGAGGCGCCCTACAAGCTCCGCCTTTTCTCCGCTCATATTCTCTATATTTAATATATAAGCAGGTTTCTCTTCATCGCACACAAGAAAGAGCGCGTATCCCGTGCGGATCTCTTCGATGCCCTGAAGAAGCTCTTCTTTTTTGATCTCTTCGAGAAATGCCTGGATCCTCTGGCCTGCATTCGGACTCTCTGTCCCTGCCTGCACAATCCGATGTCCATCCATTGCCCACACAGAGCAGGAACCCCCTGCTATATTTTCTATTTCTGATATTGTTCTTTGCAGTACCTGATTTGACAACATGATGTTTTCCTCCATTCATTGAAATAATTATAACAAAAAAAGTGAAAAAGTAAATGAGGATTATTAAGATTTGTTGAATGTTTTCTTACTGTTCGCGAAATTGTATTGACTTTTTGATCTTGTTATTTATGATACTGGTAAAGCACTACAGGAGGGAAAAGTTATGAACATTTTATACGAAATCAGTCAGACAGCCGTCCGATTTCCGGACCGTGCTGCAATGATATCCGGTGAAGAACGTTTAAGCTATGGAGACCTCTGGAAGTACTCAGATCTGCTGGCTTCTGCTCTTCAAAGACTCTGTAAAGATGACCGGACTCCGATTCCTGTCTACGGGCATAAGAGCCCGCTGATGCTCATCTGCTTTCTTGCATGTGTAAAATCAGGAAGAGGGTACTGCCCGATCGATGTCTCCGTACCATGGTCCCGCACTATGCAGATCATTGAAAGCATCCAGCCGCCTTTCGTGCTGGCTTGCGAAGATCCGGAAGATCGTTCCGATGCCGTTTCCTTTTTTAAGAAAGAAGACATTCAACGTCTGATGCAGGAGGAACATCCGGAGAATCCATTACAGCTTTCCCCGGTTTCCGGCGAAGATCTTTTTTATATGATTTTCACTTCCGGAAGCACCGGAAGTCCGAAAGGGGTACAGATCACTTCCGACTGTCTGAATCATTATCTGGAGTGGTCCGTCGGCCTTGGTACCTCAAGGGAAGAAAAAGAGGGACGCGTCTTTTTAAATCAGGCACCGTTTTCCTTTGATCTGTCTGTCATGGATCTATACACCTGCCTTGCCTGCGGTGGAACACTATATCCGCTTACGAAAGCACAGCAGTCTGATTTCCGGCTCCTTCTCCCGGCACTGGCTGCATCGGAAGCATCTGTGTGGGTATCCACGCCATCTTTCGCCGATATGTGCCTGAGAGATCCGAATTTTGACAGCTCACTGCTCTCACAGATCAGACTGTTTTTATTCTGCGGAGAAACGTTGACGAATCGGACCGCACAAAAACTATCCGGACGTTTTCCTGATGCTGTCATCATGAATACATACGGCCCAACCGAATCCACCGTGGCGGTGACGGAAGTTCAGGTCACGCCGGAGCTTATAGAACGGGAAAACCCACTTCCTGTCGGACGGCCAAAACCAGGAACGTGGATCGAGATTCACTCCCCGGAAGGCGCCCGCCTGACAGACCTAGAAAAGGGCGAAATTGTTATTCTTGGAAACACAGTCAGCCCAGGATATTTCCGGCGCCCGGATCTCTCCGATCCCGTTTTCTTCACGGCAGTAAAAAGCGGGAATACGGTCCGCGGATACCGTACAGGAGATGAAGGATACTTAAAGGACGGCATGCTTTACTACTGCGGCCGGATTGACTTGCAGATCAAGCTACACGGATACCGAATCGAGCTTGGAGATATTGAAAGCAATCTTCTGAAGCTGCCAGGCATTAAAAACGCAGCTGCCATCGCAAATATGCGGGACGGAAAAGCAAAAAGCATTACTGCTTTCCTTGTCCAGGAAAATACTCCGGAAGATGAGTTTGAAGAATCATTACAAATCAGGCGTGAACTGAAAGAGTACCTGCCAGATTACATGATTCCGAAAAAAATTGTTTTCCTTGATCAGCTTCCTATGACTGCCAACGGGAAAGCTGACCGGAAGGCTCTGGGAGGGATGCTCTCATGAGTTTTTTCGACAATTACCAGTTTTTCTGCGCTCTTGTTCTCATTCTTCTGCCCGCATTACTGCTTGGTGTTCTGGAACAGCCGCTGAAATGGTACTCCACTGCCGCAACCATGCTGTTTACTGCCCTGGCATTTTTTCCAAAACCGGAGCAGACGGCTTACCTGGCTCTGTTTTTTGTGATTGAACTGATTGTTGTAAAAGGCTACATGTCCTTCCGTGTTTCCAGAGACCGGAATGTCTGGGCTTACCGGCTGGCACTGTTCCTGAGTATTCTGCCATTAATTCTCAGTAAGCTGGCCGGTCTGTGGGGAGGTTCCATCTTTGCGTTCCTTGGAATCTCCTATCTGACATTTCGATGCGCTCAGATCATTATTGAGACCTATGACGGATTAATCACCGAAATGTCTGTTTTGGATTTTACAGCTTTTTTGCTGTTCTTCCCGGCTCTTAGTTCCGGTCCTATCGACCGAAGCAGACGGTTTCTTGAGGATCTGAACAATATCCGGCCCCGCAGAGAGTACCTGGAGCTTGCCGGAGAAGGCATATTTAAAATTCTGCTTGGACTGATTTACAAGGTGATTCTTGCCTCGGTATTCTTTAAAGGCATGGGGATGGTTGACGGCGCCCGTACCTGGTACTACGTGATTTTCTATGCATACTGCTATGGATTTTATCTGTTTTTCGACTTTGCCGGGTATAGCCTCATGGCTGTTGGCACCAGCTATCTCCTCGGTATCCGTACCCCGGACAATTTCCGGCGGCCGTTTCAGAGCATTGACATTCAGGAGTTTTGGGATCGGTGGCATATTACGCTGTCCCATTGGTTCCGGGATTTTCTCTTTTCCCGGTTCATGATCCAGTCGATCCGGAAAAAGCGTTTCAAAAACAGGCTCAACGCAGCCTGCGCAGGTTTTCTTGTCAACATGCTTGTCATGGGACTGTGGCACGGCATAACGCCTTCATATATCCTGTACGGACTTTACCACGGCGTTCTTCTGGCAGCTACGGAATGGTACAAGAAAAAGTCAACCTTTTATAAAAAATACCGGCAGAAACGGTGGTACCGTTTCCTGTCCTGGCTGATCACGCTTCAGCTTGTAATCTTTGGATTTTATATCTTTTCGGGCAAGTTTATTTGGCTGCTCGGACTATCATAATTTTGGAGGGAAAATACTATGAAAGAAACACTTTTTGGAATTTTGGAAAGAATCTGTGAAGATGATATCGTAAGAAACAATCCAGATATTGATCTATTTGAAACCGATCTGATGGATTCACTCGGATTTGCAGAACTCCTTGCAGATATCGAGGATGAGCTTGGCATCCTGATCGCACCGTCTGAGGTAGACCGCAGCACCTTCAATACACCAAACCAGATCCTTGCGTATCTGGAAACAAGGAGCGCATCATGAAACGGCTCCTTGCATTTTTCCTGGCTGCTGTCCTTACACTGACCTCGGCAGCAGGGCTGCATTTTCTGGCAGACCGCAGAGTACATGCTGACGGGAACGCATTCGGCTCCTGGTCCGGGGACGGCAAATTTCCAGCCAGGGAAGCTATTTTAAAAAATCTGGATGAAAATACGATTCTGACATTCGGTTCATCCGAGTTTCAATATGGCGTAAAAACACCTTATCATCCAGGAAAGATTTTCAAAGACACAAAATTTCATATGATGCTGATCGGCGCCGGCTACTACCAGTCTCTCAGCCACGCCATCACACTGGCATCACTGGGAGAAGATGTACAGAAGAAAGAGGCGATCCTTTTCCTATCCCCGCAGTGGTTTCGGAAGGCAGGCGTACAACCGGAGGCTTTTACCTCCCGTTTCTCGGAATCCCATTACATCGCGATGCTCAAAAATACCCATCTGCGTAAAGAGGTCAAGGACTACATGATAAACCGCTCCCATGAGCTGCTTAAGGTCGATCCCGCCACCCAGAAACGCGCGGAGCTTTATAACCGGGTACTCTACACACAAGATGCTTCCATGTCGGACTGGGTTAACTACAGGATCTACACGCGCTTCCTGAAAGAAAAAGAATTACAGACCGCGGTCATGCAGATGGTAAAAGATAATGTTCCAAAGGCATCGGTCAAAGCAAAAACCGATCAGGATCCGGATTTTGCTTCCCTGATCAAACAATCCGTCAAAGATGGCGAAGCGCAGAATCAGGGAAATCCATTTTATATGGACGACAATGCCTACAAATGGAAAGTCCGCCCATTTATGAAGAAAAAGAAAAACCAGAGCCTGAATGGAAGCTACAGCACCTCACCGGAATACGACGATCTCAGATGCTTCCTTGATGTCTGCCAGGATCTTGGAATCCGGCCGCTGCTCGTCATGATGCCAGTCAACGGATACTGGTACGACTACACTGGATTCCCAAAAGAAGCAAGGGAAGACTACTACCAGAATATCCGCTCTGTGGCCGCCGAGTACAATGCCTCCGTAGCAGATTTCTCCGACCAGGAGTATACAAAATACTTCTTTGAGGACGGCGTTCATATCGGTAAGAAAGGATGGGTAATGATAAATGAAAACATTTACAGATTTTATCAGAAAAATAAAGAACAATAAATTTGCCGCATTTGCAGGATGGACAGCCCTATTTTATGTCATGCTCATGATACTCTACCTGTATCTCATGTACGCCAACCTGTCCACCGCACCAAAATTTGTCTATAATATGTTTTGATATTAATTTTTTATCAGTTTATAAGGGACGGGTTCCTTTACACCGGAACACGTCCCCAATGAAATCCGATCATGTAAAAAGGCGCCAGTCGGGATCTATTTCCCAGGCTGGTGCCTTTTTGTCTAGTGGGTTTATTTAATGGGTCTCGCCCATTGCTTTCTGTACGTCTTCTGTGTTTGTCACTGCGGCTTCGATGCCGTATTCCAGTGCTTTTGCGATCATTTCAAGGGACATGAACGGTGTGCCGTTTGCCTTGTCCACTACCTGTCCGCTTTCAAATGGTACATGTACGAATCCAGCGCGGATGCCCGGATATTTTTTTGCTGCAAGATAGAGCACATTGTACATGATACAGTTGCATACATAGGTACCCGCTGTATAGGAAACATGTGCCGGAATTCCGTGGGCTCTCATGTTTTCTACCATTGCTTTTACCGGAAGTGTGGAGAAGTATGCTGTCTCGCCGTCCTCGCGGATCGGTTCGTCAAATGGCTGTTCTCCATCGTTGTCCGGAATTCTTGCTTCTTTCAGGTTGATCGCTACTTTCTCTACTGTCATGCAGGAGCGTCCACCTGCCTGTCCGACATCCAGTACCATGTCCGGTTCATATTTTTTGATTGCTTCTTCTACAACCTCTGCGCTTCTTGTAAATACAGTCGGGATCTCAATCTTGATGATTTCCGCTCCTGCGATTGTATCCGGAAGCAGTTTCACTGCTTCATATGCTGGATTTACTTTTTCTCCCCCAAATGGATCAAATCCTGTAACTAATACTTTCATTGTACTGACCTCCTTATACCTTAATATACATTTGGTTCCGGCAAGATAATCTTGCCTTCCTGCATCAGCTGCCTGTTGTCCGCATAGATATCCGGTTCCAGGCATACAAGATCAAAATGCCCTTTCGCATTCTGCACGCCCCCAAGGGCAAGATTCCGGCCAAGCCCGATATGGAATGTTCCATAAGCTGACTCGTCCTCAATATAACAGTCTCCCACACACCGGGAGTACGAATTCAGGCCAATACCAAATTCACCGCCGATATAAATCCTGCTGTCCTTGTAGGCTTCCATATAGTTTTTCAACCGGATTCCGGTCGGCGTCTCTTCGATTTTTACAATACGTCCTTCCCGAAATTCAATTCTTGTAACTTCTTCTGCCTTCCCAATGTAGCCAAGCGATCCGTCCAGCATCATAATGCCTTCCGTCTTCGTCTCCTCGATAGGTACATAAACCTCGATACTGGCCGAGGAATATCCTTTACCGTCTTTGACCACACCGTTGAAAAATCCCGGATTTCTTCCCTTTTTCCCCATCTTCAGATCTGTACCCGCAGGGGTTGTTACATGAATCCGTGACGAATGACGGAGGTATTTCATAATAACCTCCGCCATCAGCCGGCTTTTCTTTGTATCCATCATGAGGAAATCGAATTCCAACATGGATTTTCCATTGTTTGTCGAAAGGGGCAGGGACAAAAATTTCTTATGACGTCTAATTGCGCGTTTTGCTGCTTTGGTAGTTACGAGAGAATATTCCGTCGCAGCGATAATCGCGGTGTAGGGGTCAAAGACCTCTTCATTTGCGTCAAAGAATACTCCTACATGCCGTCCTTTATTCTCTACCAGAAGCGTATTGACGGATCTGGCTCTTTTGACTGCCTGCTTTCTGAGTTCCCGTGCTTCAGCACGATACTCCTGACTCGTCACAATCAAAAGTCTGTCCCAAGGTTTTATTCTTACCCAGTTCTCAATAATAATACGGGCTCCCCGCTCAATGTCATGCATCTTACGCGCCGTCCTTACATTGCCTATTTGAACATAATCATGTAGCAGATCTGTACTACAAGCATGATTGCTGCTACAACAACCTGATTCTTAATAACACCCCAGCGGTCTTTCATATTCAGAATAGCCACCGGAACGATGTTGAAGTTCGCTGCCATCGGTGTACACAGTGTACCACAGTAACCGCATGTCAGAGCAAGCATTCCGATGACAACCGGATCTGCACCATATGCAAGTACGAATGGTCCACCGATACCAACAGTGATAACTGTGATCGCTGCGAAAGCATTTCCCATGATCATTGTAAAAATAACCATACCAATTGCAAATACGATAATACCAAGATTTACATTTCCCTTTGGTACAACATTTTCTACAATACCGGCAATTACTTCACCGACACCTGCTGCTGTAAAGATACCTCCCAGAGCTCCGAGAAGCTGAGGAAGCATACACAGAGGTCCCATCATGGACAGGAATCGTTCAGATCCTTCCAGGAATACTTTTGGTTTGTTGTCCGGAGAGTAAATTCTCAGGATAATCATGGAGATGATAACACCGACTGTAACACCTACCATGGAGCTGATATTTGTAAACAGCGCGAATAAGAGAGAACATACCGCTACTGTAAGGGCAGGGATAAAGATCTTCATACCAATCTTCTCATACTGTCCTTTTGTGTATTCTTTTGTCGGAGCATTTGTCTTTCCAACTTTTACGCGTTTGAAAATTGGCGGCATACACATTACAATTACAAGTGCACCGGATACCTTAGCCGGAAGCCATGTTCCGAATGCACATACAATACCAAATGAACACCAGAATACTGCTGTACCGATTCTGGACGGATTTTCTTTGTCGAGCAGATTTTTGATACCGGCAAAAATTGTGATAAGCCCGATGATGATCCATACGGCCTCACCTAATGTACTGGCAAGGGAATCCCCTATCTGTATAAATTTAAGATCCATATATTCCTTCCCCCTTCATTACTTCTTTGTCTTTTTCTCAGCTGAAGCCCCGTAGTACTTCTTCATCAATTTCTTGTCCTTCATAATATAGTAAACGCTTGCTACTACAAGGGCAATAATTGCAATCGGAAGTTCTGCGATTGCCAGTTCTACAAGTTCTACCTCGTATCCAAGAGACGCCAGTGTCGTCTGTACAAGGATACCACCGGAACCTCCGACGAAGAGTACCTGGAAGAAGAACCAGGTGATATTTTCCATACCGGAAGCCATTCCTTTAATATCTTCCATATGATCCTCATTCGGCTCATGTCCATGGCTTTCAATCGCACCTTCTGTCATCGGAAGCAGTACCGGACGAACGAAGCCGGCCACACCACCGAACCCTACGTTAAATGCACCAAAGAATCCTCTGAGGATACCATATGCACATACAAGTCTTCCTGCTGTTGCACTCTTTACTTTCCTCATCAATTCTGCTGCTGCTTCACGGAGACCATTTGCTTCCAGTACTCCTGTTACAAGCAGGATCATAATAAAGATTGCCACACTTCTATTTGCAACAAAGTTTGTACCAAGTGCTTCAAGAAGACCGTCAATTCCAAGTCCTCCTGCAAGCGCGGTGGTGACTGCCGCTAAAAAGATAATCAGGATGGAGTCCAGTTTCAGTGCGAATCCAAGCACAACGATCAGGACACCAATCAGTTTAATATACTCCATAGATTTTCCTCCTTCTTTCTTGAAAAGTTTTTCTGTTATTTTTCTCTCCCCGCCATAGATCTGTCTGCTTTCGACCGGATAGGCGGATCCGGTATTTCTTTTTCCTCCTTTACTTTATTTCACAGACCAGCTGTTCTATACAATCATCGGCCTGCGTCTCCGATAACATGCGGATACGCTGCCATCTTTACAACTCATACTGCATTCATGAAGAAGCTCTGCCTTCATCAACATCTGAAGTGTCACCTCATCATGCGCCACATGGGCTCTCGCACACAGATTCAGGTAGTCACCCTGCGCGGTCTCATCGGCCACTTCACTTGTATAGGATACAGTGGTAATCCACGGGAAGCGGATCGATGGATATTTATGCGCCGGATCTGCTGCATATGGAATCCAGTAATTGATCATATTTTTATAGTAATTAGCCGGGAATAATTTCGGCATCCATGCATGCGCATATTTCTCAAACTGAGCACTCCACTCTTTGTTGAGTGCCGTCATCCCCTCATCCTCGGCAATCTTATCCGCGATAACATCTTCCATCTTCTTGTTGACCGGATAGTTATCTTTATATTCCTCATCCGTCACATACCAGAAGTAGCCGTAAAGAAGCGATCTCGGAAGCCAGAATCCCTTGTAGGAAGGGGATGTATACCCTGAGAACTGCTGCTCCCATTCATGGCTTGGCACTCCGTGATTGTCCACAATCATATCAGGAGCGTATCGCTCGTACAGCCTGCTCAATCCCATCGCTTCTGAATGAATCGTATCCTGGCGGAAGTGTTCGTGGAAAAATTCCTTGCCCAGAGCATTGAATCTTGCCACATGGAACTTCCAGTACGGATGCTCTTTCTGGAGCTCATAATGGATTGCTGCTCCGTCCACATTTTCCATCGGGACAAGAATCAGATTCAGCTTCTCCGGAAGATCCTTGTATGTCTCATCAGTCAGTAGCTTCTTTAACAGAATAAACGATGCGTTCGTGCTGGACACCTCGTTTGCGTGGTGTCTTGCGTTGATAATTTCAGACGGACACTTCGTCAGACGCTTTGTCATGGAAAGATAACCTTCCCGCTCCGGCTTCAGCCAGATAGCATAGAGCTCTCTGCCCGTATAGGACCTTGCAGTTCTGAATACCTCAATTCCAGGAACATGCTTCAACTCTTCTATGATAGCCATGCACTGTTCGTAACCGATCAGCTCGTTCTCATGAAGATCGATATCTGTAATACATTTATCCTTAACCGGCGGCTCCTGTGCAGGAACTATTGCCTCAATCACACTGCCACTTTCTGTGAAGAATCGGACGGAAGAAATATTGTACCATCCTTCGGTGATTTCCAGCACACCTTTCTCCATAAGATCTGCATAAGCCTTCAGGAATTCATCTGAAACACCTGTCGTCTGTATGTCTACGCAGAGTTTTCCGTCATTTGCGGAAAGTCCGGAGACTTTGAAGGAAACTTCCTCACGCTTTCTCTGGCTTGCAGCCACCTCACCGTCTTTTTCGATACAAGGCTTTTCTTTTGCCTTTTCAAATACGGTTACCTTGAATACCGGTCTTCCTTCCTTCTGATGAATAGATGGAAGAATCAGTCCCGGCGCATCCAGCATAACGCCAATATTCTGGACTCCATAATTCTTAAAGTAATCGCTTCCGGTAAAATACATATCCTCATGCAGGGCATCCAGTGAAGAAATCAAATCCTCCCTGCATCCTACCCGGTAATCCGGTTCGCTGACCGTTACATCCAAAAGGAGCTCCTGAAAGAATGGCTGCTGCTCCGCTGTGACTACTCCACCAGTCTTTTCCTCAATATACTGCTTACACTCCGGAAGGACTTTCGCCTGGAACGTATCCCACACTTCCTCCAGATCGGTCCGGATCTTTCGGAAAAGTACTTCCTGTTCATTGATCCAAACCCGGATATATCCTGTCGCCGGATGTACCTTGCCCATCTGCGGATATTCATCCAGATACGGGCGCTCCGAGCACTGTGCCTTGTATGTATTCTCGTAGCAGAGTTCCTCATTCTGATATACCTTGCAAAGGTAAGTCAGATCTTTCTCACCTTCATATGGAAGAAATACAACTGCATCTCTTTCTACTCCCAGTTCTCTTACAAGCACATCTTCAATCGGGTACAACTCCTGTAAGTACCGAATCGGCAGATCATACCATTTATCCGGATTATCCGCCTGAAGATTGTGATAGGACGGTGTTGCTCCATTTTCATCCAGCCATTCCGTCTCGCCTTCCGGCAGAAATGGCTTGAAGTAAATCTCAATTTTATCCGGTTTCTTTTCCTTTACTGCAGGGATTACAATCTCATCGACCCAGGAAAATCCCTGTTTGTATGCACAAATCAGCTCTGTCTGGACTTCGACTGCTCCAAGTTTCTTCGCCTTTTCTTCCATCCGGGCTCTAATCCGTCCGCGCACATCCTGGTCTTCACTGACTGCACCTTCAATCCGGATGCTGTCTCCGCTCTTTAACACCGGATAAACTTCTTTTTCCAGTATCTCCTCAAATGTCTCTACTTCCCAAGGAAGCTCATAAACTTTTTCGTACGCTTTCTTTCCTGCTTTATAATTTTCAAAAGCAACATCTGCAAATAATGCTTTCTGATCCTCCCGAAGTTCCGGTGAACCATACACGGTATAGCTGCCGTTTTCTTTCTGCTTCAGCATCTGAAGTGCCGCAAGCTGTCCATCCCCATTCCGCAGAACCGCGTCGTCGCACATATCCATCAAAACATCGCGGAATGTTTTCCAACCGCCTGTTCCCGGAAATTTCTCACAGATCAGCGAAGAGAGTTCTTCCAAGTCGTTTCCCTTTCCCCTGAGGTAAACCTTCACAACTCCGTCTGACTCTTCCAGCGTCATCCCTGCCTGGTCTGCTTCTTCCACAATGATTGCATTTCCGTTGTAACCTGCTTCTGCTGTGATGCCGCCTTCATACTCCGTTGTCTCCATTCCGAGGCGGAAAGCAATGTTGCACGCCGCGATCACCATGGATGCATCCGCATCCTCCGGCAGCACGATTTTCACATCAAGCCTGTCCGGAAGAAAATCATAGTCTTCATCCTTCAGAAACGGACCTTTCCCAAAGATCGCCTCCAATCCTTTTTCCTTCCGGAAATCCAGATCAAACATTGGTTCCGGATGTCCCTTGGCCGTCTCATACCCTTCCGGGACTTCCGGTTCTGACAACTGATACAGTGCTTTCAGCTCCTCTTCATTTTTTGGAGCCGGAATTTCTCCTTTTATCCCTGCAACCGGAAAAGCTGCCGCTTCTGTCTGAAATCCCAGCAGAAGGGCCGCTTCCAAAGCAAGCTTCTTCTCTTCAGTTGTCATTTGATTTCGTATCTCTAGTTTCTCCACAGATGTCACCTCACAATTCTTTTAGATATTAATTTCTAAAAATTATATTAAAAATTTATCACAGTGAAATGCGAAAGTCAACATTCATACAGTTCTTTTCCGATTTTCCAATATTTTCTATGTAATTTTTCACAAAGCTCGTCTATTTTTTCACACAAAAAAAAGTGAGTATCACTAAAATACCCACTTTTTTACATGACTGCATTTGTCTGTTTTTCTTATATTTTCTTTCTGGATGTAACCCGAAGTCTGGACATGGCCCTTGCAAGCGCCATCTGGTTGGCGTTGTACTCTTCCATACTTTTCTTCTGGCGAAGCTGCTCTTCCGCACGTTCTTTCGCCTCTTCAGCACGGCGAATATCGATCTCCTCCGGGCGCTCTACGGTCAGGGCAAATACTTTGACACGGTTGTTGAACACCTCAATAAAACCGGCACTCACTGCAACTGTTATCTTATTGCCCTCCGGGTCCACAAAATCCATCTCTCCCGGCACAATTGCTGCGATCATGTCCTCATGGTGCGGCAATACCTGCATCTCTCCGTCTTCCACCGGAAAGGTAATGCTCTGACCTCTTCCGACATAGAACTGACGGTTACTTGCATAGATTTCCAGTCCGAATGTATTATGCTGGCCCATATGCACACTCCTTTACTCTTCTGAGGATGCTTCCCTTTTTGCCTTCTCGATCACATCGTCGATTGTTCCTACATTGAAAAACGCGTTTTCCGGATAATCATCCATCTCTCCATTTACAATCATCTTGAATCCACGGATTGTCTCCTTCAGCGGAACGTATTTTCCCGGAATACCGGTAAAGTTTTCCGCTACATGGAACGGCTGAGAAAGGAATCTTTGAATTTTTCTTGCACGGAAGACGATCTTTTTATCCTCTTCTGAGAGCTCTTCCATACCAAGAATTGCGATGATATCCTGAAGTTCTTTGTATTTCTGAAGGATCTCCTGAACCTTTCTTGCCACTTCATAATGCTCTTCACCGACTACATCTGCTTCCAGAATACGGGAGCTGGATTCCAGCGGATCTACCGCCGGGTAAATTCCCTGCTCTACGATCTTTCTGGAAAGAACAGTCTGCGCATCCAGATGGGCAAATGTCGTCGCCGGAGCCGGGTCTGTCAGGTCGTCCGCCGGCACATAGACTGCCTGCACGGAAGTAACGGAACCGTTCTTTGTGGAAGCGATCCGCTCCTGAAGTGCGCCCATCTCGTTTGCAAGGGTCGGCTGATATCCTACGGCTGACGGCATACGGCCAAGCAGCGCGGATACCTCTGAACCAGCCTGCACGAAACGGAAAATATTATCAATAAACAGAAGCACATTCTGATGCTCTCTGTCACGGAAATACTCAGCCATTGTAAGTCCTGTCTCTGCCACACGCATACGGGATCCAGGTGGCTCGTTCATCTGTCCAAACACAAGGGCCGTCTTATTTAAAACACCGGATTCTCTCATCTCTGTCCAGAGATCGTTTCCTTCACGGGAACGTTCTCCAACACCGGTAAAGATGGAATATCCACCGTGCTCTGTAGCGATATTCTGAATCAGCTCCTGAATCAGCACGGTCTTACCTACACCGGCTCCTCCAAACAGACCGATCTTTCCTCCCTTTGCGTAAGGCGCCAGAAGGTCAATGACTTTGATTCCGGTTTCCAGAATCTCAACAACCGGACTCTGTTCTTCAAATGTCGGAGGCTCTCTGTGAATTTCCCAGTGTTCTTCCTCTTCCAAGGATTCCCCTCCGTCAATCGTATCGCCAAGGACGTTGAAGAGACGTCCAAGTGTCTTGTCGCCGACCGGGACTTTGATGCCTGCACCGGTCGCGGTTACTTCCATGTCACGGCAGAGGCCTTCACTTGCAGAGAGCATGATGCAGCGGACTGTATCATTTCCGACATGCTGTGATACCTCCATCACACTTTTCTTTCCATCGTTCTCTACGACAAGTGCATCTTTGATAGCTGGAAGCTCACCGTTTTCAAAAACAACATCTACAACAGGTCCCATGACCTGTACAATCTTTCCCTTATTCATCGTTATCACTTCCTTTTTTGTGCCCTCGCACCGCCGATTACCTCGGTAATTTCCTGAGTAATTGCGGCCTGCCTTGCACGGTTATACTGAATGGACAACTCCCGGAGCATCTCCTTTGCATTGTCCGTGGAAGACTGCATCGCAGTCATTCTGGCATTATTCTCACTGGCATAAGATTCAACCAGACAGCCGTATATATTACCTGTAATGTAGTTCGGTACGACCTGATCCAGAACGTCTTTGGTGGACGGCACCATGTGGATGATCTCCTGCTGTACATCGACCGGAAGCTTCGGCATGAATGCTGCCTTCTTCAGAGGAAGAAGCTGTACCCGCTTCGTCTCCATGCTGACTGCATTCTCCATCTCCGTATAAATAATGTCTACCTGATCAAGCGCGCCTTCCAGAAACTTTTCCACGACCTCTCTGGCAATCACCCTCGCCCTGTGCATGGTCGGTTTCTGGACTGTATAATGGAACTGCTCATCCATGTCCACATTTTTCTTCCGAAAATACTGCTGTCCCACAATACCGAGCACATACAGCTTATGATGGCCTTCTTCCTGAACCATCTCTTCTGTCATCTTGATGACATTGTGATTATAAGCACCGGCAAGACCTTTATCTGCCGTCACGACAATGCAGCCGATCTTTCTCTCGTCAGCCGGTATCTCCGGCCTGGTATCAAAAAACACATGCTCCACATCCGGCATGTGGCGGAGAATCCTGGAAACCGCATTCTGCAGATTGTAAAAGTACGGCTCCGTATCCGCAAGCACCTGCTTTGCACGCTTCATCTTGGAAGAAGAAATCATATACATCGCATTCGTGATCTTCATCGTATCCTGGATACTTTTCATACGTGCCTGTATTTCTTTTACATTTGCCATACTAACACCTGCTCTTGTCTCTGAATTCTTCTGCTGCTTTTACAATCTTTTCCTCAAGCTCCTCTGTCATTACCTTCTTTTCGGCAAGTTCACGTCCGATTTCCGGATAGACATTGTCAACATACTCGAGAAGCTCTTTCTGGTAATTCTTCAAATCCTTCAGCGGAATTCCGATCAGTTTCTTATGCGTAGCTGCGCACAGTGTAATAACCTGGTGCTGCATGGACAGCGGGCTGCAAAGCGGCTGCTTTAACAGCTCCATCAGGCAAGCACCGTACTCAAGCTGTGCCTTTGTAGATTCATCCAGATCAGAAGAGAACTGGGTGAACACCTGCATCTCTCTGTACTGTGCCAGATCGATACGGACACTTCCTGCTGCCTTCTTCATCGCCTTCGTCTGTGCCGCACCACCAACACGGGATACGGAAAGACCAACATTGACAGCCGGACGCATACCGGAGAAGAACAGGTCGCTCTCCAGGAAAATCTGTCCGTCAGTGATGGAAATAATATTGGTCGGAATATATGCTGATACGTCTCCGGCCTGTGTCTCTACGATCGGAAGTGCTGTAATAGAACCGCCTCCCGCCTCGTCACTCAGACGGCTGGAACGTTCCAGAAGTCTGGAATGAAGATAGAAGACATCTCCCGGATATGCCTCACGTCCAGGCGGTCTCTCCAGAAGGAGTGACAGTGCACGGTAAGCTACCGCGTGCTTGGACAGATCGTCATATACGATCAGGACGTCCTTTCCTTTATACATAAAATATTCTGCAAGGGCTGTGCCCGCATATGGTGCAATATACTGAAGCGGCGCACAGTCACTTGCTGTCGCTGCAACCACCATTGTATAGTCCATAGCTCCATATTTTTCAAAAGTGGAAACCAGTTTTGCGATCGTAGACGCTTTCTGGCCGATCGCAACATAAATACAGATCACGTCTTTTCCCTTCTGGTTCAGAATCGTGTCTGTCGCGATCGATGTCTTTCCGGTCTGACGGTCTCCGATGATCAGCTCACGCTGTCCGCGGCCGATCGGGAACATGGAATCGATCGAAAGAATTCCTGTCTCCAGCGGTACTGTAACCGACTTTCTGTCAACAATTGACGGTGCCGGATACTCAATCGGTCTGTATTCATCGGATTCGATATCCCCTTTACCGTCAATCGGTGCACCCAGTGCATTGACAACACGTCCGATATATCCCTCTCCGGCCGGAACACCTGCATTTTTTCCTGTACGAAATACTTTTGTTCCCTCGCCGATCTCACGGTCATCCCCGAAAAGGATACATCCGATGCTGTTCTGGCGGATATCCTGTACCATTCCTTTCAGTCCGTTTTCAAATGTGACGATTTCACCATAAGCCGCATGGTCAATCCCGTAAATCGTGGCAATTCCGTCCCCGACGCTGACTACCTGTCCGACTTCTTTATCTTTGCTCATTTCGTCATAATTCTGGATTTCTTCTTTTAATATGGAGATTATTTCGTCTGAATTGATTGTGCTCAATTACTTCACCTCCGATTTTAATGTTGTAAAGCATGGGAAAGTGCCTGGAATCTTCCTTTAAAGCTCCAGTCAAACTCCCTGCCGCCTGCCTGGAGGATGAATCCTCCGATCAGGCTTTTCTCTTCTTTTAAAGAAAGCGTAACTTCCTTTACATGAAATTTCTGGCGCAGGAACGCTTTCATCTTTTCCTGCTGTTCGACTGTCGGAGCCGTCACATAGAGTAAGACGGCCTCAAGGCCCTTGTTTGCTTCTCTTTCAATCTGCCGGTATGCCTCAAACATTTCCTGAAGCATCTCCGATTTCTGGTTCCTGCATACGACCTTGATAAAATTTCTGATCCCTTCAGGGAAAACACGGTCTATGATCTTCTCTTTTACATGAAAAGCAATCGTCGGATTTGTAAGACTTTCTCCCATCTCAGGGACATCCTTTAAAATCCTCTCTGCCGTTTTTACAGATTCTGCATCCACATGAAGTTCGTATAATGCCTGCGCATAATTTTTAGCTGTCTGTGTCATCAGAATCACCTGCTTCTTCTAAAAACTGGTCATAAAGTGCCAAATCTCTTTCACTGCTGTTTTTCTCGCCCATAATTTTAGAAGCGGCTGTCAAAGCAATATCGGCTATCTGGGACTTCATCTCCCGCATAGCCTGCTCTCTTTCCACTTCCATCGTCTTTCTCGCCTTATCCACAATCTGGCCCGCTTCTTCATTTGCATTCTTTACGATTGCGTCAGCCTGAAGCGCCGCCTCTGTTTTGGCCCTTTCTACGATCTGCCCGGATTCCTCTTTAGCTGAAGCAAGCGCTTCTTCATACTGCGTCTTCAGCTTTCCGGCAGATTCTTTCTGATCCTGCGCATCCTTTAACTGTCCGCGGATCAGTTCATCTCTTTGATCCATGATCTTCTGAATCGGCTTAAATAAAAAATGCTGCAGCAGGAAATACAGAACAAGCAGATTTATGATTGTACCGATGATTGTAACCGGACTTAATGTCAGCATCTGCCTCTACCTGCCTTTCTCTTATCCTAATAAGATGATGATTAACAGACCGATTACGAAACCGTAGATCGCTGTTGCCTCGGCAAGCGCACATCCTAAAAGAAGTGTACTTCTGATTTTACCCTCTGCCTCCGGCTGTCTTGCGATAGACTCAGCTGCCTTTCCTGTTGCGACACCGATACCGATACCTGCACCGATACCTGTGAATACTGCTACTGCTGCTCCAATTGCGATTAAAGATGACATCGTTTTGTTTCCTCCTTATCATGTTTTTGTCGATTGCCTGTTTATCTATTCAATTGCTTCTCCGATAAACAGGGATGTTAAAAATACAAATACATATGCCTGAATGAATCCGTCAAAAAAATCAAAATACAGATTAAATGGTACTGGAAGCAAAATCGGACAGATAATCTCGATCAGCTTCATAACCACATAAGATCCTAATACATTTCCGAAAAGCCGCATGCAAAGTGAAAGCGGCCGGATCCCAAGCTCCAGTATGTTGATTGGAAGCATAATGGGAATTGGCTCAGCAAAGCTTTTCAGCCACCCCTTTGTCCCTTTCTGGTGAATCCCGGAATATTCGATCAGGATGATACTCATAAGCGCCAGCGCAATCGTTACGCCCATATCCTTTGTCGGCGGAACGAACCCAAATACCCCCATGATATTGGCAAGTCCGATATAAAGGACAATCGTAATCATATAAGGAATATAGCGGGCTCCGCGCTCTCCCAGCAGATTATAAAAGAAATTACGGAAAAATAAATATCCGGCTTCAAGCGCAAGCTGCTTTTTCCCCGGATTTTCCACCTTTAAGTTCCGTACTAAAATAATAGAAAGTAATACAAGAACTGCCATAACAATCCATGTCACAACGACGGATTCATAAATCGGAAGTCCATCTCCGATTGGTATCGTGAACACGACTTTACAGTTCAGCTCTTCCATTAATTTCTCTGATAAACTACCCGTTTTGCTCCCTCCTTTTCTTTTTCATTTCGTGTTTACTTTACTCCTCCATATTTGAAAAGTCAATATCCGATCCCACAATAATCCATAATAAAAAGCCACTTTTTTGTTTATTTTCACTATAGTTTCTGTTAATTAATACTGCTATTTAGCAAATATTTTTCCTCTGATACTCCCAATATGCCGCCAAAAGCCCGATCAAAGCGTAGAACATACCCAGGAAAACCAGGTTCAGATCCAATTCTCCTGCCGGAATAACATTGGCACCGTCCGCATAGGCGTAAGGAGTGATATATTTTACAAATTCTGCCTTTTCTGTGATATTCCCAAAAACTCCCAGGAAGTAAATCACTGCTGCCACGCCGATCCCGATGCTTGTACTTCCTTTTCTTAAAAACGCAGAAATTCCAAAACAGATGCACAGAATCTCAAACTGCATCAGAATCTGGGCTCCATGGAACAGGAAAAATTCCTTCCAGTCCGGCTTTTCCCCGATTATGCAAAAGGCCGCCAGTGCCAGAAGTATGACAATCATGTTCATCAAAATCATCTCGGAAACCATCGCCATCAGTTTCTCTGTCAGAACCCGCTTTCTGCTGACCGGATGTGTCAAAAGGAATTCTGCCGTATGCTCACGTTCCTCCTTTTCCAACATCCCTGCTCCCAGCACCGCTGCATAAAAGATACCACCGATCCCAAGCATGCACCCGCCGTAAATTCCATAAAATCCCATTAATTCTCCATAGCTGAGGCGGTCTGCTCCAAAGGCAGCCGTAAATGTTCCCATACTTTCAATGACAGCCTGTATCGATGCACCTTCCTTTGTAAGTTCCGGAAACAGCAGAATACAAAGCATGATCATGCCGCCGATCACCAGGCTCCACGTAAGAACCCCGAATTTTCCCCTTTTTATTTCATGTAAAAAGATATGCATCATTCTTTCCCTCCCTCATAAAAATGTAGAAATGCTTCTTCCAGATCCGGTTCGGTAATCGTCAGATCTTCAATCGGAAGGTCGTTCAGCGCATGGATTAGTTCCAGCATCCTACCATTATATAAGAAGCTCACTGAACCTTCTCCACGCACTACATCCTTCATTTCGATTCCCGGGACACTCTCTACTCCCTGAATATTGACTCTCTTCGCGGAAGTATTGCAGATTGTCTCCACATCATCCTCGACAATCAGACGTCCGTCCTTTACAATCGCGGCCCTGTGGCAATAACGGCGGATCTCACTTAAAATATGCGACGACAGAAATACCGCTGCCCCGGACCTGCTTTTCTCCTGAACAAGCTCAAAAAACTCTTTCTGCATGAGAGGATCCAGGCCACTTGTCGGTTCATCCAGAATATAAAGATCTGCATCGTGCTGAAACGCACAGACAATCCCCACCTTCTTCCGGTTTCCAAGCGAAAGCTCCTCTACTTTCTTCCGGGCATCCAGCTTCAGCCGTTCGCAAAGCCTGCCCGCCTCCTCCCGGCAGTCCTTTCCATAAAGCCCTGCCGAAAACCGGATCGCTTCACTCACCTTCATCCCACTGTAAAATGTCGTTTCAGAAGGCATGTATCCGATTCTTTTCAAAATCTCCGTCTGATGCTCCTTTACTGAAAGCCCGAAGATTTCCACCGATCCCTTGGTCGGCTTCAAAAGGCCTACCATCGCCCGGATCGTCGTACTCTTTCCTGCTCCATTTGGACCTATAAATCCATAGATCTCTCCCTTATTTACGTGGAGTGTCAGATCCTCTACACCCCTGTGCTTCCCATAATATTTCGTAAGACTGGAAACTTTTATAACCTCTTCCATACTCCGGTCCTCCCATATTTATTCTGTGTCTTCATTCTACACTAAAAAGCCAGAACGGAAAAGCGATACTTCCTCTCCGTTCTGGCCGTTTCTTTTTAGGGTTATTCAGTTATTATAATCTCTTCATCAGTTCTTCGCGTTCTTTTTCATATCCCGGTTTTCCGAGAAGAGCAAACATATTTTTCTTATATGCTTCTACACCCGGCTGGTTAAATGGATTTACTCCAAGAATATATCCGCTGACACCGCAGGCAAATTCGAAGAAGTAGAACAGTTCTCCGAGGTAGAATTCATTCTGCTCCGGAATCTTTACCATCAGGTTCGGTACATTACCGTCTGTATGAGCAAGTACTGTTCCGTTCATTGCACTCTTATTTACAAAATCAACAGTCTTTCCTGCAAGGTAGTTCAGTCCATCAAGATCAACCGGCTCTTCTCCGATGATTACTTCTTCTCTGGATTTCTCTACATTCAGTACTGTTTCGTACATGATACGGCTTCCATCCTGGATGAACTGTCCCATGGAGTGAAGGTCTGTTGTCAGATCTACAGATGCCGGGAAGATACCTTTCTGGTCTTTTCCTTCGCTTTCTCCATAGAGCTGTTTCCACCACTCGGAAACATAATGGAGACTTGGTTCATAGTTTGCAAGAACTTCTACTGCTTTTCCTTTTGCGTGAAGAATATTTCTTACTGCCGCATATTGAAGGGCATCGTTTTCTTCAAACGGGAGTTCCAGCGCTGCCTTTCTTGCAGATGCTGCTCCTTCCATAAGCTTTGTAATATCAGCTCCGCTTGCTGCGATTGGCAAAAGTCCTACTGCTGTCAGAACAGAGAAACGTCCTCCAACATCATCCGGAACTACAAAGGACTCATATCCTTCTTCTGTAGCAAGATTTTTGAGTGCTCCTCTTGCCTTGTCTGTCGTAGCATAGATACGCTTTGCAGCTTCTTCTTTTCCGTATTTCTTTTCCAGCATTTCTTTGAAAATACGGAATGCGATCGCCGGCTCAGTAGTTGTACCGGATTTGGAAATAATATTTACAGAGAAATCTCTACCTCCGATCACATCGATCAAATCGTGAAGATAAGTGCTGCTAATGCTGTTTCCTACAAAGTAAATCTCAGGTGTCTTACGTGCCTCTTTAGAAATATTATTATAGAAGCTGTGTCTTAAAAATTCGATTGCAGCTCTTGCTCCCAGATAGGAACCGCCGATTCCGATTACGAGAAGCACGTCGGAATCTGCTTTAATCTTCTCTGCTGCCTTCAAAATTCTATCAAATTCTTCTTTATCATAATCTACCGGAAGGTCGATCCATCCAAGGAAGTCATTTCCTGCTCCTGTGCGCGCGATCAGCTTGTCCTTCGCTGCCAGTGTAATGTCTTTCATAGACTCCATTTCATGTTCCTTGATAAACAGATCTGCCTTTGAATAGTCAAATGTTACCTTTGCCATCACTTTACCCATCCTTTCTATTATTATATATAGGTATAAATTACTAGGTATATTTTAGCAAAAGGCATTCTATTAATCAAGTTAAAAACTCGGCCAGGATCTGGCGTATCATTTCTTCATCCTGCCGTCTCTTCTCTCTGCGTTCGTCCTCTTCTTTCGCTTTCTCCTGTTCTTCCTTCATCAAAGCAACAAGTTCGGACTCAGCACCATCGTCTTTGCCCTTCTCGATATCTTCCTTTTCCTCCGGAGCAAATTTCATAAGCTCTTCCTCCAAAGATGCTTTTTCTTCCTCCCCTTCCGCAAGAAGTACCGCGGCATTTTCTTCTTCCACCGCCTCTTCTTCTGTTACCTTTTCTGCTTCTTCCGTCTGGAAATCTTCCTCCATTTCCTGCATCCTGGTTATCTTTTCATATTTGCGCGCATATGTATTTTCCAGAAACTCTATCATATAGTTTTTAGCCGCTTCCAACTGGTAGCTTTCATCTGTGACCATCCTGAGCGCAAACAAAAGCAGCGCTCCCGCAATCCCGGCTGCCGCATACTGTCCCGCATTCTCCAAAGGTGCATTCTGGGCGTATGCTGTGGCCGCTCCTGCCGCTCCAAATACCAGACAGCCCCATGCTGCCGCTTTTTCCATCTGCCTCCAGCTGTGCAGTTTTATCCACAGTACTTTGTATTCATACATATATTTATCCACAAACGCCCGAATGTTCTGCACCTTGTCGCTCACCATACATGCATGTTCAAATTTGGCTCGGACAAGTTTCATCAGCGGGTGCAGGCTTTTTCCCATTCTGCCGCCCTCCCGTACCAGACGCCTGAGTGTCAGACTGACAATAATCTTACTGAGGATTCCCAGTATACACATCACTCCGACCGCGTAAAATAACACTCCGTGTTTCCATACTGCTTCCAACATAAAAAGAGCCTCCTCCGTTATTTTGTTTATCCTCAGTATAACTGAAAATTACGGAAAAAGGCTCTGTAACCGTTCTACATATTTCTCATAAAAGCCCGCAAAACCGGGCGTTTTTTGCCGATTTTTCTTAGTGCTTTTCCTGAATTTCAGGGACCAGCGCCTGAATCAGCCTTACACTGTGCCGGATTGCCGCCGCTTCAAAGGTCGGATAGTCTACCGACGCACTATTGTCAGCTTTGTCCGAAATCGCACGAATAATGACACACGAAATTTTGTTAAGGTAAGCCGTATGCGCAATCGCAGCCCCTTCCATCTCCGTGCATCTCGCATCAAACAGACGGATCAGCTGATCTTTTTTCTCTGCTGAGGAGACAAACTGATCCCCACTCACAATCCTTCCTGTCCATGTATGGATATCCGGATTCGCTTTCTCATTGACTTCTTTCGCCAGCTTCACAAGGCTCTCATCTGCCGGAAAAGAAAACGTATCCATTCTCGGGATCTGTCCGACCGGATCACCAAATATGCTTGCATCCATATCATGTTCTACGGCATCTGTTGAGATCACAATGTCTCCGATATCGATCGCCGCATCCAAAGATCCCGCAATTCCTGTATTAATAATAACATCCGCTCCAAAGCGGTCCACAAGAATCTGCGCACACACCGCCGCATTGACTTTGCCAATCCCACTCCTTACAACAACAACCTCTTTCCCGGAGAGCTTTCCTCTACAAAAAGAAAGAGACGCCGCCGAAACAATCTCTTCTATTTCCATGCTTTTCTTTAATTCTGCAACTTCGTCTTCCATTGCACCAATAATTCCAATCATGCTTTCGACCTCCTTTTCCTCACAGTATAACAAATTTTCGTATTTATACCTAGCATATTTTTTCTTTCTTTGTTATAATTCTCCTTCGGAAGGGAAACAGAAACGGAGGAATCAATATGAAGTACAGACCAACTGGCGTATGTTCAAAAGAAATTGAATTTGATCTCGATGATCAGAATCGTATTCACAACGTATCTTTCACCGGCGGCTGCAACGGCAACCTGCAGGGAATCGCAAGCCTTGTTGAAGGCATGGAAGCGGACGAAGCGATCCGCCGCCTTTCCGGCATCAGATGCGGTTTTAAAAACACATCCTGCCCGGATCAGCTTGCTCATGCACTCCAGTCCGGACTGGCTAATAAATAAGGATAAAAAAAGATTCCGCTGTTCAGGGTAACTCCCCGTCATGCGGAATCTTTTCTTTTGCCTACACCAAACATTACTGTTCATTTTCAAAAAAGATCTATGATATAGGAAACACATTGTTCCCTATATCATAAGCAATAACCGAAGAAAGCCGGTTAAGAAATGGCACGGAAGAGCTATTGGGGCTACTGCTCCATGGGTTTCTTGCCCTTTCGGGCAATAAGTTTGGGTTTTCTCAATGTAAGGACTAAAAGATAGTAAAGCCATAAGGCTTCCTTAAATAATTACATTTAATTGGTATGGAGCAGTAACCTCAATAACTCTCCCGCGGACCATTAATCTTTTCTGCCTGTAAACAAATCATTCCATATTCAGTTTTTCATTCTTCCTGTTAGATGTAAAGTCCGCCCGTTGCTGAGCTGCTTACATCTGAGTTTGCGTAATGTACGCATTTGACACGGTAATAATAACCTTTTGGCACTGTCAGCGTCTTATAGGATGTGACTGCAATAGCATTGTTCTTTGTAGATGTCCAAGAAGTATACTGCTTCCATGAACCATCTATTTTTCGCTCCACATTCACATTAATACTGACTTCTGAGACAAGCTTCTGTGCAGTAGTACTTCCACCTGCTGTGATTTTTCCATCACCAGCTTTGCTGATTTTGGAATAACCACTCTGAAGGTAAACCCCTCTTGGCTGTACCGTGATGTATCCGATCTGCTCGGCGCTCTCCTCCGCTGCGCTAACCATCTGACCGGATACTCCAAATACAAGTACTGCCGCTGTCATCATTGCCGCTGCCTTTGATAGTAACTTTTTTCTTTTCATATTTTCGCTCCTCTATTATATAGACGCGCGAACTTCCAAAATCTTTCGCTTTTTTTCAAAAAAAGTGAAGATTTTCCAAAATTTTTTCAAATTCATTCTTCTTAATAATTCCAGTTAGAATATAAGTAACATCTTTATATTCAAATCTAGCGGAAAATTCCTGCTCATTCGATTTTTCAATTACATATTCAGTTACTTGAATTTCAACGTTTTCTACAGTTTTAACATATTCATCAACAACCGTATCTTCGATATCATATCCAAACGAAAAATCTTGATAGACCGGTGCCATAAAACTCATAAATACATTTTCTTCATATTGATAATAAAGTGTTGCTGATAAAAATGACGGTTCCAGAATATAGTCTACCATTTCCATATTCAACGGTTTGTAGTCCATTCGTACAGGATCAAATCCAAATTCATCTTTTATTCTCTGTAATACTTCTTCCTCAGCTATTTCTTCTTGCTGTGTGACGTCTGTATCATCACTTTCAGAATTTATATTTGTTGTTTTTCTTCCTCCTAACATTCTATCCACCGTCTCAGCCATAAATCCCCCATCACCAAAACTCGTTATTCCTACCCCAAGTACTGCGACAAGAGCCACTGCCCATGCGACGACTGCCTTTTTCCTTCGTTTTCTCACGCGTACTTTTTTAGTTTGTTTTTCCTGTGTGGTCTGGATTTCAAGCTGGCTCTCTTCTGCACCTGCTGCAAGTTCCAGTGGCTCCGGGACAAGTTCTTCAGAGAATTCTTCCTTGGCTTTTTCTTCCCGGCGGAGCTGTAACTCTTTTCCGAGGCGCAGCGCTTCTTTGTCTGCTTCTGACAGATTTTCATATGCTTCTCTCTGCCTTCGGAGTTCTTCTACCTGTTTCCATATTTTATTTTTCAGCTCTGGAGGCGGTCCTGCTTCTTCCAGAGACAAATCCTGCTCTACTTCTTTTTTTATCCTTGCTGACTCTTTTTCCAACTCTTCCTGCAGGAACTCTTTCATGACTTTATCTTCTTTTTTCATTTCGTCCCCCTTTTTTTGCGTTTTCTTTCCTCCGACTTGACCTTTATTTCAATTCTGTTTAATATAAATAATCATAAAAGCATTTTCGGAGGCATGCTATGAAACGTATCATTTTAACCGGCGGCGGAACTGCTGGGCATGTTACACCAAATATTGCCCTGCTTCCTCGCCTGAAAGAACTTCAATATGACATTCACTATATCGGATCTTATAATGGTATTGAAAAAGATCTGATCGAACCTTTTCATATTCCATACCACGGAATTTCTTCCGGCAAGCTGCGCCGTTATTTCAGCATGAAAAATTTCACGGATCCGTTCCGTGTATTAAAAGGATTTCATGAGGCAAATAAGTTAATCAAAACATTAAAGCCGGATGTGATCTTTTCTAAGGGCGGTTTTGTCAGTGTACCGGTTGTTATGGCCGGCAAGCGGAATCATGTTCCGACTATCATTCATGAGTCTGACATCACGCCTGGTCTTGCCAACAAGCTTTCTATGCCGTCAGCGACAAAGATCTGCTGCAATTTCCCGGAGACCTTGAAGAATCTTCCGGCAGATAAAGCAGTACTCACAGGCTCACCGATCCGCCAGGAACTTCTTACAGGCGACCGGGAAGCGGCACGGAAATTCTGCCATTTCACATCCCAAAAGCCTGTGATTCTCGTGATCGGCGGAAGTCTCGGTGCTGCTGCAGTTAATCAGGCCGTGCGAAACATCCTTCCACAACTTCTGGAAAGTTTTCAGGTGATCCATCTCTGCGGAAAAGGAAAGCTGGATGAATCTTTGACTCAGGTGGAAGGCTATGCACAATTTGAATATATTCAAAAAGAACTGAAAGATCTTTTTGCACTGGCCGATATTGTCATTTCCCGCGCTGGTGCCAATGCGATCTGCGAGCTTCTGGCTCTGCGTAAACCGAATATCCTGATCCCGCTTCCTGCAAATGCCAGCCGCGGAGATCAGATCCTGAATGCACGCTCCTTTGAGCGTCAGGGATTCAGCATTGTCCTGGAAGAAGAATCGCTTACAGATAAACTCCTTCTGGATACGGTTCATCGCCTGTATGAGAATCGTGATACATATACGAAGGCAATGAGCGATTCCGGCATGCAGAATTCGATCGAGACAATCATTGATCTCATCGTCCAGGCTTCACAAAAATAATGTTCCAAATAGAACTCAGAAATCAAAAAATAGGTGTCGAATCGGCACCTGTTTTTTTATACTACTTCATTTCTCTGTAATCTGCCTCATATTTTGTTTTCATCCACTTCCTTGCTCTGAATAACAGTGACTGGAATGCTTCCAGACGAATTCCCATCTCTTCTGCGATTTCTTTCTGTGGAATTTCCAGTACATACGCACGAACTACGGCGTCATACCATTTTTCATTATGCTGGTACAGTTCTTCCAGCATTGTACTGGTCAAATCCGTTTCTTTCCTGCGGCGCTCCCGCATGAAAATCAACTCATCCGGACTTGGTACTTCTTCACCCATCTGTGCGGCCAATTCTGCATCATCCATTGGCATCTCCAGCTTCCGCTTTCTCATCTGGCTGCAGGCCAGACGATAAGCGGTCGTGCGAAGCCATGATTCAATCGCATCTTTGTTTCTGATCTTTTCATAACCGACCAGTAAATTTACAAAAGTGAGTTGGGTAATCTCATCGGCATCCATCTGATTTCCAGAGTAATACTTTGCCGTCCTCCAGACAACATTCACATACTTATCGTAGATATCATTAAATATTTCTTCATTCATATGAGTCTATATTACCCTTATCCTCTTGTTATTCCCTGTCTTACGCTTCTCTGATCTTTGTAAGTATTTCATTCTTCTGTTCCTCATCAAGTTCTCCCATTTTCCAGCCAAGGCCGACATTATCTCCTTTGTATCTCGGAATCAGATGCATATGAAAATGGAATACCGTCTGTCCTGCTGCTTCTTTATTGTTCTGTACGATATTATATCCGTCGCATCCGAGAATCGGCGTAAGTTTGGTCACCATCTTCTTTGCAAGTACCAGTGCTTTTGCGGCAATCTCATCATCCAGCTCATAAAGATCTGCATAATGCTGTTTAGGAAGAATCAGGGCATGTCCTTTTGATGCCGGACTCGCATCTAAAATCACGCGAAAGTCCTCGTCCTCATAAAGTGTCGCGGTCGGAATATCTCCATTTGCAAGTTTACAGAAAATACAATTCTCGTCTCTCATATCTTGTACTCCTTTACATTGATATTTGAATATTGTCCCCACCAGTGCTAAACTAGATAGCATCGAACTGTTTAGAAAGGTGGGAAATTCCTATGTCTTTTACATCCGATGAGATGCAGCTCCTTCAATCCTATGTGAATCAGGATACAGAAGCGTCTGCTCTGTTTCAGAAACTGCTCCATTCTCAGGATATGGAGCGTCACAAAATCTGCCACGAAATCCGCAATCCCCTGACGCTTCTTTCCAGTACGCTCCAGTTGATCGAATCCCAGCATCCTGAAGTCAGATCTTTTGACTACTGGGACTCTCTTTGCCAGGATCTGGAATACATGATGCATCTTCTGGAAGAGTTTTCACTATTTAATAACAGTACCGCTCTTCATCTGGAAACCTTTTCTTTCCGGAGCTTTATGGAAAAAATAGTACTCTCCTTTGCCGCGTCCTGTGCCAATACGGATGTTGAATTTACTTCTCAGCTGGGTGATCTTCCTGTCATCACCGGAGATCCTGTCAAGCTCCGTCAGGCACTTTTGAACCTTTTAAAAAACGCCGTGGAATCAATCCACGGTCCTGGGTCCGTCACTCTGAAAGCCTGGTCTCTTGATAACCAGATCCACATCCGGATTCAGGATACCGGTTGCGGCATATCCAAAGAGCAGATAAAAGACATCTTTACTCCATTTTTTACCTCAAAATCTTCCGGAACCGGCCTTGGACTTCCTGTCGTTCAGAATATCGTTTCCGCTCATCACGGAACGGTATCTGTGGATTCCCGAACCGGATACGGGACGACTTTTGCAGTCGTTCTTCCGGTGCATTCGGATCTTTCAGAAGCTCCACAGTAGATAATGGCGATACGGGACATGGCATTGATCCATGTCCCGTATACCAGTGCTTTTGTTCCCGTATCACGTACATACTGTCGGCAGATCTTATGTTCTATAATATTAAGTCTAGCGCAACCAGCTCGGTCTTTCAATACTTTTTTCTGTAATCAACATTCCGTTGCTCTCTCAATATTTCATCCTGAGTTGCTTTTGAGGCCCGGCCAAAAAGGCGTTTTACAAATCCCCAGCCGCCTATTTTCTCCTTTATCATATCTCCAACCGGTTTCTCCTCCAGCCCCCAGTCATCATATCGTTCCTCGTCCTTATCTTCTTCTCCATATTCATAAAACTCTTCTTCATAGTCTTCCTCGTACATATCTTCTTCCTCGTATTCCTCCTCCTGATTACTCAGAATTTCCTCAATGACCTGACAGATCTGATAATTTTCCGCAATTGTCATTTTGTGGAGGACATAAGAGATGTAAATCCCGGAACGGTCCTGATAATCGGTCTCTCTGACAAAAAATTCTGTCAGTTCGTGGAAGCTTTCTGCTATTCCCTGTTCATTAGCCGGGAAGTAACAAAAATAATAATGGCCTTTCTCATAGAAAATGCTTCTTGGGTCCAACAGCAGTTGATTTGGGCTTAGCAAATAGTCTCTCATCTCTTCCATAACCGCAAGCAGATCTTCAATAATCGCAATAATCATTTCATAGGTGACTGGACCTTTCTGTGTCAGAAATTCCAGTGAATGTTTTCCCTGTATTTCATATTCATATCGGCTTCTTCCATTCACACCCCGTCCTTTCACCTGTAAAAGTCCGCAGATTTCATTGTTTGTCAGCATCTTCATCTGATAATCCGCCTGATAAAAACGGTCTGATTCAACAATAAAGTAGGAAGTATTCAAATCCCTCCGGTATCCGATTTTCAGGCTCCTGTTTCTGCTGCCTTTTTTAGTTTCCTCATATCCCGGATCTTTTTCTCCGGCTCGGTAAGAGCTGCTTTTGCCTCGACCGTAATCCTCAGCATTCTCCTCGATGCTTGAACTGAAATCCACACATACTCCTTCTGACATTCTACCTCTACCTCTGCTTCCCGGAAGAGAATCATCTTTCCGGAAATTCTTTCTTTCCATAATTGTTGTATTTCTTCTTCCTGAAAAGGCGATTCTTGCTTCTGCTTTCTTCCGGAAATCACTGCAGTCTCATAAGCAGTTCCTGCCAGAATATTTTTATCATGGTAATAGAAAAGTACCATGATGATCCCATACACTAAAAACAGAACTGCCGAGACAAGCACTGCCGCCTCCACAGTAAAACTGCCTTTCCATTTGTCTTCTACCATCCAACCACTCCCAAATATCCGGCTGTTAAAAAGGGCAGAAACGGGAATGTATCTTTACGTCCTCTTTTTTGCAGCACTACTTTTCCCAGACTCCAAATTCCTGCTGCAAAAAATGCAATACTCAAAGCGGCTGTTAGTTTCCAGATGCCCATATACACGCCCAACACAAAAATCATCCAGCTGTCTGCATATCCAAGTGCCTCATCCGTATATTTACTGACAATTAAAAATATGCCTCCAAGCAGGGCTCCCCAGACGTAAATCCAGGTACCGTTTCCGATTCCAGCAATCCGCACTCCTGCTACCAGCGCACTTCCGGAAAGCAGGAGCCACCTTGGGACTGCCCGAATACGGATATCGTATACCGAACAGACAGCCTGGAAGATCAAAAACATAGCATTGCAAATCTTTATTTCCCACACTTTGAGCACGCACCTTTCCCCGCTGTCTCCGAAATCGGAACCGCATAGATTTTTCGTTTTAGTCCGCTGCAGGACATTGACGTGTGATATTTACTGCCATAGTCTGTGACATACACTCCCATTCCAGTTCCGGTTTGTCCACATTTTTCACACGGATAATACTTTCCTCCTGATGCATTACGTAGTTCCTCCAGTCCGGAGGTCGGAACCATATGGATCGACAAATCCAGATAGGAGCAGTGATAGTCCTTATGGTACACCACCCCATTTTCTGTCACGTAAACTATCTTCTGCTCCGCCGAAACCGGGATGGAAGATTCATAACCGCACCATCCTTTTATCCGGATGCTCTCCTCTTTTTCTATATCAAAGATTCCAAATACCGGAATGGGAATCTCCATTGTATACGAAGCATTCAGATACAGGATCTGATTCATAAGTTCCACATAGGAATTGCTGCAGTCAATCCCGGAAGCGCCTCCCTTTACCATGCTTCGTTCCAGTCGTTCCGTGCTGATCTCTTCCCGAATATCGTTCTCCAGCTCTTCTGTACTGACAAATGGATTCAGATAGGCCTGCTCTGCATATTTTTTCCCTGCATACTGCATCCCGGCACGAACATTTGTCTGTACCGCCATCACCTCAAACAGATATAAAAAGGCCAGTACCGCAAACAGAAAAAGGGGAATCACAAAGGCTGCTTCCACAGTCATACTTCCTCCAGAAAAGGAGGTAAAGACAGGTGCCTTTAAGGTACACTTCTTATTTCGTAGGGAAAGCTGCTTCCATCTATGAAGCGAATCAGAATCTGTCTCCTTTCTATATATTTTAGGGTCTGAAAATTCGTTGACTATGGTTTGTATGTGGTTTAAATCACCTGAGTTGTCACAAAAAGGCACCTCGCTTTACCTCCTTTCTGTATATTAGACTGATCTGTCAGATATGAAATAAGAACTGTTTTCACAGATTTGTTATTGATATGCATAATATGTCGAAAATTGATAGGTAATTCCTCTTCGGAGCCGGCAGATACTTTGAATACGGATTTTTGTAATACAGGCATCAGACTGGAAAAACGGACAGTCCAGCCGCATCTTCATGTTCCATTCAATCAGATCCAACATCCGGATCCGCAGCGTTTCTTTGGATTCCAGAAGAAACAGCATCTTCATATAGTCATCATACCCAAGTCCGCTTTCTCCCGTTTCGCTGGAACCGGAATCTTCTGTTGTCCCGAGCTTTAACAGGCCGGAGAGGCTCAGTTTCCATGTTTCTTTACTCTTGGCCGCCGGCACCTTTCCCCCGGCAGTCAGTGTCCGTAGATCCATTACACTTTCCCCATATGCCCATGCCATCAGGATAATCTGACAGACCACATCCGTCAGTTCCGGATTCCCCATCAGAGTACTGACTACGCCAGCCAGCACCTTTGCTTCCGCCTTCTTTGTCTCATCTGTCTGAAGATAAAGATAATTTGGCGCCATTCGGAGATTTCGGATTTTGTCCAACACTTCCTGTTGGTTTTCCATATCGTCTGTCTTTCCGCCGATCAGGTATTCCTGCTCGTATTCCAGAGGATGATCTTCTCCCGGACTGATATAGTTTCCAAAGTGTTCCGGAATATAGGCGATGAAATACAGCTTTTCATTTCCCGTTTTCTCTGTGGCAGAAACACTTCCTTTGCCTTCCCGTCTCTCCCGGCCGGAAATTCCCGGTGTCCCTTCCACGCTTTTCTGTGAGATGGTCCGGTCTTTGGGCAGAACAATCTCTGTAAGCACTTTCCTTTTCAGCTTCTGCAAAATATCCAACGGATTTTCCGTTTCTTCCTCACTTTCTTCAGAAGAACCTTCCGACTCTCCGTGAGATGCCAGAATTTCATCCATTTTCTTTTCTGCTTCCATCTCCTGCTGATGGTACTTTTGGGCCTCTTCTTCCTGACCCCTTGCCTCTCCTTCTTTCCCGATCAGATCTTTAATAATATCAATTCCGAACCGGTTCTCCATATACCGGCAGACCTGATCTGCGAACTCCTGTCCTTCTCCGTCACTCAAAAACCTGACAGCTTCCACCTGACATTCTCCTGCAATCGCCCCATATACTGTCATACGGTTCAGCACTCTTTCTTCCGAATAGTTTCCCGTCTCATACGTGCCGTCCAATCCGAAAAGATCATACTCTTCCAGAAGTTCCTTCTGATACTCTGCAAACAATGACTCCACTGCACGTTCCGTATCTGCCCGCCTGATATTCTTTGATGTCTGAATGGAAGCGCTCTCTAAAATTGCGGCAGTAAACGTCAGCAGAATGAGGATCAAAAGACTCATCATTACCGTCAGCTGGGCATCTTCTGTCTTTTTTCCGGCCGGGGACATGATTCTAAATCTTTCCACTTTCACTTGTAATTTTGCTGAAAATCGTCTGAACAAGCTCTGTCAACTGAGACTTAAAGATAATGACAAGTCCAATCAGTATAACTATAAATCTAGCCCCATCTCTGGAAACCGCATGGATACTGGGCGTAACCACAGCCTCCTGCATGCACCTTGGTCATTTTATCTATTAAATAAAGAAATACGGCAACCTTAATTTCCCAATCAAGCCACCGTATTGTCCATAATTTTCTATTTTATTTTTATATGTTTATTTCTTTTCTAGCTGCAATTTTAATCTTTCAATCTCTTTTAAAAGTTCTTCATTTTGTAATGTTAATTTTATATTTTCCTTCTTAAGCTTGGTAACTGCAATCTTCAATGTATTTAACTTTTCTTCCATAACTTTATCAACAATAATCTGCTTCGGATTATAACACGCACCTTGTTCCCTATATGCCTTATCTAGTGCTGTCCTAACTTCTATATTTCTGTAAAAAAGTGTTTTAGAAAATCCTGTTTTTCTTATCAGTGCAGCCATTGTCACTTTTTCTTTTCTATCCAGCATATTTTGAATTTCTTGCTTTGCAATCTCAGCTTTAACCTTACTTTTTTCTTGACTAATAGCGACTATTTTGTCGTATTTCATTTTCTCTTTTCTCCTTTCCTAAAATCCCACACACCTCTCTCAACCTTTGATTCTCCTCAAGCAACTTCCTCTTCTCTAACTCCAGCTGTAAAATTTGTTTTTGTTGTTTTATCATCTTTTCTTCTATCTCTTGTTGAGTACACATCGAAGTAAGGTTATTTTTATAACACTGATTCTGCTTTCGAATTGCTTCATACAAAATTTCACGAACAAGTTTATTTTTGTAAAAGAATGAATTTGAAAATCCAGTATATCTTTGTAATGCTGCTACCGTAACTCTTTCACCATTTTCTATCATTCTTTCAATCTCTTTTTCCACGATACGGGCATTTTGCTTACCAATTTTCTGATTCATTTCAACTACTTTATCGTATTTCATGCCGTCCATCCTCACTTATATTTCTTTCTGAAGATTCCGGTTGATTACTTGTAGTTCTTGATTTTCAACTCTCAGTTTCACCATTTCCAAATTAAGTTTTCGCAATTTTTGTTGCAAATCTTCGATTTCCATCACGCTGTCAAAGTTTATTTTTAACATACGCTGTTGCCTGTATCTAGCATCATCAAGTGACTTTCTAATGTCTTTATTCACATAAAAATTTGCTCTTGATAATTTTGTTCTCTTGGCAAGCTCGGCAACGGTAATCCATTCCCCTTCTCTCAGCATTTCCTCTATTGCCCTAAGTGCCACTTCCGTATTCTGTCTTGATCTTTCTTTACTTATCTCTACAATCTTATCGTACTTCATATCAGATACCTTTTCCTTTAATTATAATTTTTTCAGCATGGAAAGCTCTTTCTTTTTAATCCTGCTTTTTAGTTTCTCCACTTGAACCTTAAGTTCCTCTATCTGACCTCGCAATTCCTCGTTTTCCTGAGACAAACTTCGGTTTCTGACCTTATATTCCATGATATCCATCTGCAGTGCCTCGGTGTTGTCATTCTTTGAATCTTTACTCTCACTCCAAATTCTTCGACATGATACATTGGGCGATTGCACGGCTGCATCCAACCTGCTTCTCACTTCTGGATTTTTATAAAAGAACCCTCTTGATAAGCCAGTTTTTTTCACCAGCAGAGTTACCGATGGATATTCCCCCCTTTCTATCAACTGTTCTATAGCCATCGTGGCCAGCTTAATTTTCTGCTCACTTTCGATCCGATTCACGGCTATCATCTTTTCATAATTCATATCCATCCCATCCTTTTATTATGTCCATTAATATAAGGTCCATTTTTTCTCTGGTTTTTCTCGTTTCATCAGCCATAACTTTATTCCCGATTCTCCGGTAGTGGTGGACACTCTGTAATGTTTTATGTCCAAGTAGTCTTGCTATCATCCAATCCTCGATATGAAGCTCGGTCAATTTTTTCCCATAACAGTGTCTAAAAATATGTGTCCCGAATTTCAGCAGTTCCCCATTATCATCCCGTATATCTTTCTGCCGGATCATCCTCATAACTTGTGCCTGGATCATTCCATATTGATATGGTTTCGTGGGATCATCTTTTTTTACAAAAACATATTCTGTTTCCCCGTAACGCTCTTTGGTATATTCCATGGCTTTTAAAATCAAGCGCCCCACCTCATTACTAACTGCCTTTTCATAAGTAATGGATTTCACTTGATCAATCCGGACAAAATATCTCCCTTCTTTCTCTCTAAGACAATCCATTCTTAAAGTAAGCGTATCGGAAATGCGTGTTCCCAAAAGCTGGTGAACGATCAATGCCCTGGCTATCTGCTCGTCCATATTAAAAATGTGGGAATTCAATCGCTTAATTGTAGCATCTGAATAAAATTTAAACTGATATCGTGGTGTACTTGGAAAATCATTATTTAAGAAAAGTTGCAGAAGATGCCTTCTCTCATATATATTCCCCACATCTTCAATCACACGTTTTAAGCCATACAGATCGGAACGATAGTTCTTTCTTTCGGTTGTCTCCGTCTGTAAGTATATCAAATAGTCTTCAATATCTTCTCGACTCAATTCCTGTAATGATTCCAGCTCTGGCTTTCTTACATTTAAAAAGCGGCTAAATCTCTTTACTGCAGTCATCTCTGAATGTATTGTGCCAAGTGCGGAATATTTTAAATGTAAGAATATGGTTCTTTTTACCTCTTCTCTGATATCCGGCTGTAAAATATCGGTGAAGTTAAGGGTCTTCACATTTTTTATGGGATTTCTTCTGATTGGAAATTCAAATTTCTCCAACTCCCATATATCTTTTTCCTGTTCTTCCCGTTCATCTTTCACTTCAGCAAATTTTAGAATCTGACGCAGTTTTCTTTCCAATGCTGGTGTTTCTCTGGCTGTTATATCGTAAGCAGCCCGGTATTTCATGCTGGACAAGGCCAATCCCTTTTCTAACATCCACCCCTTTAAAATTCTGACCGTCTTTTCTGGACCAGCATTCTGCAATACTGTTATATTCTTCTCTATCAAAAACTTCCGTATATTGTTATAGGTGGTTAGTTCAGTAGCAAGGCTCGATAATGCTAAAGTCTTCCCCCGTTCCCATATAAAGGCTTCTAAGATTTCTTTCACTTCCTTAGATGGTAGCCCTTCCAGATCAAAATAACGGATCTTACATATTCTCATAGAATTTCTTTGTTCTTCTGAGGCATGCTTATAGCTTTCCATTTCGTAAATATGTATCCTATCCTTTTTCATGTCTATATCTCCGCTTCTTTGGTGTGATTGTCAAAGCAATATTATTTTCTGGTTTATCAAAGTAATTGTCATTTGCTTTTTCAATCTTCTTAGGCATATAGTCCACATACTGTTTAGTCATTTCTTCTGCTACATGTCCAAGGTAATCACGAATTGTTTGTATCGGTACACCATCATCATAAAATTGGGTTGCCAGCGTATGTCTGTAATCATGTGTTTTAAATACATACTCACAATCTGCTATTTTGTGTTTTTTACATTGCGTTCGAAAACGTTTTACAAATGAACCTATTCTATATGCTCCTCCCTGTTCAGCTTGAAAAACATAATCGTTTGCATGAATATGATTTTTCTTTATGTATTGTTGCATAACCTCATACAGCATAAATGGAACAGGAATCATTTTATCTGCCTTCATTTTGATCTGATACACTTTGATCCAGGCATCCTCTCCATCCCAGTAGTATGCATCTCCTTTTAGCGTACATACTTCGCTGATCCTTAACCCTGTTGCCCATAGATGCAGGAAGATCAACCGCAATTCTTCTGGAAATAAATTCAGTTTGTGAAGTATTTCCATATAAATATCTTCATCAACGCTCCTGTCATGATGTATAGGATATACTTTCTGCTCATAGTACTCCGGGTGAAACGGAATTGCCTTAATATGTTTTTTTATCTTTAGGTACTCATAGAATTTTGTGATATCCAGTATCTGCCGGTTCACAGTTTCTGCTTGAATTTCTTGTTGCTGGATTTCCTTAAAATATGCACCTATCTGTTTTTCAGTTACATCAAGAGCACATACGTCAGGCCCTAAATACTTTAGAAATTTTTTCACATAGTTTTGCTGGCTTCGAATATTTCCAATGGTCAGACCTGTGATTCCTATCTGATATCTTGCATATTCCTGTAGCAGCTTTCTATTGTTTAAATTTTCTACTTGGTAAAAAGATAACCTATTCACCGGATTACATGGATTCACTCTTTCTGGCGCAAGGTGGAATCTTTCCATGTACCATACATTTGCATGCCAGTGGATCTGCTTTCCACTCATAAAGAGAATTTTTCGACTGTTATCCACAATCTGCATGGAGTTTTTATAGTTAACCACCTTCTGCTTTACTATCTCTTCTAATTTTTCAATCTCTTCCTGTTCTATGGTTTCTATATCTACTATCCCTTGCTTGATGCAATATTGATACATCCACTGCATAGGAAGCAGGAATCGTACTCTCCGATCCTTTGGATCCTTTACATTCTCAAGAATATGTATGAGTAGTTGAAAAATCTGCTGTTTCATCTTTTCTGAAGCCTTGACACTAAAGTCCCATACCAATTCTGTCTTATCACGTACCTTATCAAATTCCATAGCCAGTTTCTGATCTGGCAGATATGGCAGGAAAAGGATCTGCTGTTCGTATTTCAAATAAAATTTTTTTATGTTTGCAAATTGTTTCATTTCCTGTCTGATATGATATTGCTTGATTCGATCCAATGTCTTTAAATACCGAAGTACCTGTTCTGGCTTCTTTTCCTTCATAAGATACTGTTCATATTTTTCTCGGATAGAATAATCGATTTCTCGGATATGGTGTATCCCTTCCCGAATAAGAAAATTTTTGATATTACCCGTCAATGGCATTTCGATGCCTTCGCACTGCCGAATTTCTTCCAGTAGATCACCATATTCTTGTTCGATCCAGTATGCTTTTTTGTTTCTGAGAAATGATGTCATACTATTTGCTGCCCTGATCGTACAGTCCCTGTCCTCAAGCAGAAACCTTTTATAATTTCGAACATCATTTTCTTCTACTAATATCACATTATAAATTCCTAACTGCATCAGATATTCTTCTGCATATCTCCATGACTTGTCTTGTACTGGTTCTCCCTCTATAAGCTGTTCATGCAAATAGGCCAATTCCGTTTGATGCTCAGTATCTAGTAATCTGATTGCAGGCACATAACCGCCTCCTCCTATAACAGATGATCAACTCCATACAGGGATTGGTGCTGGCTGTAAAATGCATCACTTGCTTCCATCAGTTCTTCCTCTGTTATATTCAAATATTTCATAGTTGTTTCAATGTGTCGATGACCAAGTGCCTGACTGATAAGTTCTAGTTTCCACCCTGCCTTTCTCCTGGTATTTGCGAAATAATGTCGCAGCATATGTGGTGTCACTTTAATTCCGGTCTTTTTTTCAAGACGCTCCATCAAACTCCGTACACCGCTGTCCTGCATTGGTTTCCCTGCATATTTTCCAGACACATTGACCAGAAGATACTCTTGTTGAAAGATCAGGTCCTTATATTCTTCCAGATAAAACTTTAAGATTTCGAATGTCGCATCACTGACTTTTGCCTTTCGGAATTCTGCATTCTTGGCACGTGCATCATTTTCATTATCTTCTCTAAAATTTACATAGATCAGATGGTTTTCATAATCAATATCTGTTGCATAGCGATTGCCCAAAATTTCTCCGATTCGGAAACCTGTTTCTGCTAATAATAAAAGCAGGACTTGATCGCGGCAATTTGCACATGCCTTTAGTAAAATAACGATCTTGTCCTGCTCTATAGTTCTTCCTATATGTCCTGTTTCCTTTAAGTATCCGTGAAAACTTCTCCGATTCAATATCTTTCGAATTCCTACAGAATTTCTTACAATGTATTGTGCATCAGATAATACTTTTAAACTTTGCTCGCAACCTTCCTGCTGTTCAGCAAAATTGTACAATCGAAACACTTCCTTGAGATATGCATTGCAAGTTTCATTGTATGGCTTTTTCGTGTACTCATCTTTGCTATGCATCCCAGCCTTTAACCATATAAGAAAATCTGTAAAATGTTCCTGTTGCTTTTCGTATTTCATATTCCATACATCTTCCATCGTTAGTTGATTCTCAGACAGATAGTTTAAGTAATATGAAATCACAAGAGCGCTTCTCTTGATGGTGTTTGGCGAACCTTTCGCCCTCATTTTATGCATTAGATATTGGGAAGGAAGAAGAACGATTTCTTGGCTGACTTCTTCCCGTATAAAATAGTATTTCTTAGATTTTTCTGTCTGCATATCCACTATGAAATGTTCTATTTCTTCACTTCCTTTCCTCTAACGCTATACACAGTATACCCACTCTATGCTATGAAAGCTATTCACAAATACCAACAATTCCGAAAGGTTTCTCCTAAAATACTCACTACATTTTTCTCTATTTTCTTTGGAAAACTTAGCACTACCAACAATTTCTCTACAATCTGTTACATATAGTATTCGATTCGTTTTCGGTTCCGAATAAAATTTTCTACATCTGCCATTCTGTCTGTAATCCGACATACTGGAAGTGCATCAATTACCTCTTTGTGGTATTTCCCTCCTCTTCCTGCTCTGGAATCTAATATAGACACTACACAAGTATCTGTTTCCGTCCGGATTGCTCGTCCAAATCCCTGGCGCAGTTTGATCTGCATATCCGGCACTATGATTTTCTGAATATATTCCTTTAAAGTCTGATATCGTTCTCTTTCTGCTTCCCTCACAGGATCGGGTACCGCAAATGGCAAACGGACAATAATCAAAGAAGATACTACATCTCCTGGAAAGTCCACGCCTTCCCAGCAGGAACCAGCTGCAAAAAGCACACAATTTTTCTGTGCCTTAAATTCACGGATCACTGACTGGGAATCTTTCCATACCTTCAACAACGGAAATGGGAGATTCCCTCTCAATTCTCTGTATACATTCCCCATCATAGAATAAGAGGTAAACAGTACAAGAGTATGTCCAAATGTGGAACATACCAGCTTTCGGATCTGCTCAGACAAGAAACGGATTTCTCCATGATAGCTATCATACACTTTTCTCTTCCGTCTTGGCATGTATAGTAAACAATTTTCATCATAATCGAACGGTGAATCAGCCTGATATTCACGTACTCTTCCGACATCTTCGAGTCCGTTCAGTTGCTCTGACCTTTGAAAACTCTCCCCTGCTTTTAAGGTGCCAGATGTAAGAATGGCTGGAAAGCCACGCTCCCAAATATCTGCCTTTATCAAACTTTCTGTTTTTCGATGAACAGTGCAAAACACTGGCAGTCCCTTTGATGTATACTCTAAAAACAATATATTGTTCCGGTCCACATTTAAAAACTGTAACAGGACTTCCCTGCTCTCTTCCAGCCGGTTCTTTGTCCATCTGGATAAATTCCCGATCAACAGATCTTCCGCCCGCTGCAACCAGCGGATGCTGTTTCTTAATGCCTGTCTGGACTCCCTGTTGAGAACAAAGCGAAAACGTGCCTGTTCTTCTAACACTCCCTGTGGTCTTGGCAGACTTTCAAAGAGCTGTGAAAATGCTTCCCGAAGTTTTGCCGCAATATGGGTATAATGTTCCCCTTCTAAAAGACTGCAGATTTCCATAAAATCTTCCGGTCCGAAAGACTTTCCATACATCTGCCTTGCTGCTTCTGGAAATTTATGTGCTTCATCAATGATCAGTGCCTGATAATTTCTTAATAAAGGACGGAAATCATTGGCTCTGTGAAGTGTATCTGCCAGTAGATAATTATGATTACAGATCTGGATAAATACTTTTTCATCTGTAGCTTCTTTTAAATATTTTTGATAACGACAGTACGTTCTCATCTCACAAGTTTCCGGGCAGTATTTGGGGACGCATACCATCCTGCGGTCAAACCCACTCAGATGCTGTACGGAGTCCATGTCATATTGTTCTCTTAATGCATATAAAGCTTCTCTCTGCAGTGGATTTTTTGCTTTTCTTCGTACTGCATCCAACCGAAGCTCCAACCGATTGTCACATACAAAATGTTCTTTCCCTTTTCGGATGACTGCTTGGATAGGGGCAGATATGATTCCTTTCTTCAATAAAACCTGTGATAAAAAAGGTATATATTCTCTTTGGATGGCTTCCTGCAATGCAATGCTTGAGGTTGAGATCACAATAGGCTGACTCTGACCGCACATAGAAAAATATCCAGATAACAATTGACTGTATTTTCGAAAAAGAATGCACGCTACCAGGTATGCATAAGTCTTTCCTACCCCTACTGCTGCATCGCATAATGCAATCTTGTTTCCACACAGGCTGGAAAGCATTTGATGGCAAAGTGTGATCTGTTCTTCCCGAACTTTCATTCCTGCTTGTGGAAGTATTTCTCTGAATATCTCTTCCACCTCTTCGTGTGCCATTCTCCGATATTCGTTCCGATGCATCTTTCCACCCTCTTATCTTTATATTTGTGTTAATATCACATCAATACAGCCAGAGATTTGGTTACTCTGGCTGCATGTATCTGATATCAACAGCACACTTCGATTGATTTTCTTTTGTTGTTGGATATCGTATTTGTCCTCTCACTTCCCCGATATCAAATGGGCACATTATAGCTGGATGTCTGGCAAAACATCCACACAGATATTCCAAACGTCTTACTGATTACAACGTAAGGTTTATCTATCCCTGCATTCGGATCTTTTGGTGTATCATTATCATCCACCCGGACTCATGGCGTCACATTCCTGCCTGGATGCTTACAGAATAAAAGGGGCGCTCTTATATAAAACGATGATCACTGATGCCGTCCGTTGTAGTGAATAACTGAACCATCCTTTTATATCGTCATGGCGTTTCTTTCTGCTACGCTCCGCCGGATGGGAAAGTTTCTATAATGCGGATATCCAATTATCAAGGAACAGAGGAGGGGAAGGCACTAAGTACCTTCCCGAAAATGTATAGGAAAAATTCCTACTTAGGAGAGAACTTACCTCTCCTACTTACTAGCCAACTTCCACAACAAAATATGACGCTAAAAAAAATATTTTTTTAATTTTTTTCTCAAGCGTTTCATTCGTGCAGAAACTGTATTCGCTTTCATTCCAAGCAATTTCCCTATTTCCTCTGTACCATAACCAAACGTTTTTAAAAGAATAATATACAATGTTACTTGATCCAACTTCTGCAGTTCTTTTCTTAGTTTATTGTCATCTAAAGACTTTATGAAGTCTTGCACGTTAACAGGCTGTTGAATTTCCCACTTTCCGGAAGCATCTTCAGTTCTCTCTATAAAATCTGTATCAGGCATTTGATGATTTTTGTAGTTACGTTCTTGTTTAAAACAATTCCAGTCATAATCACGAAGTTCTGCAATAACCTCTTCTGAGACGCCTAGTTCACGTAATTTTTTCTCTTCTTGTTCCTTCCATACTTTCCATTTATATTCTTCTTTTGCTTTGTTATATGCCATATCATTTTTCCTCCGATTTGAATTTTCGAAAATCAAATCGGAAGTGGTGGGCTTCTATTTCTTGGATTACTCCAATAGAAAAAGATGCACTGCAGATTTTCTATCCACAGTAACGTCTTTCTTTTTTGACAATTATATTTATAAGTATATGAAATATGGTATGAGACACCATATTTAAAACCGCATTTTTTTCTATCTGCTGTTACGCTTTTTTTAACGTTTTCTTATGACTGAATCTTCTCCTATTGCCTAATATTGCACATCAATCCCTTATTATAAATTATGTGCCTCTATCCCATTTTCTTTTTTAATATTGCTTAATACACCACATCAAATATTGTTCACTACTATTTTCACTTTTCCAATGTTGCATAATACACTAGATTTCATGGAGGTGAATAGTACACATGGCGCAGATTGATAGTCGTTTAGGTGATATGATTCGTAGCTACCGTGAAAAACTTGGTTTAACGCAAGAAGAAATGGCTGAAAGACTTCAAGTTAATCTTACACATTATGGAAATATTGAGCGTGCCGCATGCAATCCAAGCTTTTCTCTTTTTCTTCGGATTGCCAAAGAATTAAATCTTTCCGTAGATGCTTATCTATATTCTACAAGAGATGATACTGCCGCTGAGATTACACGTTTACTCTCAAAATGTTCCAAGCGCGAATGTCAGATTATCTTAGAAAATATCCTTACCCTTCTTAAGAATCGGGATGAATGCACGTAAATTGATGTTACAGAGTGATTCTGTTTTTATTCCAAATTTTATCTAGCTTTTTTCTAGTTTTAACATTAGCAAAGCGGTCCATGCACATGCATGAACCGCTTGATCATTTCCATTGCTTGATTTTTTCCAACATGTTGGAGGGAACTTTCAATATTCCGCTTCCGGATAGTAAAAGCAGCATATCCACCATTCCCTGCAGATAAGCTTGTTGGTTTTCTTCTTCTGCACATTGTTCTGTCAAGCCAACATATTTCTCAATGACACATTTTTGTTCATCTGTCATTTCACAAACTGTCTGCTCATAAATCGGCTGATATGAAAATTTTTCTTTCATAGCCTTTTGATACTCTGGTAATTGTAACTGTGAAAGTCTTCCGGTATCCTCACATCGAAGTTCCTTTAAAAACTGTGCAGTTTTTTCCCATACTCGCTCATCCATGCTTCCCTCTTCCTTTCATCGTACCAAATCTTTTTTTCTTTTGTTCTATTATTCCTCTATTTCCACTCCGAAACACATAATAATTGCTTTATATTATTCTTCTTTGTATGTTGTATAAAATAATTTTTAAAACTTCATCTTTAGAAGTATATTACCATTCCATTTCGCTAGAATCAATAATGTAACTTCATCTTTAGAAACATTGAGGATATTATGAAAATATATTGGAATGGTGAACGCAAAAACGTAATAGGATCTCGCGTTAAAGAATTAAGGAAAAAACAGGATATTTCCCAAAAGATTTTGGCAGCACGTCTTTCTCTTTCTGGGATTGATTTTACGGAATTGACAATTTTAAGAATTGAAAAAGGGACACGGTTTGTTCCAGATTATGAATTAAGTGTAATTGCTGATTATTTCCATGTAACTTCTGATTATCTGTTAGGCAGAACAAATAAAGAATAGGACAGGTACTCCGTATGTAGCGGGACCTGTCCTATTTCTTCGCAAATTTATACCCTATCCCTCGCACGGTTTGGATAAAAACGGGATTTCGGGGATCTAGTTCTATTTTCTTTCGTATATGACCTATATGTGCGGTAACATTTCCTTCATCACAGAAATATTCTTTTCCCCATACAGTTTCATATATCTGTCGATGAGTAAATACCTGCCCAGGATAACTCGCAAGGAAAAATAGGATATCAAATTCTTTTACTGTTAGATTAATTTTTCTGTTTTTGTGAAATGCTATTCTATTATTGTAATCCAAGTACAAATCTGCATGATTTAATATATTTTTTTCTTGTAGAGCAATTTTTTTTGCAATATAATTCATATTACAAAGCAAAATTTCTTTATAATTCCCCTCTTCTTTTATTCGAATAAGAATTTCAACTTCTATAATGCTTCACCTGCCCTTTTAAATTTCAAGCAAACGCTCATAAATAAACTTTCTATTTTATTTCATCATTTTCTTTATAAATCTTATTCCACTCTCCATAGGTCAAACGGTTTCGGTACCATTTAGAAGTGTCATCTAAGTTCGACTTAATAACTTGATTGGATATATAGTGAAAACGGTTATTATCTAACGGCTGAATGACTAATTCACTTGTCATTGCATTATCCTGCATTGTTCTTTCCCACACCGCATTAATTATAAGTTTAATTTTCCCATCATCCATCTTTTCATATGATACTACTTCTGGATACGGTTCATACGTTGATCCATAGTCATATAATCCTCTTGGTCTGTACAAATACGTTTTTGTTTCTGCATTATAAATGGCATTAGACTCTAATACTTCACTTTCAACTGTTAAAAATGTTTGAATAACTTCCTCAAAATCTTGTTTTGGAATATAATATTCTACTCCTTCTTGACTATAATTATATGGAACATATTTTTCATATTTTAAAAGATACATAATCTCATATAGATCATAAAAATCAAGTTGTGAATAATCACTTTGATTCCAATTCGTTATAAATAACTTATTTCCAGCATAACCTACTGGCATAACATACTTTCTATTCAACTCCCGACATGCTTCATCCAATGGTTCCACACGAAATCCAATTTTCCCATGATATCCATCATATCCCTGTCGATCATATTCTTCTATGAAAAAATACCCATTTTTTGTATACTTCCATGATTGTACTTGAAATTCATTAATGTACTCAGCTTCTGGAGCGTCCTGATCCCAAGTCATATTACTACATATGGCATAAATTTCCCCATTTTGAGAGTTTAAATCATATCTCACAAATCCTCCTGATTCCATAATAGAAAAAATTGTTATACTATCATTAACCTCGTTTTGCACATTCTTGCAAAATTTTTTCACTAGTTCTCCATTTACCATATCTATTTGATTATTTATGTCAACCGCAATATAGTTTTTTCTGCCTAAATATTCAATAATGTCTTGTTGTAATTTCAATGAATTTCTATTGCTTTGATTCCATCTTTCTTTGTATATATGAAAATAATCATCTGCCAAATCTTCGGATTCTACCAGAATTTCTTCAGTTCTTTGAACTAATTGTACTTGATTTGAATTTTTTTGTATTTTATTACATCCTCCTAGTAGAAAACTAATGACACCAATAATGATCATTAATCTAACTTTCATACTCTTCCTCTCCAATTACAATATCAGTTATAAAAAAATCTATTTTCTTAATTTACTTAAAAATCTCTTCGCGGTTTATATTCTGGAATTTTATATGCTCCCTCACGTTCAATACAGTTTCCCAAATATATCCACTTGTCACCTTCTTCTCGGATTGTCACTTCATGTCTGAATGAACAATCTGTTCCTTCTTCCTGAAAAACAGCTTCTACTGTCAAAGTTAATGATCCATCCTCATTTTCTATACAATTCACTACTTCTGGGAAAGGTTGGAATTGTTGAATTCGATTCCATGGACCAATTGCTTCCCATGGATATACCCCCTTCACGTCATCGTATTGAGCATATATTTCCAAGGTTTCTATTGAAATATCAAAATAAGTTGTGACCACTTCTTCAAATTCTACTTTAGGAATGCCTGATGCATATTTTTTTTCATCAATTTTCTCCCCATACTTCATTGTGTATAAAAACTCAAACAAATCATTAAACTCTATATTTTCCAAACTGTTTTGATTCCAATCTACGAGGAACAGATTATTGCAAAAGTAACTAACCGGTGTAATACATTTATTTCCTAATTCTCTGCACTGTTCATCAAGTGGCAAAATTCTATAAAAAACATGCATATCCATTTCTTGATTTCTTGATAATGCCTTCTCCCATATAATCCACCCTTTATCAGTATAGTTCCAATCATATACCTGAATTTTTTCTATCTGCACAATATGTGGACTCATATTATCATCAAATGCAGCTGTTGCTGATGTTACATATAAATCTTTGTTTTTAAATTGAAGTTTATTATATATCCAAACACCACTTGTATTAATTACAAAAAATTCAGTTTCAGTATTTTCTCCTGTTTTTGCCAAAGAAAGAGCATCATCAACTTGTTTATAATTCAACATATTATAATCATGACTGCCACAGGTAATGGCAACATTCTCTTCTGCAATACTTTCGATCATTGTATGAACTGTCTCTTCTTCAAGAACAATATTTGACGCATTACCTTTATCTGCCTGACTGTATATCCTTTTGCATTTTCCAACCATTTTCCTTAAGCGATCACTAATGTCTTTTTCTTCTTTTCTCCCCATTTCAATATTTTTTAATTCATAATCATCATTTTCATCCATCACCACATTCTCTTCTTCTGTATTATTAATTATAAGATCATTTTGAGACCCATTTTTTTCACATCCGGATAATACTAAAGAAACCAAAATAATAGCCAACATTTTCTTCATTAACATTTTCACCTTTTTTCATCTCATTCCTATCGTAAATATTGATCCAATACTCTTTTATCTTTTTGAACTACATAACCACTGCCACCAATATTTTTTACATCTTCAACCATACTAATTAGCAATATTGGATTCTCAATATTAGGATCAGTTGTAAAAACTGCCATCCACCCCAATTCTGTTCCTGTTGCATCTTCTTTTGAAAGCTTTATTTCTGCCGTTCCTGTTTTTCCAGCCAAAGTGTACTCCTCTCTATGTAAACCATATCCCGTTGCTGTTGGTTCACTAATAACTTTCTTCATTGTCTCTAAAACAGTATGAATACTTTCTTTTTGAATAACTTCCGGCATCCATATATTGGGATTATAATTTGGGTTATATAGTAACGTCGGTTCAATTATATTTCCATCATTACTAAATGCGGAATAAATAGAAGCTAAATGCAATGGATTTATTAAGATTTGACCTTGTCCATATCCACTATCTGCCAATTGAATTTCTGACTTTATTCCTTCTGTATTTGAATACTGTGATATTGACATTTTAATATCAAATGGTATTTCTTTGTTAAACCCCAATTTTTCTAAAAAGCTAGTTAAATTATTTTCCCCCAGTTTAAGTGCTACTTTTGCAAAATATATATTATCAGAATATATCATTGCATTTTCCAGTGTTGCAGGTTCAGTCTCATGTAATGTGGTCACATAATAATCCCCCCATGACGAGTCTTTTTGCCAGCTTAAACCTTCGTTTCCATAATCTTCTACAGGATCAAGAATACCTGTGTCTAACCCTATCACTGCAGTAACAGGTTTAAATGTTGATCCGGGACACCATACCTGTCTGAATCGATTGTACAAAGGTTGCCTTTCATCTTCATTTAAGCTTTTCCATAATTTATCTGACATTCCCATTACAAAATCATTTGAGTTAAAAGAAGGAGTACTGACCAGTGCCAAAACTTCTCCTGTATATTGGTTCATAGCAACAGAACAACTCTTATCATCCTTAAACTGTTCATACAAGACTTTTTGCAATTCTGCATCAATTGTTAATTGAATATCCTCTCCGTTTTGAACCGGTTTATCTACAATAATATCTTTTCTGTTTCCAAATTCATCTTCGATATATATCATGCAACCATTTTGACCTTTTAATTTATCTTCATATAAACTTTCTATACCACTTCTCCCTATAACACTATTGGAATCATAACCTTTCCCTTTATTCTCTTCCAAATCTTCCGCTGTAACTTTTTGAATATATCCAACCAAATGTGACGCTGCTTCTTTTAAAGGATAGTCTCTAACTTCGATATCGTTAATCATAACACCTGGAATTGATAGTAATTCCTCTTGATTTTCCTTTAATTTTACAAGATTTTCATCCGGATTAATTTTCATTAATTCCAATTCACTAACTTTAGGAATTGTTTTTATAGGAACAAATGAATCATCTTTTACCCACTCTGCAGACAATTTGTTCTTTATCACATCAATATCCACTTCAAGCAACTCCGCAAGTTTAATTATTGTGTTTTCTTTATCCTGAATTTTACCCGGCACTAGCCCAACTGATGATGCAACCCCTTTTCCAGCTAACACTTTTCCATTCCGATCTAAAATTTGTCCTCGCTCTGCTTCTACAGTATCTATTCGTACTTTATCTGTAGACTCTAATTGCGGAAAAATAATACTATCTTTCCAAACAAGTTTATATTCAAATTTTTCTTTTATAAAGTTTACTTCATTTTGAAATTTCACTTCACCTGCAAGAGTATTAAATGATGTAAGATATGAAATCTCTTTACCATTGGATTTCTCATTTAAAATTTTAATGCTTAAATCCTTCGTTTCTAATCCTTCATATATGTTTTTATTTCTCTTTACAAATTCTTCCATAGAAATATTCGATGAATGTTCTTTAGAAATCATTTTATACATTTTTTCATATTCATGTTTATTGATATAATTCATATATTCGGTTAGCAATTGTTCAGTAGTGTTCTTATGTGTCTGTTTCGTAATAAAAAAAATCAAGCTCAATACTAAAATTAAAGAAAATATTATTAATATCAATCTACCTGTCCATTCAAATTTTTTTCTTTTCATAATTGTCTCCTGTTTCCATATCTTACGTTTGTAATATATTCTATTATCACTTTTTTGTCAATAGCCTTCTTGACGTTTCTATTTCAATGCTCTATAATTATTACGAAAGTAAGATTAAAGGAGAATAAACATGGATAAATTACCACAAATATCTGAAGCAGAATATGAAATCATGAAAATAATATGGGATGAGTCACCAATAAGCACAAATTCTATTTGTGAAAAAGTTCCATCTATACACAATTGGAGTAATAAAACAGTTCATACGTTATTATCTCGTTTAGTGTCAAAACATGTTATTTCTTATGAACAAAAAGGGCGTATGTATTACTATTTTCCCATTATCTCTAAAAATAAATATTTATCACAAGAGAACCATAATTTTTTATCTCGCTTTTATGATGGTGAAATGGCTCCGCTATTATCTTCCTTACTATCCAATGCCCAATTATCTGACAGCGATTTAAAGAATATGTATCATCTTATAGACTCTAAATTGAATGGTGGTGATGAAACCTAATGTTCTCGATTCACTTTTTATTATGTAATCTCACTATCAGTATCTTATTGGGGATAATTCTATTACTCAAAAAACTATTAAAAAATTATATTACAACTAATAGTCGGTATTATTTGTGGTACATTTTTGTATGTGCGCTTATTATTCCTTTCATACCATTCAAAAATATCGGACCACATCAATTATTAATAAAGTTACAACACTTTTTCCAACAAGATACGGGTAAAATTGTAAATACTTCTACAAAACAACTTGATGATATAAATTTATCTGTTCAATTAGGTACTTCTGATTTTGCGTCAGCTCAAGATAATTTTAATTTGTATGATCTTGATAAATACTTATTTGCAATATGGATAATCGGGTGTTTGTTTACATTAGTATATTTTATATATAATATTGTTAAAATTCATTTAATCCAAAAAAAAGCTTTTTTGATAACTTCTGAAAACGAACCAGAACTATACCAACAATACATTTCGTGTCATGAAAAATTAAAAATAAGACGACATGTCGCTTTATACGCTTCATGTAATATTTCAAGCCCTGTTTCTTACGGTCTTCTATATCCCAAGGTAATTATTCCTCAAGATATGGATATATTACTGTCTGAACAGGATGTATATTATATCTTTTTACATGAATTACAGCATTATAAACACAAGGATGCTGCATTAAATTATATAAGTTGCATTTTACAGATCATATATTGGTTTAACCCATTCATTTGGTACGGATTTCATATATTACAAAAAGATCGGGAAATTGCATGCGACAACTCAGTAATTAACATCATAGGGAAAAACAACTGTATAGATTATGGCTATACATTAATAAGATATGCTGAAAAAATGCAACACAATGCTTTTCTCTCTCCACTCTCTCGTTTAGGTGGAGAAAAAAAGGTCATTATAGATAGAATAAAAGAAATAGCAAATTATCAAAAAATTTCTAAAAAGCATAAGAGAAACAGCATTGTAATCTTAGTGTTCGCTTGTGTTCTAGTATACTGCATTAGTCCCTTATTAACTGTCTATGCATCACGAGACTCATCTAATAATTTGACTTCCCAAAATATAGATGACATAGACCTATCTTCTTATTTCAGTAAAACAAGTGGTAGCTTTGTAATATATGATATGACAAATGATAGATACAAAATTTATAATAAAGATTTAAGCACCAAACGAGTTTCTCCGGATTCCACTTATAAAATTTATAGTGGTTTATTTGCATTAGAGGAAGGTGTAATCAATTATAATTCTTCTAATCAGCACTGGGACGGAACAAACTATTATTTTGATTCATGGAACAAAGACCAAACCCTTACTACAGCTTTACGTAATTCTGTTAATTGGTATTTTCAAAATCTTGATACACAAATAGGATACCAAACACTTTATTCTTATTATAACAAAATTTCATATGGGAATTGCGATTTATCAGCTGGTATTGAAGATTATTGGTCCGAATCTTCCTTAAAGATTTCACCGGTAGAACAGGTAATCCTATTATCTGAACTTCTGGAAAATAAATGGGAGTTTGAGGAAAAAAATATTCAAGCAATAAAAGATGCCTTATTTATTTCTGATACATCCATTGGAAAATTATATGGAAAGACAGGTATTGGGTCATTGAATGGACAAAATACAAACGGTTGGTTTATTGGCTTTATTGAACACGGTGAAAATACTTATTGTTTTGCTACCAACCTTCAGAATTCCGAGAATGCCACCGGCAGTGCTGCTTCAGAAATAACTATAGAAATATTAAATTCTTTATTCTCTTAAAAATGAAAATACTTTATTCCCAAAAGCTAAGGAGGTTGATGCCTATTAACACTAGTGTTTATCAAGATAATCAAAGCTTAAAAGTATCGGCTTATATAGTTAATGTAGGTTTATGAAACATTTATAGAATAACTAATTTCTAGGATAGGCAGAAATAATATGAAAAAAAACAAGTCTTTTTATCTATTAATTATTGGAATTTTGGTTGGTATATTTGCATTTTCAGGTTGCACGAATCATAATAATTCAGACGCTAAGAATATACAACAGGATACAAAAGATCCTACTCCAGAGAAATTTTCTGTAGTAGAATCACAAGAACCCACACTAACTGAAGTAGATTGGTCTAATTATTTTGAAGGCTTAACCGGGACCGCAATAGTATACGATCCAACAGAAAAAAACTATATGATATATAATAAAGAACTGGCTCTAACGCAGAGATCTCCATGTTCTACATTTAAAATTATCTCTTCGTTAATCGGTTTAGAAAACGGAATTATTGATCCTGATAATTCTGTGCGTCCTTGGAGCGGTGAAATATTTTGGAATGAGGACTGGAATAGAGATATCAATTTTTCTGATGCATTTCGTACCTCATGTGTTTGGTATTTTCGTCAGGTCACTGATGACATTGGCAAGGTGAAAATGCAGAATGAACTTAATAAACTGAAATATGGAAATTGTGATATTTCTGATTGGGAGGGAAAGTTAAATACTAATAACAACAATAGAGCCTTAACAGGTTTCTGGATAGAATCGTCTTTGAAAATTTCTCCAAAAGAACAGGTTGAAGTGATGGAACGAATCTTCGGAACTGACTCCACCTACTCAGAAAGAACACAAAATATTTTAAAACAAGTAATGTTGATATCAGAAGAGAATAATACGGAAATATCTATTTATGGAAAAACAGGAATGGGAAAAGCAGAGGGTATTGTTGTAGATGCATGGTTCACAGGATTTGCAGAAACACTAGAAGGAAATAAATATTTTTGTGTATATCTCGGACAATCAGATGCAGGCAACACATCAAGCACTGCCGCAAAGGAAATCGCCATTCAAATTCTTAATGACAATAAATGACAATAAGATACCCTATCAAAAATCGCCTCAGACTCTCACAGGCTGGGCGATTTTTTTATAGTAATCTTTTGCCAAATCATTTTGTTCTTTTACTATGTACTCTAAACCTGATCTTAAATTAGTGACATACATAGTCTGTATTTTACATATTACTTCTACATACAAGCACATTATTATTTGGTCTAATTTACCTTTATATAACATCAAATAAGAGAGTGTATCTCTTTTAACACACTATTAACTATTAACAACGTAGCCTTATCAATTCCAATTATTATAAATAAATATGAAATATAGATATTTCTGGAACAACCCCCAACCGACCAGAAACATGTGTAGTTCCGATTCCTGTATTTACGTATATTTTTGTCTTTGAATTTAATTCATACATTCCGCTGACATAATTTTTAGCGAGGTTTGTAGAAGAGATAGCTTTTTGATTAATAGCAGGAATAAACGGGATATTAACTTGCCCGCCATGACTATGTCCGCTCAACACTAAATCATAAGGGTATTCTTGAAAAGAGTCTGCTGTATCTGGCTCATGTATTAACAGAATATTGTAATTCGAATCATATATCTTTGTAGAATCCGGCATATATACATTTCCCAGCATACTATCATCTAACCCTGTAAATAATATTTTTTTATCTGAATCAGTAGTCACATACCAATTTTCATTTTTCAGCACAGTAAATCCTGATTGCTGCATAATATTTTCATACTGTCTGGCAGCTCCACCACCGCAATCGCGATTCCCCCATATTGCTATTTTATCATATGTTGCATTGATTTTTTGTAGTTCTTTTATGATATGTTCATCATCATGATACTTGGCATAATTGTCATACAAGTCCCCTGTAAACACAACAACATCTGGATTTTGCTTATTGATATAGTTTACAACCTTATCCAGGTTCTTATAATTAAAATCCGCTTTTATATGCGTGTCTGAGAATTGAACAACTTTAATAAAATCAGAAGTTTTTTCGTTTAAATATAATTGATTTGATGCAATACGATACGGTTCGATTTTAAAAGCATAAAACACACAACTTCCAATCAAAATAAGAAGTGTGAAGACTGTTCCAAAAAAAATTTTCAAAAATCTTATCATAAAGATCTATCCTTCCCATAAATTATCTTGCTCAAAATAAAAGCTGCTTGTGACATTTATGTTACAAAAAATGTGGCATAAAGAAATATATAATCTTTAAACCACAATGTTTTTTAACTTACAATCTTCCAGTTACTTGCCTTACAAATTGTCAATTTATGCTGGACATCTGTGTGGTTTTGGCCTGATTAGTAACAAACTTTACAATTGCATTAACTATTACAGCCAACCATTGCATCTTAAATCTAAAGCTATAGCAAAGAATACTAATGTCTAAAATTACATCCAGGTAACCAACCCCAGATTCTGACATTCCATATGTATACTCACTCTACACTAATTCCAGCATATGCCCATGTCTCTCCGTTATCCTTTGACTCAAAGCGAATTCCCTGGATTTCCCCAGCTCCTGTTAAAAGCTTTATAGTCAGGATATCCTCTTTCTTTTTCGGCATCTCACAGTATTTATAATTTTCTATGGTAAAGTTAAGTTCTTTTGCCAAAGGCGGTAGCTCTGTCACAGTCTCCAAAGGTAGCTGAAGTTCCGTAAAGGTTGTACCTCCATCCCTGGTGACATAAAGGCTGGAATGGGACTGGGAAGCTCCTGTCAGCCCTGCAAACCCGAAATTTTTATCAAAGAATTCCAACCCCTCTGTTACCCCAAGATTTCCGCCAAAGGGATTCTGGTTTGCCATTTCCCATGTGTCACCGCCATCCGCAGTTTTTTCCAACTGGTAAAATCTGCTTCCCGCCGCCGCATCAGCCACCACCAGACGCCATCCTATCTTATCATCTAAAAAGAAATACATACTGCCGTCTGTCTGATCTACTGTCCAGCTTTCCACATCTTTTACCTCATCCATCTGTTCTTTATCTAACACTTCCTGGCTGATATATTCTGGTTCCATCATATAGCGAACAGGAGTGATATCTTTCACAGCTGGCATGTGAAGAGAAACCTCAAATCCCACAATTTCTCCGCCATTGAAAAGTTGTGTAAAATTTTCACTTCCTTGATCAACACCATCTCCGTCTGCATCACCGGGAAGATAACGCAGCCCGTCCATCACTCCGAAAGACCGGCGCCCATAATATACAAGTTCATAGGTCTCATTTTCCAAAATTGAAGACCACATTTTCACCTGATTTTCGCTGTCTGCTTTCTCCAATATCCGGAGCATTGGCTCAAAACGCATATCGGCATTATAATCGGCATTGGCTTCTCCGTTCACCCAAACAATAATCTTCTCATTTATCTTTCTGTCATAAGTAATCAGATATGTCTTTTCTGTTCCTTTTTTATTTTTTCCGTAAAGAAAGGTATCTAAGGTCTGAACTTTCCCAGTCTCATTAAAGGACATCTTAAATCCATTTACCACATAAAGATTTTTCGGCATCTCAAGCTTTTCCTCTAAATCCGTCAGAATTCCTTCGATACCATCTTCAAAGAAGTTATCGTGGACAAAATCTACTTCCCTTTTCTTCCATAATTCATCAAGCTTCCATGACAAATGCCCGTTGTACGGAATTGCTGAATAAATGATACGCCCGCCAAAATAGATTGTACCAAGCAACGCAAGAAAAATCTCTATTCGTAAAAGAACTTTATTCTCGAGCTAAGATGTTTGCTGCATCTTTTTCCTTGCAATCATCCATAGTACAGAACTAAGCAAAATTCCAGACAGACTAATCAGCAAAATCAGCAAATGCCTTCTCAGCCCACCATACTGACATACATACCATGCCTGATATAAAAACAGCAGGTAAAAACAAAGACTGGTTTTCCCACATAATTTATAAATATTCTTCATACACCCCTCGATTCTTTCATTTTTGTCTCTTCTAACATGATGTGTCAGTCATATTTTGGCAACTTTATCATATTCCAAAGATAACATGTAACTGTAATCATTTGAGATATGTCCATCCATAAATCCAATAAATGGATTTATGAATTGGAAAAGGGATTCTTATTTGATCCCTAACATTTATTTCAATCTAATAATTACTCTAAATTGATATTAATGTGATTTTTATTTTTTATAAATGTAATAAATTGCTCCTCTGTACCAAAACTAAATTCATCGCCATTAATTACAAGCCCTTTATTACCATATCCTAACCAACAAAGATTCTTTTTGATATTACAACAGGTTATATTCTTCCATTCAATAATGGTTCTATCGTACTTTCTTATAATTTCCAGCTTATCGTCATAAAAGTTATAAGTTACTTTCTCTTTATACCTTTTATAAGAATAATTTGAATCTAATTTTAAAAATATTTTCTTAGTATAACTTATTGTCCAATAATATAAAAATATAAAAGTTATTGCAATAAGCGGAATACTATAGATCCATTTGTCTGATCCAATCAAAGTACAAACTACAATTCCAATAAATACTTCAATGATTATAAAGTGACGACTCAGATCAGCCAATTCCCTTTTTCCATTTTTATTTTCATATTTTAAATTTTGATAATAATATTCTATCACCGCCTCATCATACAATGTATGATTTTGTAAAATGACATCCATTTTAATTTCTTCCTTTCCATACTCTACTCCAATCTTCTCCAGCTAATGTGTTTAATTTAATAAATCTTTTAAAGTCTTCTATATCTCCGATAACAAAATTTTCTTTTCTTATAAAAATAAGTTGATTAATAACGCGAATCCAGCAATACTCTGTAAGCGCAAAATATTGCTACGCTGCCCATGAATCACGCTTGCACCAAAAT
>CAUWJP010000017.1:0-60659 GCA_963559135.1 uncultured Sellimonas sp.
CAGCTTATTAAAGTACGCCATTTGTTGGCTGTCCTCTACTTTCTTTCACAGTAATACTAATAAAACAAATGATATATCGTTTTCTCATTCCATTATCCTTCCTGGTTTATCAACAGTTTCGAAGATATTCCTCCACTTTTCAGCCCTTAGTAAGAACTTCATCTGTTCATGAATTATGAGCCTCCGAGTACTCTTGTATGTCAGACTGCACCTGGAGTTTTTTGCTTACATTATAAAACAAAAATGCAGAAGTATATGAATAAAATTTCATATACCTCAACATTTATTATAAAGCCAAAGTTTACAATATAGAAAAAAATAAGCCCGCCAAAAGGCGAGCTTATTTGGGATATTTGCTTATGGCGGGTCTCTGAATAATGCTTTCAGGACAGCCCCTTAAAAACTTCATCCATCATGCCAGTCCATGCTCTTCCAGCCACACCATCCATGTATTCTTTCCTTCCCGCATTTTCCGGGCCTTCACAGTGAACTCCAGGATCGTAAGTCCTGTAAATACGAGGAACAGAATCATCAGGAAAATGAGACAGCCCCGGATACTCTCCCCGCCGCTTATGGTGCTGCGGAACGCTTGTACCGTATAGGTAAAAGGTACCCAGTCGTGAAGATACGGCACGAATGATCCGGACAGTTCATAAGGGTATGTACCCACGGAGCCGGCCAGCTGGATTACCATGAAGATCAGCATCAGGAAGCTTCCCACGCGCCCCAGCAGACTGGTGAAGAAGTACATCACCGACATGAATGCAAGTGACGCCGTGCACGCTACCAGGACCGTTTTTCCCATTTGCACAGGTGTAAAACCATCAAATATATGCAGTGCGCCGATCATAACTGCTGCCTGGAGAACTGCGATCAGATAGAGCACGGATGCTTTGCTGATCCACCAGCGGAAACCGGATTTCATCTGCCCGGCATGACTGGTCAGCGGATACATCAAGCTGAACGCAATGCAGCCAACCCACAGACCCACAGACATCATATACGGCGCCATGGCATGACCGTTGTTGGCCACTTCCGTGATCTGTGTCTCTTCCGTATCTACCGGTGCGGCAAACATATCCACCGCCTGATCCGATGTATTCGTTTCTCGGATCTGCTCTGCGCCGCTTCCCAGTTCTTTTGACAGCGTATCCGCGCCTTCCGAAATCTGGCCGATCCCATCGCCCAGTTCGCGGCTTCCATCAGAGAGTTGTCCGGCACCGCTGCGGATCTGTCCGGCTCCATCTGTCAGCTTTGCCGCACCCTCTGTCAGCGCTTTGCTGTTCGAGGTAAGCTGTCCGGCGCCGGAGACAAGCGTATCCGTTCCATCTTTCAGCTTCGCACTTCCCTGTGCCAACTCTCCCAGACCGCTGTCCAGATTCGCAGCTCCTTGCCGAAGTACCGATGTTCCCTGCTTCTGAAGCTGATCCGCACCTGACGCAGCAGTGGAAATTCCCCCCGCCAGCGCCGGAGCCTGTTCCGCCAATGCGGAAGTTCCGGTCTGAAGCTGCCCGATCCCGTTTTTAAGGGAATCTGCTCCATCCTGTACGGTGGAAATGCCGTTCTGAAGATCCGGAATCTTCGATGCAAGCTGCGCACTCCCGACCGCCGCCTTATCGACACCGTATGTATAGGCAGAAACGCCTGCGGAAAATTTGTCCATCTGTTGCTGCACTGCTGCAATCTGTGCCCTCACTTCCTCCGGCACGCCTTCCGCCCCGGCGAGTGTCGACAGTGCCTGACTGATTCCGGCTGCCCCGTTGCGCAACGACTGCGAACTGGAAGCGGCAGACTGCAGACCGGAACTAAGCGCATCTGCACCATCTTTCAGGCCGGCTGCCCCTTCAGACAGAGATGCAATCCCGCCGGAGAGCTGTGCCGCACCGTCGCTTAATGAAGCCGCGCCGGCATTCAAGGCATCCGCTGCATCCGGAAGGGCGGACGCCGCCGCATTCAGTTCGGACAGTCCCGCATTAAGTGCAGTCATGTTATCATCCACATCCGCCGCGCCGGCTGCCAGATCAGAACCGCCTTTCTGCGCATCATTTACACCACTGTCCAGCGCATTTACACCGTTTTTCAGCTCTTCTGCCCCTGCTGCAACTGCGCTGACTCCATCTGTATACTGACTAAGCCCCACTTCCAGTTCCCGGCTTCCGTCCGCGAATATCAGGGTGCTGTCTGAAAGGACCTGCAGGTTGTCGGTAATCGTCTGATTTCCATCTGCCAGCTGATTCGCACCGCTTTTCAGTTCACCCGAACCATCTGCTGCTTCCTGCATTCCGTCACCCACTTCCGCAAGCTTGTCGAACAGAACCTCTGTATACGTCTTTGTAACCTCTTCCTGTACTGAGCTCTCCAGTTCCTTCATTGCCGTCTCGCTCATCTTGGACGCGATATAGTTCGTTCCCGGATTCGTTTCATAGGCCAGCGTCATCTTCTCCGGGTGTGCGTCCGTCAGTGATGCGGCATGAGCCGAAAACTCCTCCGGTATGGTGATGACCATATAGTACGTGCCGTCCTTAAGGCCCTTCTGTGCCTCCGCCTCTGACGGAAACCGGAAATCCAGAGAATCATTGTCTTTCAGTTCATCCATCAGCGTGCCGCCGATATCCAACTTCTGATCTGCATAAGTGACCGGCACATCATGGTTGATGACCGCCACCGGAAGCTTATCGATATTCCCATACGGATCCCACATGGATCCAAGGAAAAGCGTGGTATAGATTGTCGGGATCGTAATGACCGCGACTATAACGATCAATAAAATCTTATTTTTAAACAGCCTGTGCCATTCCTGCCTCAACATCGTCTCCTGTCTCCTCTCTTTTTTCAATATTAATTCCATTAATAGATATTGTGTTGATTTTTTTGACACCATGAATTATAGTAAAATCAGAAAAGAGATACAACCATTAATGTGACACTGCTCTGTCTGTTAATGGATAAACAAACAACGTGGTGTCTATTATTTTTAAAAGGGGGAAATATTTCATGTCGAAAACTATGGACCGTCGGATTCGCAAGACACGAGCCCAGCTCCGTCAGGGACTGGCCGAACTTCTGAAAGAAAAGAGTTTAAAAGAGATCACAGTCAAGGAACTCGTAGAAAAAGTGGATATCAACCGCTCCACCTTCTATCTGCACTATACGGATATCTATGACATGATGGAAAAGATCGAAAACGAACTGACCGGGGAGATCGAGGATCTGATCCATACCCATCCGGTAAGTCCATTCAATGAAGACAGCTTCCCGTTCATCGAGGACATTTTCTCCATTCTCGCGGAAAACCGGGATATTTGCGCCGCCCTCCTGGGACCCAACGGTGACATCTCCTTCCTGCACCGGATTGAGAACATCCTTTCCGAACACAGCCTGAACGCTCTCAAGAAAACGTTCCCGGAGAAAATGGATGATCTGACATACTACTACGCCTTCTGTCTATCCGGCTGTATCGGTCTGGTCAAGACCTGGCTATCAGAAGAATCTTCTGCAAGCCCTCAGCATATGGCTGAACTTACATTTAAGCTCATTATGAATACACTGAGAGGTTTCTACCCGGACTTTTCCGTAAAACACTCCTGATATTTACGAAAAAAGAAGAGACTGCTTGAGAGGCTATCGGTTAATACCGATTTTTAACCCCTCAATCCTGCAAAATCAATCCAGACTTTTTCTAAGCCGGAATTCTTTGCTGGTTCGCCTCCTCTTTTTTTATGTTCCTGTATTTGAAATTTCTGCTTCCGCTATTTTATCCACTTTTGGATTAGATTTACTTTCTTCTGATAATTCTCAAATTCTTTAATTGCTCTTGGAATCAGTTCTTCTCCCAAGCGGATTTCCTCCTCATCTGCTGCCTCAATTCCAAGTGCACGTCTGATATTATATGCAAGCCACCCCAAAATTCCCGAACAGCTTCCCGCTGATACACTTTCCCAGTCTACTCTTCCCAGATCCTTATGTTTCCTGTAAGCTCTCACAAAAGCATCAAACAAATCCTTTGATAGACCATCCTTTCCGTCATCCGCCCAGTAAAGAATACATTCTACGAACTCCTGATACGGATTAACTGGCCCTGCCGCTTCCCAGTCAATAATATGTGCCCCTTCTCCATTCCACATCACATTTTTCGGATCCAGATCTCTGTGGCTGATGACTTGTTCTCTTTTTAAGACCTGTTCGGCATCACATGCTTTCTGGTTTTGCTTCTGCAGATCAGAAAGATTCTTTCTATATTCTTCCACCCAACTCACTTCCTGCCTGACCGCCTTCTGTAAATATTCCTCCCATTTATATAAAGGTACTTCTTCTGACGAATCTTCCCCAGCCGACAACCTGATATCTAATTCATGGATTCTTCCCAACAGATCTCCCATGATTTCACAATGATACTTCTTAATGTCCGGTGGAAAAACTGAGATTCCCTCCATCCATGGAAAAACCATATAAAAATATCCCTCTATAAAATGTATCTGTTGGCCATTTATCTCCAGTGCCGAAACCACCGGAAGCTCTTCTCCAAATCTGGCTGCAATTCTTTCTGACCGCACCATATTTTCAAATACACCCGGCCGCTTCATAATCTCCGGGTTCATTTCTTTGACTGCAAAAACACCTTTTGTAGTACGCACCCGATACATTTTATGAAGAAGACCTCCGGTAATCCCCTTCGGCTTCTCCAAAAGATCTCCTATTCCCGGAACTTTTTCAATCATAGACACCTTTTCCTCTCTGCTTCATCACTGATTCCATTTTAACATATAAAACCTGACTTTTCTCATTCTTTTCTCTTACAATGCATATACTATTTTCAGGAGGTGTATTATGCGGAATTTGAAACGAAATCTGATCATTGGATTTTTCTTTGTCGCTGTATTGGGTACACTATGGCATTTTGTCTACGAATGGACAGGAAACAACCGACTGATCGGGTATCTTGCCCCTGTGAATGAATCCACCTTTGAGCATATGAAACTGCTTTTCTTCCCTGCTCTTCTCTGGATGCTGATTGCATACCGGTATCTGAAAAATACTTATCCTTCTTTTCCGGAAGCATTTGCCCGTGGAATTCTTGCAGGAACCTGGTTTATTCCCATTTTCTTCTATTCCTATTCCGGAATACTAGGAAAAAGTGTGATGTGGCTCGATATCGCCTGCTTTTATATTTCAGTATTTATTACTTTTTACACAACCTACCGCTTACTCATTTCTGGTAAGAAACAAAGTCGTTTCTGGATCTGCCTTCTGCTTATTATGGCAATTTTATTTTTTTACTTCACATATCATCCCGCAGATCTTGGAGTTTTTAAAATACCTGATAATCTTTAAAAATTAATAAAGGGAAGTCACAAATGGACTTCCTTTTATTAACTGCCTTTTTCAATTCCGAAATATCATTTTTATTTAATCAGTGAAATCGCACTCGCTCTTTTCTGTTCTGGAGACAAATTCTCCTTCCTTTACTTTTTATGATTTGATGCCTGAATCTCCATCTTTTCGATAAACTCAGATGCTATCTTTGATGATTGCAGTTGCCCAGCATATGCTGCAAAAAGAGGAGCTCCAATGAGTTCTTTCATACCTAAGCCAGCAAATTGTTCAGAAATATTTTTCTGATGCTCTGATTCCTGTAATTTGTTTGACATCGTGTATCTCTCCTTTTCCCGTTGATTTATAGTTTAGTATAACAAAAATATGGGCTTTGTTGAAAAATATGGGCTTTGTTGAAAAATATGGGCTTTGTTGAAAAATTTTTGAGTATTTGGTGAATTTTAAAAAATCGTATCTTCTCTAATGTCAACCCCAAAAAAAAAAAAGGGACTGCCAAAAGGCAATCCCTTAAATTTGCGCTATTTTCGATTACTCGATGATTGTAGCAACACGTCCAGATCCTACTGTACGTCCACCTTCACGGATAGCGAAACGAAGTCCCTGCTCCATAGCTACTGGATGGATCAGTTCAACTGTCATTTCTACGTTATCTCCAGGCATGCACATTTCTGTTCCTTCTGGAAGTTCGCAAACACCTGTTACGTCTGTTGTTCTGAAGTAGAACTGCGGACGGTAGTTGTTGAAGAATGGAGTATGACGTCCACCTTCATCTTTTGTCAGAACGTAAACCTGAGCTGTAAATTTGTGGTGGCATGTTACAGAACCTGGTTTACAAAGAACCTGTCCTCTTTCAATTTCTGTTCTCTGAACACCACGAAGCAGAGCACCGATGTTATCACCAGCCTGAGCTTCATCAAGAAGTTTACGGAACATTTCAACACCTGTTACAACAACTTTACGTGTATCTTCATGGATACCAACGATTTCAACTTCATCAGATACGTGAAGTGTACCACGTTCTACTCTACCTGTAGCAACTGTACCACGTCCTGTGATAGAGAATACGTCTTCGACTGGCATAAGGAACGGTTTGTCTGTGTCACGTTCCGGATCCGGAATGTAGCTGTCAACAGCATCCATAAGTTCCATGATCTTGTCTCCCCATTCTCCGTTCGGATCTTCGAGAGCTTTCAGAGCAGAACCTTTGATGATCGGAGTGTCATCTCCCGGGAATTCGTACTCGTCAAGGAGTTCACGGATTTCCATTTCTACAAGTTCAAGAAGTTCTTCGTCATCTACCATGTCACATTTGTTCATGAATACAACGATGTAAGGTACACCTACCTGACGGGACAGAAGGATGTGCTCTCTTGTCTGAGCCATAACACCATCTGTAGCAGCTACAACAAGGATAGCTCCGTCCATCTGAGCAGCACCTGTGATCATGTTCTTAACGTAGTCAGCATGACCTGGGCAGTCAACGTGTGCATAGTGACGTTTTTCTGTTTCGTACTCTACGTGAGCTGTGGAGATTGTGATACCACGTTCTCTTTCTTCTGGAGCTTTATCGATGTTTTCGAAATCTACTGCAGCGTTACCTTCAACTCTTTCAGCAAGAGTTTTTGTGATAGCAGCTGTTAAAGTAGTTTTACCATGGTCAACGTGACCGATAGTACCAATATTACAATGTGGTTTTGTTCTTTCAAATTTAGCCTTTGCCATTTGAATAATCCTCCTTAATTCTACCCTCAAGCAGGGCAATTTCTTAAATTTAAAAGTTTACTCAGCTATACTTGATTATATTTCAAAACTGCTGAATTTTCAAGCCTTTTTAAGCTTTTTTATTGGATAATACCTTTTCCTGTACGTTCTTCGGTACCTGTTCATACTTCTCGAAGAACATAGAGTAGTTACCACGTCCCTGTGTTCTGGAACGAAGGTCTGTGGAGTATCCGAACATTTCAGAAAGCGGTACGTATGCACGTACGATCTTTCCACCGCCAAGATCATCCATTCCTTCGATTCGTCCACGACGGGAGTTGATGTCACCGATAACATCTCCCATATACTCTTCAGGCATTGTTACTTCTACCTTCATGATAGGCTCAAGAAGTACCGGAGCTGCCTTAGCCATAGCATCTTTGAATGCCAGGGATCCGGCAATATGGAATGCCATTTCAGAAGAGTCGACTTCATGGTAGGATCCATCATATACATTTGCGTGGATACCAACAACCGGGAATCCTCCAAGGATACCGGATTTCATAGCTTCTTCGATACCTTCGCCTACTGCCGGGATATATTCCTTCGGAATAGCACCACCGACAACAGTGGATTCGAATTTGTATGTCTCTTCTCCGTTGACATCCATTGGCTCAAATTTAACTTTACAGTGTCCGTACTGTCCACGTCCACCAGACTGTTTTGCGTATTTGCTGTCCACATCAACTGCTTTTGTGAAGGATTCTTTGTAAGCAACCTGTGGAGCACCTACATTTGCTTCTACCTTGAATTCACGAAGAAGTCTGTCTACGATGATTTCAAGATGGAGCTCACCCATTCCGGCGATGATTGTCTGACCTGTTTCCTGATCAGTATGAGCACGGAATGTCGGGTCTTCTTCTGCAAGTTTTGCAAGAGATTCACCAAGTTTGCCCTGGGAAGCTTTTGTCTTCGGTTCGATAGCAAGCTCGATAACCGGTTCCGGGAATTCCATGGATTCAAGGATTACCGGGTGCTGCTCGTCACAGATTGTATCACCTGTTGTGGAGAATTTGAATCCGATTGCTGCAGCGATATCTCCGGAGTAAACTTTATCAAGCTCAGCTCTCTTGTTGGCATGCATCTGAAGGATACGTCCAACACGTTCTTTTTTGCCCTTTGTAGCATTCAGTACGTAAGAACCGGAGTTCATTACACCTGAGTACACACGGAAGTAAGCAAGCTTACCTACGAACGGGTCTGTCATGATTTTGAATACAAGAGCGGAGAATGGTTCTTCATCAGAAGAATGTCTCTCTACTTCATTTCCGTCTTCATCAACACCCTTGATAGCCGGGATGTCTGTCGGAGCCGGCATATATTCAAGAACTGCATCCAGAAGTTTCTGAACACCTTTGTTTCTGTAAGCAGATCCGCAGCATACCGGAACAGCTGTACATTCACATGTTGCTTTTCTCAGTACTCTCTTCAGATCTTCGATGGATGGCTCTTCGCCTTCCAGATATTCCATCATCAGGTCGTCGTCAAGTTCACAGATCTTTTCAACGAGCTCTGTATGATACAATTCAGCATCATCTTTCATTTCTTCCGGAATGTCGCATACAGTGATGTCATCACCTTTTTCATCATTATAGATGTATGCCTGCATTTCCATCAGGTCGATGATACCTTTGAATTCGTCTTCTTTTCCGATTGGAAGCTGAAGACAGATTGCGTTTTTACCTAATCTTGTTTTGATCTGTTCAACTGCATTGTAGAAATCTGCACCCAGAATGTCCATCTTGTTGATGAAAGCCATACGTGGTACGTTGTATGTGTCAGCCTGACGCCATACGTTTTCTGACTGAGGTTCTACACCACCTTTTGCACAGAACACACCTACAGCACCGTCAAGTACACGCAGGGAACGTTCAACTTCTACTGTGAAGTCAACGTGTCCCGGGGTATCGATGATGTTGATACGATGTTCAAGAGCGCCTGCTTTCGGCTTCGTCTTTTCTTCCAGTGTCCAGTGACATGTTGTAGCAGCTGAAGTGATCGTGATACCTCTTTCCTGTTCCTGCTCCATCCAGTCCATGGTTGCAGTACCTTCATGTGTATCACCGATCTTGTAGTTTACACCGGTATAGTAGAGAATACGCTCTGTCAGCGTAGTCTTACCAGCATCGATGTGAGCCATGATACCGATGTTTCTTGTTCTCTCTAATGGATATTCTCTTCCAGCCAAGACTTTTTCCTCCTAAACTAATAAGATCGACTCTTTCCTGTTATACCAGGCAGAACCGCCTCCAGGAAAATCCTAGAAACGGTAGTGAGCAAATGCTTTGTTTGCTTCTGCCATCTTGTGCATATCTTCTTTTCTCTTCACAGATGCTCCTGTGTTGTTTGCAGCATCCAGAATTTCGTTGGCCAATCTTTCTTCCATTGTCTTTTCTCCTCTACTGCGGGAGAATGTTGTCAGCCAGCGAAGAGCTAACGCCTGTCTTCTGTCAGCACGTACTTCGATCGGTACCTGGTATGTTGCACCTCCGATACGTCTTGCCTTTACTTCCAGTACAGGCATAATGTTGTTCATTGCCTCTTCGAATACTTCGATAGCCGGTTTGTCAGCTTTTTCAGCAACTCTTTCAAATGCACCATATACAATTTTCTGTGCTACACCTTTCTTACCATCTAACATGATGTTATTGATAAGTTTTGTAACAACTTTGTTATTGTATAATGGATCCGCTAATACGTCTCTTTTCTGAGTATGTCCTTTACGTGGCACGGTCCTTCCCTCCTTAATCATAATTGGATTAAATCATCAGTACTCGCTTCACAGTTTGCGTTCGTGCGGCAGGACATACTTCTGTATGTCAATCCGCAACCTACTAATTTCATAGTCCTGTGATACGATAACGATTTTGTTACTTTAAACTTTTACTTATTTCTTTGCGTCTTTCGGTCTCTTAGCACCATATTTGGAACGAGCCTGACGTCTCTTTGCAACACCTGCTGTATCAAGTGTTCCACGAACGATATGGTATCTTGTACCTGGCAGGTCCTTAACACGTCCTCCACGAATCAGAACAACGCTGTGCTCCTGAAGGTTGTGTCCTTCTCCTGGAATGTAGCTTGTTACTTCGATTCCGTTAGACAGACGAACTCTGGCGATTTTTCTAAGAGCTGAGTTAGGCTTCTTAGGTGTAGCTGTCTTAACTGCTGTACATACTCCTCTTTTCTGTGGAGCAGATGCATCGATAGCTCTTTTTCTCAGGGAGTTGTATCCCTTCTGAAGTGCCGGAGCTGTAGATTTCTTTACAGAAACCTCACGTCCTTTTCTTACTAACTGGTTAAATGTTGGCATCCCTTTCACCTCCTACGAATAATTAATAGGTTTGCTTAAAAAATTTCTGATTTGCGCACAAAAATATCACGTATTTCCACACGCAATCATCATTTTATTACGTGTGCCCGAAAAAGTCAAGGCTTTTTCTACTATTATTTTATCATCATTCCCATTACATAGAGATCATAGTAAACTCCATCTAAAAGTGTAGAATTTTTTCTGCATCCTTCAATCTCGAACCCGAATTTCATATAGAGAGAAACCGCCGGAATGTTATCTGCTCTCGTGTCCAGACTGATTCTTGTTGTCACGCCGTTTCCCTTACACCATTCGATCAGCATCCTGATCAGTTCACTTCCGATCCCCTGTTTCTGATATTTTTTTGCTACTACGATTCCGAGTTCTCCGTCATGGCGTGCCTTGATCTTATGGGTGGAATGAATCGTTGCAATTCCTGCAATCTCTTCTCCGTCCATTGCAAGAAGCATACGGTTTGTCCGATTTCCTTCAAGTGAGCGGATTTCATCCTCTTGTTCAGCTACTGTCATAGGATATTCATCCTTTTCAAAACTCAGGAAGCTTGTCTCTCCTCCTACATAATTATAAAATGCAACAATCTTTTCTGCATCCTCTACTTTTGCGTCTCTGTAAATAATTTCACTCATCGCAATTCCCTCCTTTTTCTTCCATCATAAACGATTTTCTCCTTCTGGCAACTAAAATGGCGGGATGTATTCCTCATCCCGCCTGATAAACAGTACTGCTATCTTTTTTTCTTCGGAACAACATGGATGGCACCGTCTTCCAGCTCTTCCAGCGCTTCTCCGATTCCTTCATTATAAGTAGGATGTGCACGCATTCCTTTCAGAAGCTCTGGCACTGTCATGTCATTTGTAATGGCCGTTACCAGTTCACCGATCATATCTGTTGCCCTTGCACACATCATCTGAGCTCCAAGAATTTTTTTAGTCTCTTTTTCCGCCACGATTTTAATAAATCCGCGTTCTTCTTTTGTAATCAAAGATTTGCCGTTAGCGCTCATAATAAACTTTCCGGTTTCCACCTGGAGTCCTTTTTCTTTTGCTTCTTCTTCCGTCATTCCGGCCGATGCGATTTCCGGGTCTGTGTAGACACAGCCTGGAACAATACTCATATCCACCGACGACTCCCGGCCTGCCAGATGTTCCGCCACGGCAATGCCCTGCGCACTCGCCGCATGAGCCAGCTGCGCTCCTCCGATCAGATCACCGATGGCATACACTTGAGGAATGCTTGTCTGAAAATCCGTATCCACAGTGATACGCCCGCGCTCCATCTCAGGCACGGTTCCTTCCGAAAAAAGGCCATCCGTATTGGCGCACCTGCCAACCGCACAGAGGACGATATCTCCCCTGGCCTCCTGTTCTTTTTCTTTTTCGATATACCGGCACCGATATCCATCTCCATCCTGTTCTACCGCCTGTACCGATGCAGACGTATGGATCTCAATTCCTCTTTTTTTCAGAATCATTTTCAGATTCTGGGAAATCTCTTTATCCATATTCGGAACGATTCTCGGCATCGCTTCCAGAATCGTCACCCGGCTTCCAAGGGCTGCATAGACTGTGGCAAATTCCACGCTAATAACACCACCCCCGATAATCACCATGCTCTGCGGCGGCTCCTCCATACAGAACAGTTCATCACTTGTGACGACTCCCGGCAAATCCATTCCCGGAATCGGAATCTTAAGGGGCTTTGACCCAGATGCCAGAAGCACATTCGTTGCCTTATAGGTCTGTTCTTCATCCTCCCATGCGACGCGGACTTCCCTTGCCTCTCCACTTACAGGGAGCAAGGTTCCTGTGCCTTTCAGAACCGTCACGCCGTTTGCATTTAAAAGCTGTTCTATTCCCTGAACGAGCTGCTTTGTCGTCTCTTCTTTATATTCCAGGATTTTCCCATAATCATAGGTGATATCAAAGGCGCAGATTCCAAATTCTTTGCAGTTTTGCATCTCCCGGTAAAGAGAAGATGCGTGAATCATGGCCTTTGCCGGAATGCATCCCCGGTTCAGGCAGGTACCACCGATATCCCTGTTCTCAATGACCGCCGTGCGAAGTCCCAGTTTTGCGGCTTTAATAGCTGCCACATATCCACCCGGTCCTGCGCCGATTACAATCAGATCAAATTGTCCTTCCATCTACCATTCCTCTTCTTTCATCCATTCTATCAGATCTTTCATCATCTTCTCTTCTTCTGGATCCTCCGACCAGTACAGGCCCAACTCGATGCAAATGCTTCTGCCGGAAAACCGTACCCCGTTCAGATAGTTCGGGAGTGCTTCGATGATCCCCGTTTTCAGGGCGTCAGAATAGACTGCTGTCTCCTTGATTTTCCCGTTTTCTACCTGAAGCTGTATGGTCACTTCGCCCCATGGGAATTTCCGTGATATTTCATGCTGAAACGGGATCCTTCTTCCATAAAGCCAGTCCCAGGATTCAAAGTATCCTGCCCGGCTTTCGATCTCCTTTTTTTCCTGATCATCAAGCGTCCGTTCCTGTACCGGAAGGCCATACACCTCTCCAAAGGCCTGCCGCAGGGTGTGCTTCAGATCCACAATCGCAAGATCCGGCAAATACGTTCTCAGATTGGCGACTCTGGAACGTACAGAATCCACTCCTTTGGATTTCAGTTTCTCCCTTGAGACGGTCAGATAACTTCCCAGTTTTTCCTTGTCCACATCCAGCATGATGGTGCCGTGGTGATAACAGTGGTCTCCATGGCGGTAAAATGCGTTCCCGGAAAATTTCTTCCCGTCAATCAGAAGATCATTCCGACCGGATGCTTCAATATGCAGTCCCAGATGTTCCAGTGCCCTGGCAATGACCGAAAGCTGACGTTTGACATTATAGTGTTCTTGGGAAACCAGAAAGGTAAAATTTAAGTTTCCGAGGTCATGATATACCGCTCCTCCTCCGGAAAGTCTTCTTGCCAGATGGCCTCCGTCTCTATCCAGCTGTTCCGTACGGCATTCTTTCCATGCATTCTGGTTTTTCCCTATAACCACGGTCTTTTCATTCTGCCAGAGGTAGAGAATGCACTCCTTCTTTTTACATCCAAAGAGAAGAAATTCCTCCAGCGCAAGATTTCTGTACGGATCGGTTCCATGACTTTCTATATATGTAAGTGTTTCCAACATGTCGCCTCACCCTATTCTTCAAAATTCCAGCGCAGCACCGGATGTCTGGCTGCCTCCACTTCATCCAGCCTTGTGACCGGTGTGGTAACCGGAGCCTGATGCAGTTTGTCCGGCTCTTCCAATGCCTGCTTGTACAGATTGCGTAAGACCTCCAGCGCTTCATCCAATATTTCCCGGGATTCCGTCTCTGTCGGCTCGATCATCAGTGCCTCATCGACAATCAGCGGGAAGTACATGGTCGGCGGATGGATGCCGTTGTCAAGCAGTCCTTTGGCAATATCCATCGCGGAGATACCGGTCTTCTTTTTCAATTCGGTGAGACTGATGACAAACTCATGCATGCAGCTCTTTCCATATGCCGCCGGGAAGATGTCCTTTAATCCGTGCATCATATAATTGGCATTTAATACTGCGTTTCTGCTTGCTTCTGGGATTCCTTCTTTTCCAAGTGTCATCAGATAGGAAAGGGCCCTCACCACTACGAGAAAATTGCCGTAGAAGCTTTTCATTTCCCCGATGCTGTGTTTTGGTTTCTTCATATAATAATGATCATCTGTTTCCACAAGGACAGACGGAAGGAACTCTGCGAGCAGTTCTTTACATCCTACCGGACCGCTTCCTGGTCCTCCGCCTCCGTGTGGGGTGGAAAAGGTTTTATGAAGGTTCAGATGGACAACGTCAAATCCCATGTCCCCCGGACGTACTGTCCCCATCACAGCGTTCAGATTCGCCCCGTCATAGTAGCAGAGTCCGCCGCATCTGTGGATCACTTCCGTAATCTCCAGGATGTGCTTTTCAAAAATTCCAAGGGTATTCGGATTGGTCAGCATGATAGCGGCCGTCTCTTCGTCTGCCGCTTCTTTCAGCTTTTCCAGATCCACACAGCCATCCGCGTCTGACGGCACGCTGACAACCTTGTATCCTGCCATCACTGCACTGGCCGGGTTGGTTCCGTGGGCGGAATCCGGAACCAGGATCTTCGTTCTCCTGATATCGCCTCTGCTTTCGTGGTAGGCACGGATCAGGAGAAGCCCCGTAAACTCTCCATGAGCTCCTGCCGCCGGCTGAAATACCATCCTGTCCATGCCGGTAATGGCACAGAGATACTTCTCTGCCTTATCAAGTACTTCCAGACATCCCTGCACTGTATGTTCCGGCTGAAGCGGGTGAATCTCGGTAAATCCCGGAAGCGCCGCTGCCACCTCATTAATTTTCGGGTTATATTTCATTGTACAGGAACCAAGCGGATAAAATCCATCGTTGACTCCGTGGGACTTTCGCGCCAGTTCACTGTAATGCCTGCTCAGATCCCCTTCTGCGATTTCCGGAAGATGAAGGGCTTTCTGTCTCTGATCTGCCTGTGGAAGCCTGCTCTCTTCTACATCACACTTAGGAAGCATGCTACATCCACGTCCTGGCCTGCTTTTTTCAAAAATTAACATCCCTGCACCTCCTTCAGAATCCGGATGACCTCATCCATTTCTTCTTTTGTATTCATCTCCGTACAGCACCAGAGAATCCGGTGCTCATCCAAAGGATATCCTCCCAGAATGCCGTGTTCCTCCAAGACCTTCAAGGTCTCCCTGGCCGACACTTTGGATTCTGTCACGAATTCATGGAAAAAGTTCCCCTGATTTTCCGTGCGGTATCCGATTTTCTCCAGCTCTCCTGCCAGATAGTGCGCCTTGGAGATGCACTGCACCGCCGTCTCATTCAGTCCTTCCGGTCCCATGCACGCCAGATATATAGTTACCGCCAGCGCACAGAGCGCCTGGTTGGAACAGATATTGCTGGACGCTTTCTCCCGCCGGATATGCTGTTCTCTTGCCTGAAGCGTCAGCACATAACCAGTCTTTCCGTTTTTATCTTTCGTCTGTCCGACAATTCTACCCGGCAGCTTCCGCATCATCTTGTCCGTGCAGGCCATAAAGCCGATGTATGGTCCTCCAAAGGCCAACGGAAGTCCCATCGGCTGTCCCTCTCCGACAGCCACATCCGCTCCGTATTCGGCCGGGGTTTTTAAAATGCCAAGGGAAATCGGATTGACTCCCATCACATATTTTGCCCCGCCTTCATGGGCAATCTGCCCGATCTCCTCTGCGTCCTCCAGATTTCCATAATAATTTGGATGCTGGATGTAAACGCATGCCGTTTCGGCATCGATTCGTTCTCTGAGAACCTCTTTGTCCGTACGCCCGTCCTTTTCCGGAATCAGCTCCACCTGCATTCCATTTCCATGGCAGTAGGTCTGCACTGTCCGAATCACATACGGGGAGGACATCTGCGAAATCAGAACTTTCTGGCGTTTTCGCTCCCGGCACATGGCTATACCCTCTGCAGCTGCAGAAGCGCCGTCATAGACTGACGCATTGGATACATCCATCCCGGTCAGATCACAGATCATTGTCTGATATTCAAAAATAGACTGTAAAATTCCCTGGCTGACCTCCGCCTGATACGGCGTATAGGCAGTCACAAAGTTCTCCTTGGACGTAATGCTTGTGACAGCTGCTGGGATATAGTGCCGGTATGCTCCGGCTCCCCTGAAGATGGTGTGAAAGATCTGATTCTTTCCGGCTATTTTCTCCATCTCTCTTCTGACAGACAGTTCCGGCATGCCTTCCGGAATCCCCAGCTTCCCTTTCAGCCTGACTTCCTGCGGGATGTCCGCAAAGAGATCATTGATATCAGAATATCCGGCCGTCTGCAGCATTTCCTGTCTTTCTTTTTCTGTATTCGGTACATAGCTGCCCATCCGAACTCACCGCCTCTCTGTTATTCTTTCTCGCTTTCTACAAACGCCTCATACTCTGCTCCTGAAAGCAGTTCTTCTTTCTCTGTGACATCTTTCACTTTAATGAACCATGCATCATACGGAGCTTCGTTAATATATTCCGGCTCATCCAGAAGTCTTTCGTTGATTTCACATACCACGCCGGATACCGGAGAGTACACGTCGGATACCGCTTTTACGGATTCTACATCGCCAAACGCCTCTCCTACCGTCACCTCATCTCCCTCTTCCGGGAGATTGACAAATACCAGATCTCCAAGTTCAGACTGGGCATAATCCGTCAGCCCGATCACTGCAACTCCGTCTTCTTCTTTTATCCACTCATGTGATTTTACATATTTTAATTCTTCTCTGATTTCCATATCTGTTTCTCCTTTTCTAATTTTTTATTTCTGTCTTTTATAGAATGGTAAAGCCACGACTTCCGCCTCCACGCTTCGTCCTCGCACGTCCACTTCCACTTTGTCTCCTGTCTTGACGGCTCCTGCTTTCACAAGTGCCATGGCGATCGGATATCCAAGATACGGGCAGTGAGTGCCGGATGTAGTTGCTCCAATCTCGGTCCCTTCCACCGAAACCTTCTGCTCCTCCCGGATAATGCCCCGCCCGGTCACTTTCAGGCCGATCCGTTCTCTCTTTGGCTCTCCTGCTTTTTCCAGAGCCATCTTCCCGATAAAATCTTCTTTTGCCATTTTTACGGCAAACTGAAGTCCCGCTTCCAGCGGAGTCACTTCTTCGTTCATCTCGTGTCCGTAGAGCGGCATTGCAGCTTCCATCCGTAGGGTGTCTCTGGCTCCCAGTCCGCACGGAATCAGTCCTTCTTCTTTACCAGCTTCCAGAAGCGCATTCCACATCTTCGGCGCGTATTCTGCCGCCAGATACAGTTCCACACCGTCCTCTCCTGTGTAGCCAGTCTTGGAAACAATACAAGGAATCTCTGCCACCACACCGCCAAATACCGCATAATAATATTTCTCAGGGATACTCTTTTCATTCGTCAGCTTTCTCAGAATCTCAAGGGCTTTCGGTCCCTGGAGGGCGAGCTGCGCATACTGGTCTGAAACGTCTGTAAATGTCACGTTTCCAAACTGGTGATCCAGCATCCACTGGTAGTCCTTCTCTTTATTTGCCGCATTGACAACGATCAGGTATTCTTCCTCGGATTTCCGGTAGACAATCAGATCGTCCACCGTGCCTCCATGTTCGTTGCACATTGGGCTGTACTTTGCCTGTCCGTCCTTGATCTTCGTATAATCGTTGGTGAGAAGCATCTGAAGATTCGCCTTGGCGTCCTCTCCCGTACAGAGAATCTCTCCCATATGGGAAACGTCAAAAAGCCCCGCCCGGGTACGCACCGCCATATGTTCCTTGATCACTCCGGTCGGATACTGTACCGGAAGAGAATAGGCTGCAAACGGAACCATCTTTCCTCCGGCTTTTACATGTTCTTCATAAAGTGGTGTTTTTAATTCCATCTCCCGTCTCCTCCTTATTCATACAACGGATGTCTGCCACAGATTTCATTGACTGTGCTGCAGATCTCATCTGCCTTTGCATCAAAGTCTGTCACCGCCAGTTTGATCAGTCTTGCAATCGTTCTCATCTCGTCTTCTTTGAGTCCCCGTGTTGTCACCGCCGGCGTTCCGATTCGAATGCCGCTTGTCACAAATGGACTTGCCGGGTCATTTGGTACCGCGTTTTTATTGACTGTGATATAAACCTCGTCCAGACGGCGCTGCAACTCTTTCCCGGTAATACCCATATTCTGGAGATCCACCAACATCAAATGATTGTCCGTTCCGCCGCTGACCAGGTTGAACCCTTCTTCTTTCAATGCTTCGGCAAGTGCTTTTGCATTCTTTATAATCTGTTCCTGATAGGTTTTGAATTCCGGTTTTAATGCTTCCCTGAAGCAGACTGCCTTCGCGGCGATGATGTGCATCAACGGTCCACCCTGGGTTCCTGGGAATACCGCCTTGTTGATAGCCTTTGCGTGTTCTCCCTTGCACATAATCATGCCACCCCTTGGTCCCCTAAGCGTCTTGTGGGTGGTCGTCGTCACCACATCTGCGTAAGGAACCGGGCTCTGATGGAGTCCGGCCGCAACCAGTCCGGCAATATGAGCCATATCCACAAACAAAATGGCCCCCACTTCTTGCGCAATCTCCGCAAACCGGTCAAACCGGATCTCTCTTGGATATGCAGACGCTCCCGTCACAATCATCTTCGGTTTACACTCCAATGCTGTCTTTCGGATTTCATCGTAATCCAAAAATCCCTCTTCGTTGATGCTGTATGGTACAAAATGATAAAGAATTCCGGACATATTGACCGGTGAGCCGTGGGTCAGGTGTCCGCCGTGGTCCAGATTCAGGCCCATGACCGTATCTCCCGGCTTCAGAAAAGCCTGATAAACCGCAATATTGGCGCTTGCCCCAGAGTGCGGCTGTACACAGGCATGTTCGCATCCAAACAGCTGTTTTGCACGCTCGATTGCCAGATTTTCGATCACATCTACATATTCACAACCTCCGTAATACCGTTTCCCCGGATATCCTTCCGCATACTTGTTTGTCGGAACCGTCCCCATCGCCAACATCACCGCCGGGCTGACGATATTTTCCGATGCAATCAGCTCCAGATTCCTTCTCTGCCTTCCAAGTTCCTGTTCCAGCGCCTCTCCGACTTCCGGATCGTAATCTTTGATGTAGTTCGTCACATCTACTACCATACTCATACGTAGTTCCTCCTCAAATCAATATTCTTGCTTTTTCTGCCGGTCCGGATTCCGGCCGAAAATCCGAAGCAACAAAAAAAGCAGATCAAGTAACTTCTCCATCATGAGAAGTCCTTTTATCTGCCTCTGTCCTTTTACCTGAAAGATTATACGAGCGGTGCTGTGCTACACGCCGAATTACTTCTTCGGTACAATCATATTGTTCTCCAGAGTGTTGTCCGAACCTGTTCCTTTTGCCTGAGAGTTTCTTGCATGCCCCTTCGGCTCCGGCTATCATTTCTGCGCTGCACAATGCGCCATAGTGGTATCTCACAGGTTCATCATTCAACTTTAAAGTTATTATAAAATTCAAACATTCCAGAGTCAAGTGTTAAAAAGTAAACTTATCGGTTAATATTTTGACAGTTATTTTATAGACAATTTCTTTTTTGTTTATCGTTTTTCTCTATGCATCTTCCTCCTTAGCCAAGTGCCAGGCACCAGAGTGGAAGCGTCAGAAGTGACATCAGGGTACTGAGGAAAATCATGCCTGTCGCATAACGCTCGTCTCCGTGGTACTTGGAAGAAAGAAGTGCCGTTGTAACCGGAGCCGGCATTCCGGCCATGATTACGGTAATACCACGCAGCACCGGATCCACCGGAAGCGGAACTGTCACTGCAAATACGACCGCAGGGATCAATACAAGACGAACCGTCGCGTAAAATACCATGGTACGGTCAATCAGTCCTCTTGGGTCCATTTCAGCCAGCATCATTCCGATCAACATCATGCTCATTGGTGTATTGGCACTGCTCAACCCTTCCACCGCACGGGTAAAGAAATCCGGCCAGGATACAGGAAGGAACATAACGATCAGCCCAAGATAAATTGAAACAATGCATGGATGGGTAATCACCTTTTTCAACACGTTCTTTTTCTGCCCCGGCAGAAAGCAGGAAACGCCCACCGACCACATGACCACCCGAACCGGGAGCATGAAGACGGATGCATACAAAAGCCCAGACGTTCCGTAAATGCTTTCAATCACCGGATTTCCCAGAAAGCCGCCGTTGGAAACGATCGTCCCGTACCGGAGCGGCTTTCTCTTTTCCTCGTCTGTTTTTTTGTACAGTAGAAACGCTGACGCTACGGATATGACATTATACAGTATGGACAACAGCACTGTTATGACAACCGGCTTCCAGACATCATGATGGGGCTGTACCAGAAACGCATGAAAAATATTAAACGGCAGCAACACATACAGACACAGATCCACCATGTTCAGCCTTCCTGTGGTGCCGACAATTTCTTTTTTCCTTACGATAAATCCAACGATCACAAAGAATAACATCATGCCCTGCATCGTCAGCATATTCTCAAATACCATCTATCTGCTCCTACAGTCCGATTTTATCGGCAATACCGCGCATCGCTTCCAAAGCGGCATCGATAAATTCATCAAAATCCATCCCTGTAAATTCGATCGCTTCCATGTAGTCCCGGTTGGCGCCGGCTGCAAAGCGGAGTTCACGGAACCGTTTCTGTACTGATTTATGTTTGACGCTTGCAATCTTTTTGTCCGGATAGATCTGTGCGATAGCTTTCAAAAATCCACTCATCGGATCGGATGCCAGAATCGCATACTGAAGCTTTGTCTTTGCCTTCACACCGCTTTCCGGATTGTGAGCACAGATCGCATCAAACAGAATCTGATCCTCAACTCCTTCTTTTTTGAGTATTTCGACAGATGTCGGGCCGTGTGTTTCCGGATGCTCTTTCCATGCGCAGTGTTCCTCGTCCAGATCGTGAAGCAGTCCCACGATGCCCCAGTATTCTACCTCTTCAGGAGCAAGCTTTTCTGCAACTCCCCGCATGATCGCTTCCACTGCATAAGAATGCTCCAGATAGCGTTCTCCTTCCATATATTTATGTAAAATCTCGTATGCCTGATCGCGTGTAATCGCCATTGTTCTTTCCTCCTGAATTTATTCTTTAAATTTTGTTACCGAGCCAGTGTTCCCATCGGATCCCACGGCTTCAAATGAATCGGCTCCTGCACCGCTTCTTCGATCTGCTCTTTCGTCAGATATTTTTTATTGATAACAGCCTGATAAACAAACCGGTCAAACCAGTCTCCGCTCATCAGATAATATCCCTTGTCGCCATGTTCGTCACTCCAGCTGTTCTGAATTTTCCATTTGAGTGCTTTCCCTTCTGCATCCAGATCCACTCCGGTAATCACCATGGCATGGTTCATCGCGCTCTCCCGGTAATCCAGACTGTCTCCTTTTTCCATGTCAAACTGGATGCCATAGGTGCCTTCAAAATCATAACACTCCGTGCACCAAAGTCCCATATCGCGCTCTCCATATTTGCCCACATCGCTTCCGAACCATACAACCTCACCGTCAGAAAGCTGGCGGATAATCAGGCTTTTCAGTGTGTCCATCGGCAGATTGTAGTAACGCACCGGCGCTCCTTCTGCAACATTTCCAAGATAATCCACGGTGTAGCTCTTTCCAAACGGTTTATCTTCAGTCGGTGAATTGATGATGCTGACATAATCTTCACGGAGCTTCAGTCCCACATATTCTTCATAGAATGACTTTGGCGTCAGATTCCGTACTACATGGTACTTCTTATCCTTATCCACATATTCAAAATCAAATTTCTTCGGCGGATTTCCGAAACACATGCACAGGAAGCTGTAAATCTCAGACATCATCGCTTTCTTTTCTCCCTGCACGTCACCTCCGCTTCTGACTGTCTCACGAAGTTTTGCCGCACACAGGCGCAGTCTGGAATTCAAAAGGGCATTCATCGCCCCTGTATTACTGCTCTGATACGTCTCCTCCATTGCACTCTTCGGAACAACTCCGTACTTCTCTACGAGGTTGACAAACATATCCCACTGTCCCCCATCTCCTACACCTTCAGAGAGAATGTGACATACAGTCCGGTCATCCGTCGGACGATCGGACAAATCAATAATGCTCTCAAGCATATAATTTGCCTTTTCAAATTTGTCCCAGAAAGCCATGTAATTCTGGGAAAGTTCAAATTTATCCAGATTACATTTCTTTGCCGTCACCTCCCGCAGCACATTCAGCGCTGAAAAGATCCAGCAACGTCCGCTGGACTTCTGGTTCGTCGCCGGAAGCGTCGGAATATCAATCGAAAACGCATACTGGGATGTGGCAAGTCCTCCGTGGCAGAAAGCCGCATCCTTTACAGAATGTTTGTAAAGCGCATTTGTCATCGCACGGCAAAGAGCACTGTCTGCATAGCTCTTTTCAAACCCGGTGAGATCATCCTCCGTTAAACCTTGAAACTGATTCATTTTTCATCATCCTTTCCCTTTATCCTTTGTCTCTGTCCTATAGTATATCACAAAAAGGAAAAGGCGCAATGTGAATTATAAAATAGAATTTGCTTCCTTTTTCACCAAAAATATGGTGATGCGTTTCATTTTTTTATACACAATAGATAAAATCCATTTTTGTTTTTCCTCTTTTATTCCATTGCTTTTTTTCTATATCTGGAATACAATATTGCTTATAAAAATCGGTGTGACAAGGGCTATTTATGTAAATTAATATCCAGATCATTCCAAAGTCAGAAAATTTATAGGAGGAAAATGTATGTACGATTTATTGGTAAGAAATGGAAAGCTTGTAACTCCTGACCGGATCTACGATGCGGATATCGCAATCAAAGATGGCGTGTATGCGGCCTTTCTTGCAAAAGGTACTCTGGCAGATGCAAAAGAAGTAATTGATGCCAAAGGCTGCTATGTATTTCCCGGAATCATCGACTGCCATGCACATCTAAATGAACCTGGATTTGAATACCGTGAGGATTTCGAGACTGGTTCCCGTGCCGCAGTCGTTGCAGGTTGCACCTGCCTGATTGATATGCCGCTGAATAACGATCCGTCTCTAATGAACAAAGAGATCTTTGATATGAAAATGAGCAAAATCAGCCGCCATTCTCTGGTTGATTACGCTCTCTGGGGTGGTCTTGTAGGAGATTACGACAATCAGCCGGGCTCTGTAAAAAATAATCTGAATGATCTGGTTGACCTTCTCAACTGTGGCGTTGCTGCTTTTAAAGGTTTTACCTGCCCGAACGGAGATCTTTTCCCTACGGTCAATCTCGGAAATGTTCGGAAAGCATTGGAAATCCTGAAACCATACAATGCACTGTGTGGTTTCCACTGTGAAGAATACGGCCAGGTACTGGAGCGCGAAAAAGAGGCCAAGGCAAAAGAAGGAAGAAGTAACGAAGAGAAAATCCGTGATTTCCTTGATTCTCACGATGTATGGACAGAATACGTTGCAACGAAAAATGTGATCGATATGGCAAGAGCTACCGGTGGACGTGTTCATATCTGCCATGTCAGCCATCCTATGGTTGCACAGGTTGTCAAAGACGCAATCCACGAGGGACTCCCGATCACAGCTGAGACCTGTCCTCACTATCTTGGATTTACAGAAGATTTCGTATTTGAGAAAGGTGCACCTGCGAAATGTACACCTCCGATGCGTGACAAAGAGTCCATGGAAAAGCTTTGGGACTATGTGCTTGATGGCACACTCTCCTGCGTCGGAAGCGACCATTCACCGGCAGCAGACGAAGAAAAGGACAATGCGACAAAAGATATCTGGCATGCATGGGGCGGCCTGAACTCAATCCAGTTCTTCCTCCCGATGATGTTTGATATGGTAGTTCACAAAAAAGGACTCAGCCCGAGTCTGATTGCAAAAGTTATGGACTACAATCCAGCTAAGATCTTCGGACTTTACGGACGTAAAGGTGCATTTGAGCTCGGATTTGATGGTGATATTGTCATTGTAGATCCTGAAAAAGTATGGAAATGTAATCAGAGCAAGCTCCTTACAAAAGGACATGTTTCTTGTTTCGACGGACTGGAAGGAAAAGGTGCTCCGACATGCACCATCATTCGTGGAAAAGTAGTAGCCGACGGTGATACATATAAAGAGGATGCCATCGGTTACGGCGAATATATCACTCCTGTCAAATAGCGAATAACTAAGGAAGGACTGAAAAAATGAGCGAAGAGAAGAAAAATATTGAAGTAAAAGAGGAAGGCGCTTCCTTGAACCCTATCCCGACAGAAAAGCGAATTATGAGCTGGGGTTCCAACACAATGCTGTGGCTGGGCGGATGCATCTCTATTGGTACACTGGCTCAGGGTTCTGCACAGCTCGAAGCCGGATTAAATCTTACGCAGCTGTTCCTTGCTGTGGCTTTAGGTTCCTTGCTTCTTGTAGTCGGCATTACACTGAACGACCAGTTCAGTTATGCAACAGGTGCACCATACGCTGTTCAATTGCGTAGTGCTTTTGGTACAAAAGGAAATGTCGTACCAAGTTTGATCCGTGGTCTTCCTGCTATTGTGTGGTATGGATATCAGACATGGCTCGGCGGTGCCGCAATTAACAATATTTCCATCGCACTGTTTGGATTTGACAATATCTGGCTGTTCTTTATCCTGTTCCAGGTACTCCAGGTATTACTCTCCATCAAAGGATTCCAGGGTGCAAAATGGATCGGAAATATCGGTGGAGTTGTAATTTCCATCGCGATGCTGTATCTACTGTATCTGTGTGTTACCCAGTATGGTACTGTAGTCAGTGAAAATCTGATGCAGAAATCCGGAACATGGGGCATGCCATTTGTAGCTGCTATCATCGCATTCTTTGGAAACAGCACAACAGTTATGCTGAACGCCGGAGATTACTCCCGTGAAATGAAATCCGGAATGTCTGTTATGAAACGGGGGTCTTCCTACTTCCTGGCAATGGTTCCTGCAACAATCCTTCTTGGTGTCATCGGAGCGATGGCTTCCACAGCTACAGGTGTTGCTAACCCGATCAACGCATTTGCACAGATGGTAGATAACAAAGTCGTAATGATTGTTACACTTGCATTCATCATTTTTGCACAGCTTACTACAAACCTTGCCAGCAACGTAATTCCGCCGGCCTATGCATTTATGGATGCTTTCAAGATGAAACACAGAACAGCCGTAATTCTGATCGGTATTCTGGCAGTATGTACCTGCCCTTGGATCCTGACAAACGACAGTTCTGCAGCTGGTCTGGCACTTTTCAGTAAGATCTACACCGCTTTCTTCGGACCGATCTTCGCAGTGCTGATCACAGATTTCTTCATCTTACATAGAAGAAAATACAGCGAAGCTGCGTTAAAAGACCTTTACGATCCAAATGGCGATCACGCCGGTGTCAACTGGGCAGCTATCATTGCTATAGCAGTCGGAGCTGTGATTGGTCTGATTAACGTAAATATTTCTTTCTTTACAGCAACTATTCCGACAGGTCTTGTATTCTACTTCGGTATGAAATACATGAAATCCTGCGAACGGTTCAGAAAAGGAACCACATTGGAAAGAAAATAAAATTTAATTTAGAGCACAAACAAACACCCTGCAGGTTCATCCTGCGGGGTGTTTTTGCTTTGTCTGAGTAAACTTGTTTCTGACAAATTTCTTTATTCTTCTTCCAGTTCTTCTGTTATGATTTCTTCACTGCCATCTGCAAGCTCATCTGTCAGTTCTTCTGCGAAATCCATATCTGTTTCTCCTGATTCTTTCACTTCAACGGATGCCTCTTCGGATGCCTCTTCATTTTCACGAACCTTTTCTTCAGCTTCTCTGCGCAGACGTGCTTCTTCTTCTTTCTGAGCTTCGATCATCGCATCTGTATTCAGCTTGATATTGCGGTATTTGCTCATACCGGTACCCACCGGAATCAGTTTACCGATGATAACGTTCTCTTTCAGACCGATCAGCGGATCGACTTTTCCTTTGATGGCTGCCTCAGTGAGGACTTTCGTTGTTTCCTGGAAGGAAGCTGCGGAAAGGAAGGAGTTTGTAGCAAGTGCTGCCTTGGTAATACCAAGCATGATCTGCTCTCCGGTAGCCGGCTCTTTTCCTTCAGCCACAAGTTCTTTATTTTTGTCCTCGAATTCAAGGGCGTCTACCATAGTGCCCGGAAGGAATTCAGAATCTCCGTTTTCCTCGATGCGGACTTTCTTCAGCATCTGACGCACAATGACTTCGATGTGCTTATCGTTGATATCTACACCCTGCAGACGGTATACTCTCTGTACTTCCTGGATCATATAATCCTGTACAGCACGCAGACCTTTGATTCTCAGGATGTCATGTGGGTTGACACTACCTTCTGTCAGCTCATCTCCGGCTCCCAGTTCCGCGCCGTCCTGAATCTTGATTCTGGAACCGTACGGAATGAGGTATGCCTTGGATTCCCCTGTCTCATTGTTGGTAACGATGATCTCACGTTTCTTCTTTGTATCGTTGATCGTTGCTTTTCCAGCGAACTCTGTGATAATCGCAAGTCCCTTCGGCTTTCTTGCCTCGAAAAGCTCTTCGACACGAGGAAGACCCTGTGTGATATCGTCACCAGCAACTCCACCTGTATGGAAGGTACGCATTGTAAGCTGTGTACCAGGCTCACCGATGGACTGAGCGGCGATGATTCCGACTGCCTCTCCAACCTGAACAGGTTCTCCTGTTGCCATGTTGGCACCGTAACATTTTGCACAGACACCAAGATGGGATTTACATGTCAGGATTGTACGGATCTTCACCTTTTTAATCTCATTACCATTTTCATCTACACCTTTTGTTACGATCGCAGCCGCACGTTTCGGTGTGATCATGTGATTTGCCTTAACAATCACATTACCTTCTTTGTCACAGATTGTCTCGCAGGAATAACGTCCTGTGATACGCTCCTGAAGGCTTTCAATCTCTTCGTTTCCGTCCGTAAATGCTTTGACATACATACCCGGAATTTCTTCTCCCTTTTCCACGCAGTCTACTTCGCGGATAGAAAGTTCCTGGGAAACGTCTACAAGACGTCTTGTCAGGTAACCGGAATCGGCTGTACGAAGCGCCGTATCAGACAGACCTTTACGTGCTCCGTGGGCGGACATGAAGTATTCCAGTACGTCCAGACCTTCACGGAAGTTGGACTTGATTGGCAACTCGATCGTACGTCCGGTCGTATCTGCCATCAAACCACGCATACCGGCAAGCTGTTTGATCTGCTTGTCAGAACCACGGGCTCCGGAATCTGCCATCATGAAGATATTGTTGTATTTATCCAGTCCGGAAAGCAGTGCCTCAGTCAGGGCATCGTCAGTTGCTTTCCATGTTTCAACGACTTCTTTATAACGCTCCTCTTCTGTGATGAGACCACGTTTGAAGTTTCTCGTGATCTTATCTACCGTATCCTGCGCCTGCTGGATCATTTCCGGCTTCTGCGGCGGAACGGTCATATCGGAGATGGATACTGTCATCGCAGCTCTTGTAGAGAACTTGTATCCGATGGATTTTACGTTATCAAGTACTTCTGCTGTTGCGGATGCACCATGTGTATTGATAACTTTTTCCAGGATCTTCTTTAACTGCTTCTTGCCGACATGGAAATCTACTTCCAAAAGAAGCTCATTTCCTTCTACAGTTCTATCCACGAATCCAAGATCCTGCGGAATGATTTCGTTGAAGAGGAACCGTCCCAGTGTGGACTCTACTGTTCCTGTCTTCACAGTTCCATCCGGCATTGTCTTGGTGACACGCACCTTGATCCGTGAGTGCAGTGTAATTACCTGGTTTTCGTAAGCAAGGATTGCTTCGTTTACGCTCTTGAAGAACTTGCCTTCACCTTTCACTCCTGGTCTTTCCTGTGTCAGGTAGTAGATACCAAGTACCATATCCTGAGAAGGAACGGCTACCGGGCCACCGTCTGAAGGTTTCAGAAGGTTGTTCGGTGAAAGGAGAAGGAAACGGCACTCTGCCTGCGCTTCTACAGACAGCGGAAGATGAACCGCCATCTGGTCACCGTCGAAGTCGGCGTTGAACGCTGTACATACGAGCGGGTGAAGCTTGATTGCCTTACCTTCTACAAGAATCGGCTCGAATGCCTGGATACCTAGTCTGTGCAGTGTAGGAGCACGGTTCAACATAACCGGATGCTCTTTAATGACATCTTCCAGGACATCCCAGACTTCTGTCTGAAGTCTTTCTACCATTTTCTTTGCATTTTTAATATTGTGTGCTGTACCGTTTGCAACAAGTTCTTTCATTACGAACGGTTTGAACAGCTCGATTGCCATTTCTTTCGGCAGACCGCACTGATAGATCTTCAGTTCCGGTCCGACTACGATAACAGAACGTCCGGAGTAGTCAACACGTTTTCCGAGCAGATTCTGACGGAAACGTCCGGACTTTCCTTTTAACATATCGGAAAGAGATTTCAGGGCACGGTTTCCCGGACCTGTAACCGGACGACCACGACGGCCATTGTCGATCAGGGCATCAACTGCCTCCTGAAGCATTCTCTTTTCGTTTCTTACAATGATATCCGGAGCTCCAAGCTCCAGAAGTCTTCTCAGACGGTTGTTACGGTTGATGATTCTTCTGTAGAGGTCATTTAAGTCAGATGTAGCAAAACGTCCTCCATCAAGCTGAACCATCGGACGAAGATCCGGCGGAATAACCGGGATGACCGTCATGATCATCCACTCCGGTTTGTTTCCGGATTCGCGGAACGCTTCCACAACTTCCAGACGTTTCACGATTCTTGCACGCTTCTGTCCGGTTGCTCCTTCCAGTCCCTCTCTTAACTCATGATATTCCTTTTCCAGATCAATATTCTTTAACAGTTCCTGAACCGCTTCCGCACCCATGCCGACACGAAATGCGCTTCCCCATTTTTCTCTTGCTTCCTGATATTCCTGTTCGGAGAGCACCTGTTTGTACTGCAAATCTGTCTCCCCTTTGTCGAGTACAATGTAAGAAGCAAAGTACAGTACTTTCTCCAGTGTTCTCGGAGAAAGGTCAAGAATCAGTCCCATCCGGCTCGGGATTCCTTTAAAATACCAGATATGGGATACCGGAGCCGCCAGTGCGATATGTCCCATACGTTCACGGCGTACTGCAGATTTCGTAACCTCAACACCACAACGGTCACAGATCACACCTTTATAACGGATTTTCTTATATTTACCACAGTGACATTCCCAGTCCTTACTTGGTCCGAAAATGCGCTCGCAGAACAGCCCGTCGCGTTCCGGCTTCAAAGTTCTGTAGTTGATGGTCTCCGGCTTTGTTACCTCGCCTCTTGACCACTCCAGAATCTTTTCAGGTGATGCCAGCCCGATCTTGATCGCATCAAAGGTCATCGGCTGATACGTCGCTTCATTATTGTTTCCCGTCATTACGGCACCCCTTTCTATTCTTCATCTGACACTTCGTCAAAATCAATCGTAAAGTCTTCGTCGTTAAAATCCAGTTCTTCTTCATCCTGTCCTTCTTCGATGTCAACTAATTCTTCTCCCTGGAATTCCTGCTGTGAGAAACCATGCTCACTGTAGGATTCCCTGTCGTTGGAATACCTTCTGTCTCCTTCAATGATTGCATTTAAGTTCGTCTCGCCATAATCGGATGTTTCCATGATCTCGACTTCAGTGTTGTCTTCTCTGAGCACGCGTACATCCAGTCCGAGTGACTGAAGCTCTTTTAAAAGTACCTTGAAGGACTCCGGAATACCTGGTTCCGGAATGTTGTCTCCTTTGATGATGGCTTCGTATGTCTTCACACGGCCAATCACATCGTCGGATTTTACTGTCAGGATCTCCTGCAGGGTGTAGGACGCACCATAAGCCTCCAGTGCCCATACCTCCATCTCTCCGAAACGCTGTCCACCGAACTGTGCTTTACCACCGAGCGGCTGCTGTGTAACGAGAGAGTAAGGACCTGTGGAACGTGCATGGATCTTGTCATCAACAAGGTGGTGCAGTTTCAGGTAGTGCATGTGTCCGATCGTAACCGGGCTATCAAAGTACTCACCTGTACGTCCATCTCTTAAGCGCACTTTACCGTCTCTGGAAATCGGCACGCCTTTCCACAGCTTTCTGTGTTCCCTGTTGTCATAGAGATACTGCATTACTTCAGGAAGAAGCTCTTCTTTATGCTTTTCTTCAAACTCTTCCCAGGAAAGATTTACATAATCATTCGCCAGGTCAAGCGTATCCATAATGTCATTTTCATTTGCTCCGTCGAATACCGGAGTTGCCACGTTAAATCCAAGTGCTTTTGCCGCAAGACTTAAGTGAATCTCAAGTACCTGTCCGATGTTCATACGGGAAGGCACACCAAGCGGGTTCAGCACGATATCAAGCGGACGGCCGTTTGGAAGGAACGGCATATCCTCTACCGGGAGTACACGGGAAACGACACCCTTGTTTCCGTGACGTCCGGCCATTTTATCTCCTACAGAGATCTTTCTCTTCTGGGCAATGTAAATACGCACTGCCTGGTTCACACCTGGAGAAAGTTCATCTCCGTTTTCTCTTGTGAATACTTTGGCATCTACGACAATACCATATTCACCATGCGGTACTTTCAGAGAAGTATCTCTGACTTCACGGGCTTTCTCACCGAAGATCGCTCTTAACAGACGCTCTTCTGCTGTCAGCTCCGTCTCTCCTTTCGGAGTAACCTTTCCGACAAGGATATCGCCGGCACGTACTTCCGCACCGATACGGATAATTCCTCTTTCATCCAGATCTTTGAGTGCATCATCACCGACACCCGGGATATCTCTTGTAATCTCTTCCGGTCCCAGCTTCGTGTCACGTGCTTCTGCCTCATATTCTTCTATATGAACAGATGTGTACACATCATCCTGAACAAGGCGCTCGCTCAGAAGAACAGCATCCTCGTAGTTATATCCTTCCCATGTCATGAATCCGATCAGCGGGTTCTTACCAAGAGCCATCTCACCATTGGATGTGGATGGTCCATCTGCGATGACTTCTCCCTTTTCCACTCTGTCGCCCTTGAATACAATCGGTCTCTGGTTGTAACAGTTGGACTGGTTGCTTCGTAAGAACTTAGTCAGCTTGTAAGTCTTCTTCACGCCGTCGTCCTGACGAATAATAATTTCTGTGGAAGCAGATCTCTCTACCACACCTGCTTCTTCTGCAACGACACAGACTCCGGAGTCTACCGCGGATTTTTCTTCCATACCTGTACCAACTACCGGCGCCTCTGTTGTCAGAAGCGGTACTGCCTGACGCTGCATGTTGGATCCCATCAGCGCACGGTTGGCATCGTCATTTTCCAGGAAAGGAATCAGCGCTGTAGCAACGGAGAATACCATCTTCGGAGACACGTCCATATAGTCAAATTTACTTTTCTCGTATTCCTGTGTCTCTTCACGATAACGACCTGATACATTCTTTCTGACAAAATGTCCTTCTGCATCCAGCGGTTCGTTCGCCTGTGCTACATGGTAGTTATCCTCTTCATCTGCTGTCATGTAGACAACTTCGTCTGTTACGACCGGATTTTCCGGATCGCTCTTGTCGATTTTCCGGTATGGAGCCTCTACAAAACCATATTTATTGATTCTTGCGTATGTTGCAAGAGAGTTGATCAGACCGATGTTCGGACCTTCAGGCGTCTCAATCGGACACATTCTTCCGTAATGGGAATAGTGAACGTCTCGAACCTCGAATCCTGCACGGTCTCTTGAAAGACCTCCTGGTCCAAGTGCAGAAAGACGTCTCTTATGTGTCAACTCACCAAGCGGGTTGTTCTGATCCATGAACTGGGACAGCTGTGAGGAACCGAAGAACTCCTTCACTGCTGCAGTTACCGGTTTGATGTTGATCAGAGACTGTGGTGAGATACCTTCCAGATCCTGTGTCGTCATTCTCTCGCGGACAACTCTTTCCAGACGGGAAAGTCCGATCCGGTACTGGTTCTGGAGCAGCTCTCCTACCGCACGGATACGTCTGTTGCCCAGATGATCGATATCGTCGTCATTTCCAAGGCCGTATTCCAGATGCATGTTGTAGTTGATGGACGCGAAAATGTCCTCTTTAGTAATATGCTTCGGAATCAGCTCATGGATATTCTTTCTGATTGCTTCTTTGAGCTCTTCTGCATCGCCTGCTGCTTCTTCCATCAGGTCTGCAAGAACCGGGTAATACACAAGTTCAGAAACTCCTACTTCCTTTGGATCAATGCTGGTTACTTCTTTGAGATCTACTGCCATATTGGAAAGGACTTTGATGTCTCTGTCTTCTCCCTCACGGCTGATCCATACAAACGGTACCGCATTGTTCTGAATCGTGTCAGCAAGCTCCCTTGTCACTTCCGTTCCTGCTTCGGCCAGGATCTCGCCTGTCAATGGACTGAACACTTCTCTTGCGAGAACGTGTCCCGTGATTCTGTTCTTGAGGAGTAATTTCTTATTAAATTTGTAACGTCCGACTTTTGCAAGGTCATATCTTCTCGGATCGAAGAACATGCTTGTAATCAGACTCTCCGCACTGTCTACCGCAAGCGGTTCGCCCGGACGGATCTTCTTGTAGAGCTCAAGGAGACCTTCCTGATAGTTCTCAGCAGTATCTTTGCCGAAACTTGCAAGGATCTTCGGTTCTTCGCCGAACATCTCGATAATCTCCGGATTGGTGCCCACGCCAAGTGCACGGATCAGTACTGTGATCGGCACCTTTCTTGTCCTATCTACTCTTACATAGAAAACGTCATTAGAGTCTGTCTCGTATTCCAGCCATGCGCCACGGTTCGGAATCACAGTACAGGAATAGAGCTGTTTACCAATTTTGTCGTGTGCGATTCCGTAGTAGATACCAGGCGAACGTACAAGCTGACTTACGATGACACGCTCTGCACCATTGATGACAAAAGTACCTGTCTTCGTCATAATAGGCAGATCGCCCATAAAGATCTCATGTTCGTTGATCTCATCCGTTTCCTTATTATAAAGCCTTACCCTGACTTTCAAAGGCGCTGCATAAGTCGCATCCCGCTCTTTGCATTCCTCGATCGTATACTTCACATCATCTTCGCATAATGTAAAATCGACAAATTCCAGGCTCAGCTGTCCGCTGTAATCTGTGATCGGCGAGATATCGTCGAAGACTTCTTTTAAGCCTTCATCGAGGAACCACTGATAGGAATCTTTCTGAACCTCAATAAGATTTGGCATCTCAAGAACTTCTTTTTGTCTGGAATAGGTCATCCGGGAACTCCTTCCGCTTTTCATGGGACGAATTCTGTTTTTCTCCATTGACGTTTCACTCCTTGTATTATTATTCTTGTGAAAATCACCAGTTTTCATAGTTTATCGTGGGAATTTCAAGCATTTTCAGCTCTCTTCACAGCCCATCTTCCCACAATAGTGCATTTTATTGTATCACAAGCATATTGCACGTGTCAAGAAAATTTTTTATTTTTTTCACCCCTTGTAATTTTACACATATTATGTTATGTTGATAATGAGAATTGTTACTATTTTAGTGATTACATTTGTTTGGAGGAAACAGATATGATAAATATTAGAAAAGCCGCTATCATCGGCTGCGGATTTGTCGGAGCTTCATCCGCATTCAGCCTGGTACACAAAGGATTATTTTCAGAGCTGGTTCTGATTGATGCTAATCATGCCAAAGCAGAAGGCGAAGCCATGGATTTGAGTCATGGTCGGCCGTTCACTTCCCCTATGAAAATTTACGCAGGAACTTATGACGACATCAGCGACTGTTCGCTGATTATCATTACAGCCGGCGCCAACCAGAAACCCGGCGAGACAAGACTGGATCTCGTCCACAAAAATATAGCTATTTTCAAATCCATCATTCCTGAAATCACAAAAAGAAATTTTGAAGGGATCCTGCTGATCGTGGCAAATCCGGTGGACATTCTCACCTACGCCGCCCTCAAAATTTCCGGCTACCCAAAAGAACGGGTCCTTGGAAGCGGCACCGTGCTTGATTCCGCCCGTTTCCGCTACCTCTTAAGCGAGCATCTCAATGTGGACAGCCGGAGCGTTCACGCCTATATTATCGGCGAACACGGCGATAGCGAGCTTGCCGTCTGGAGCAGTGCCAATGTATCCGGTATCGGCATCAATGACTTCTGCGAGCTTCGCGGCCACTATGAGCATGATGAGGCCATGGACCGGATTTACCGGACCGTGCGGGACAGCGCTTACGAAATCATTGAGCGGAAAGGCGCCACCTACTACGGTGTTGCCATGGCGGTGAGCCGCATTGCAGAGAGCATTATCCGCAACGAGCACTCCGTACTCCCGGTTTCCAGTCTGATGGAGGGAGAATACGGACTCACGGATCTTTGCATCAGCGTTCCTACGATCGTCTCCGCGAAAGGTGCCGAGCAGGTACTGGAAATCCCGCTGAGCCAAGAAGAAAAAGAAAAACTTCTGAAATCAGCTGCAGAATTAAAGAAGGTTCTTGACTCTGCCATTTGACAAATCTCTGCCAATACCTCTAAAATAGAAATGCTACCAGCTTTATGGTAGCATTTCTTAGAAGGAAGGCAGGAATTTTCATGAAACAATCTACATTCTTCCGGGTACTGTTCTATATCATCGGTCTTCTGGTGCTTGCCCTGGTCCTCACCCTGAACACCAAGACAGGACTCGGAGTATCACCTATTATCTCAGTCGCATACAGTACAGCCGTCATCTCCGGACACAATTTCGGCAACATGACTCTTGCTCTCTATTCCCTCTTTGTTGCCATTGAGCTTATTCTTCATCTCATAAGAGAGCACCGCTATGTAGAAGAATCGCACGGCGCACTGGTCCAGGCAGGAAAGCGTGACAGGAAACTGATTTTCCTGATGGACATTCTACAAATCCCTTTAAGTCTCATTTTTACACGGTTTCTCAATGTATTTTCCGCTTTGATCCCGGATCTTTACTCCGGTTCAGAAAGCAGCGCAGGGGAAATGATTTTCCGCGTCATTGTTCTGGTCATCGCAATCATTCTAACTGGAATCGGAGCTGCCATGTCCCTGAATATGCGCATCGTCCCGAATCCAGGTGATGGAATTGTTCAGGCCATCGCAGATACGGCACACAAAAGCGTCGGCTTTACCAAAAACTGCTTCGACGTGCTCAATATTTCCATCACAATCACACTAAGCCTTATTGCCGCAGGGCATCTGGTAGGCATCGGCGTCGGCACAATTCTTGCCATGATCGGAGTTGGACGCACAATTGCCATCTTCAACCACTTTACATACGACAAGATGAAACAGCTGGCTGGCATCGAAGACTAACCTGGTCAGAACGTTCTTTTTCTGACACAAAAATCCCCTTCGGAAATCCGTACGTTATAGGCGCCGATTTTTTCCAAAGGGGATTTTTTATTTCAGAATGATTTATACAAATCTTACTCCTTGTGAATATACAGTTTTTCCGCCAAGGTATACCGTATTGACATTATACACACAGGAGATGTCTTTACTCAGATCTCCGTCTACTACAAGAATGTCCGCCAGGAGCCCTTCCTTGATCATACCAAGTTCATCTTCTCTTCCAAGAACTTTTGCAGGGTTTGCTGTGGATGTCTGGATCGCTTGCACCGGCGTGATTCCATATTTTACCATCAGTTCCATTTCCTGAGCGATCGGGAGAACCGGAGCGCCGTACATCACCATATCACTTCCCGTACAGACAGTTACGCCCGTATCGTAAAGTTCTTTAAAATGATCACGGTAGGATTCATATGCCGGTTCATAGAACTGATAATCTCTCTGCTCTTTTGCAGCAACCGGATCGTTGAATACGTCTGCGTTTCCTTCTTCAATGTTCTTTTTGCATACTTCATATAAATATGTATAAGCAAAAATCGTCGGTGTCCATGCAATTCCTTTTTCTTTCATCTGCTGTGCCTGCTCTACTGTCAGAAATGTTCCGTGTTCAATCGTATCGAATCCGGCATCAATACACATCTGAATGGATGGATGAGTTCCCGCATGAACAACACATTTGATTCCTCTTCTATGGCATTCATCTGCTGCCGCATCTAATTCTTCCTGTGTATATTCCGGAATATGGGAACGGTGGCTTGTAAGCAGCTTGATCCATTCTGCGCCGTCTCTTCTCTGTTTTCTGATCTCTTTGCGAATTGCCCATGGTCCATCCACTTCAATAACTTCATCCCAGCAGTGTCCGCCGGTCATGCACATTCCCTCTCCCACATGTGTAATACGAGGAATCGTGATAAAGCCTTTCTCCTCTGCCATTTTGAGTGTCTTGCACACCCCATGCGGAGAATAGCAGTCTCTGATACTTGTGATTCCTTTCGTAAATGCTGCCTGCGCATGCTGAAGTGCATACATCATAATCATCTGATCATTATAATTAAAGCTGTCCGGCTGACTATACCAGTATCCCAGGTGCGCATGCATATCTGTAAGCCCAGGTAAAATCGTTGCGTCCCCATAATCTTTTACTTCTTCATCCGGATACAGAGCAGTCAGCTCTTCCTTCTTACCTACTTTTACAATTTTACCATTCTTTCCGATCAGCACCGCTGCCTTATCAAGCACTGTACTGCCATCTCCCGTGATCAGATGTTCCGCTGCAATTATCATGTCATTTTCCTCCTTGATTCCATACTGCCATATAATACTTCTCTTCCATTTAAAATAGAAGCTATCCTATATCACTTATTATAATGTACAATTAATTTCATTACAACGGATAAAAAGCATACATTTTGCACAATTTGCAATATCAGAATGAAAAATACAAAAAATGGCAGGATTCCTTACGAATCCTGCCATCTTAATTCCATCAACGAAATTATTTAACGTTAACTTCAGCGCCTTCTCCTTCGAGTTTAGCTTTGATTTCTTCAGCTTCTTCTTTGGATACAGCTTCTTTTACTACCTTCGGAGCGTTGTCAACAAGGTCTTTTGCTTCTTTTAATCCAAGTCCTGTGATTTCACGAACAACTTTAATTACTTTAACTTTGGAAGCACCTGCAGAAACAAGTTCTACGTCGAACTCTGTCTTTTCTTCAGCTGCTGCTGCTTCTCCGCCTGCTGCTGCTACAACAACACCTGCTGCTGCGGATACACCAAATTCTTCTTCACATGCTTTTACTAAATCGTTTAATTCTAATACAGATAATTCTTTGATAGCTTCAATAAATTCAGCTGTTGTTAATTTTGCCATTTTATTTACCTCCATATTTTGTATCGGTTTTGCTCTCTTGAATCAATGATTCTGAATCAATTACTCAGCTGGTGTTTCAGCTGCTTCTTCTGCCGGAGCTTCCTCTGCTGCTGCCTCGCACGCCTCTGCTCCACCCTGTTCAGCGATCTGATTAAGTACACGAGCAAGATTTGTGATAGGTGACTGTAAGCTTCCAAGCAATTTGGAAAGAAGCTCTTCTCTTGAAGGAATCTTGGAAAGTTCTGTGATTCCTGCTGCATCGTAAACTGTTCCTTCTACGACACCGGCTTTTACTTCAAGAGCCTCTGCTGTCTTAGCGAACTTGCAGATGATTCTTGCCGGAGCTGTAGCGTCGTCTTTAGATACAACCATTGCGCTTGGTCCTTCCAGGTATTCTTCCAGACCTGCGAAATCCGTACCTTCAAAAGCTCTTTTCATCATTGTGTTCTTGCAGACTTTGTAAATGACACCTGCTTCTCTTAACTGTTTACGCAGTTCTGTGTCCTGTGCTACTGTAAGTCCACGGTAGTCAACAATAACAACTGACTGTGCATCCTTGATGTCATCAGCGATCGCCTGCACGATTGGCTGTTTTAATTCCACTTTTGCCACGATTAACGCACCTCCTTGTAGTATTTGTGAGCTGCCAGAAAAAAACCTCTCTGCAAAAAGACAGAGAGGTCAACATTCAAGTAAAGAATTTTGTCTTCCTCGGTAGGCGTTTTGATCCTTATGCCATCCGGCACCTACTGTCTTCGGCAGTTACTTCGTAATCATACCATATATATCCGTGGTTGTCAATATTTTTTTGATATTTTTTATTCTTCTGCTTTTGGCGGTATTTTCATCACTCTGTAAAACAGCAGACTTCCAAAAAGCGGCCCCAGTACCGCAAAGCACATGCCAGCTTTCATCCCAAACTGTTCCGCTGTATAGCCCAACTGCTGCGCAAAGGCTGTCACACTTCCACTTCTGATGGCGCTGTCCGTGATTACTCCAACAATCTGCGGATAGAACGTTGCCCCCAGATCTCCTCCGACAGCCATCAGGGCAAACAGCGCAACTCCGACATTCGGAACCTTGTTTGTCACCGCAATCAGACTTCCCGGCCAGAGCATCGAGACGAAAAATCCCGTCATCGCACAGGCTACCAGCCCTGCGGCAGCCGAATCCGAAAGCGCCGCAACTGCATAACATGCGGTTGTTCCCAAAGCCCCGAACAGAAGAATCCTGTCAATTCCTTTTCCATATTTTGAATACAGTGTCCGCCCCAGTCCGATTGCTGCTCCAAAGAGCGCCAGACCAAGCAGGTCACCTACCGTTTTATTGATTCCAAATGCCGTTTCCAGATAACTGGATGCCCACTGGCTCATCGTCGATTCCGAAGCTCCTGCAAAGAAAATACAGACCAGGTACAGAACCGCAGTTCTGCTGCGAAGCACATTCGCTGCCCCTGAGTCTGCTTTTTCTTCTCCCAGTTCCGGAATCGGTGCCACGATCATCAGAATACACGTTACCATAGGCAGCATTGTTAGAAGCAACGTCATGCTCTGCCAGTTATCATTGCCAAAAGCAGTCATAAATCCCGCTGAAACTACTACAACAGCCAGTACGCCCCACGCGTAGCAGGAATGCAGACGGCTGAGGGTCCATTCCGGATGTTTAGACGGAAGTTTTGCAATAACCGGACTCGTCAGTACTTCCGAGAGGCCGCCCCCTGCCGAAAAGATGATTGTACCAAGCGCAAGCCCCGTATACGGACTTCCCGGGAATACCACAGGAGCCGCCGCATAAAGCAGAAGTCCCACAGTAATCACAAAGGGCGTCAGTTTCACCGAACGTCTCAAATTCAGCTTGTCCTGGAAAAAGGAATAAATCAGGTCCATAAAAAGCTGTGTTGCAAAATTTAAAACCACCAGAAATCCAAGCAGCGAATACGAAATCCCATACTTCTCATGAAAGGTAGTAAACAACAGCGGTGAAAGCACTGCCGGGATTGCCATGGACGCACTTGTAAGAAAACAGGCGGCTTTTGTAATCCGATATCGTTCTGTTCTCATTTCCATACTCTCTTCCTTATCAAATTCCGCAACCATTCTAACATGGCAGGGACGGCGGTTTCAACCTCTACCTTTTCTCCTCACAGGTTTCAGCACCTTCCAATCCATGTTATAATGATCCCAAGAAATACTCGGAACGGCCCGGCAGTATTACGGGCATGATTTCAGACATGATTTTATGGAGGATTCAGAAATGATTTTAATCAAACATGCATCGGTTTATGCCCCAAAGAAGACCGGAGTCAAAGATGTGCTGATCTGCGGCGGACAAATAGAAGCCATTGAAAATACGATCCCGGTTCCTTTGCCGTCCTGTCATGTGATTGACGGAACTGGAAAGATACTCGTTCCCGGAATCATTGATCCGCATGTACATGTTACCGGAGGCGGCGGCGAAGGCAGTTTCCACACACAGGTTCCTCCGGTGTCCCTTTCTGATTTGATCCGGGGCGGAGTCACTACCGTGGTCGGCCTTCTTGGAACAGACGGGATTACCAGAAGCGTCGAAAACCTGACCGCCCGTGTCAAAGCGCTAAAAGAAGAAGGTCTAAGCGCCTATGCCTGTACCGGTTCCTATGGATATCCATGTATCACTCTGACCGGGGATGTTAAAAAGGATCTCGTATTCATTGAGGAGATTTTAGGTGTAAAGCTTGCTCTTTCTGATCATAGAGCGCCAAATGTCACCACTGATGAGCTCGTAAGACTTGGAAGCGACGCTCGCACCGCCGGAATGCTCTCTGGTAAATGCGGTATCGTTGTCCTTCATATGGGCGATGCGCCATCCGGTCTTGCACCTGTCCGGGAGGCCCTTGCAAAGACGTCCATCCCGGCCAAAATCTTTCATCCGACCCACGTCAATCGCAGGCAGGAGCTTCTGGAGGAGGCATTCACATTTGCCTGTCAGGGCGGCTTCATCGATCTGACCTGCGGAATTGACGGAGCCGGACGCCCGGCGTCCTGTATCATGGAAGCCAGAGAACGCAGTATCCCGCTGGAACAGATCACCATAAGCTCCGACGGGATGGGCAGCTGGTCCACTTACGATGAATCCGGCAATCTCCTTGAGATCGGATACGCACCGGTAGATACAGTCTTCCGGGAGATAAAAACTCTCGTCCAGGAATATCAGCTTCCTCTGGAAGAGGCTCTTTGTTTTGCTACTTCCAATACGGCCAGATCGCTGGAACTCTTCCCAAAGAAAGGATGTATCCATGTCGGCTCCGATGCAGATCTTCTGCTTCTGGAAGAGGATCTTTCTCTCCACACAGTCATCGCCGGAGGTAAACGGATGATGGAAAATCACGTCCTTCTCCAAACAGGCACCTACGAAACATGTTGACAAAAAGAGACCGCGGAAGTGTTGTTGCTTCCACGGTCCGTTTTGATTTCTTCTTTCGTCTTATAATCTTATTGAGAATTATGCTGCTTCTTTTTGCTTTTCCCGTTTTGCAATCATCGGCAGGATCAGTCCCAATGCCGTCAGCACAATCGGTGTGATGATATTGAGAGCCATCGTCATCGGATCTTTGTTGTACATTCCCAAGATACAGCAGGCCGCAGTGATGAAGAAGCACCATCCTCCAAAGAAATAGGCAACTTTCTGGTTTTTCACAAACCGGTACTCTGCCGGAATCTTGTTAATGGATCTTCTCAATGCAATGTAGGCCACAAATACCCACAGATATCTGAGCGGCATGCAGACAGAATTCAGTCTTGTCAGCTGCTGAAGCACGGATGCCGCACCCGGCATCACTGTCTGAATCAGAATGATCGCACCTGACAGAATGACGATCAACCAGATTCCGTTGCTGAATGCACCATATTTGTTCTTCTTACGCAGCTTGGATGGAATGAATTCTTTTGTCTTCTCATTGTCCAGAAGCATACGCAGCGGAGCATCAATACTCAGGATCAGAATCGCAAACTGATTGATCATATTGCAGAGTGCATAAATAATCAGGAACAAATCTCCTACATGGTAGTATTCTCCCAGTCTCTGGAACGCCCAATATGCGCCGTTTGCAGCATAGGAGTCAAATGTTTCCGCACTTTCATTGATAACAGCCGGATCAAACATCATTCCCATTGCAATGGTTCCGAGAATTGCGCAACCGGAAACCATGACTGCCATGAAAATAATTCCTTTCGGGAATCCCTTGCTTGGATTTTTTACCTTATTTACATATGGAGAAATCTTTTCACATCCTCCTACCGCAAAGACAAGAATGGAAAGACTCGTAAAATACCCAACATTAAAATTCGGGATCAGATTTTCCAGACTCAGATCCAGGCTTACATAATCTGCTCCCGGATTAATTGCCGGAGCCGCAAACATCATAACAATATAGAGAAGCGACATGACAAACATACTTGTTCCAGCAACTGTCAGAAGCTTTTTCAGCGGATTCAGACCACGGCTTGCAATGAAACATCCGATCAGGAAAACCGCCATTGTCGCCAGCTGGATCCAGACAGTCGGAATAGAATCGTATGTTTCCGCATCACCAAACACTGCCCAGCTCAGCGCTTTAAGTCCGCCGCTTCCTTTACTTGCAATGTACGTGATATGGCATGCCCAGTAAGTCCAGCCTGCATAGTACGCAAGCTTCGGACCAGTCGTCTCGTAAATCCAGGAATTTACGCCGCTGCCACTGTTTTTAAACGCAGAACCCAGTTCCCCTACCATCAAAGCGTAAGGGATAAAATAAAGTGCAAACATCAGCACCCAGCTGAGCATAACCTGCGTTCCATTGAAGTAGATAAATCCGTTCAGAACATTTCCAAATCCCCACACCGTGGAAAATGCCATAAACGCAAGGACATACCACTGTATTTTTTTATCCTCTCTCTTCATGTGATTCCTCACTTTCTCTTCACTTTTCGTATCTTCTTTCCCTTCTTTTGTTCAAGCGCTTTTCACATGTTTCCATTATAATTTTTTTATTTTTCTGATAATTCATTCTTTGTTTTGCAAAAAACGGCATCGTTGAGAAAAATCTTTCTTCTAATGCCGTTTCCACTTCTTTTTATTTGTTTTTCTTATAACTGTTATAACCTGTTATTTATACTTCTTTTTCTTCCACCGCGATTTTCATGAATTCTGCCATGCTCTTTGTGAAATATTTGTTTTTTCGATAATAGAAATAGACGTTTCGTTGCGCGGCCGGATCGTCAATCTTATAATAGATAACATTTCGGTTATACGGCAGGCTTTTTACCACAGTATCACTTACGATCGAGATACCCATCTCCCTCTCTGTATACGCAAGAATCGACAGAATCTGATCCATTTTAAACGCCACCTTCGGCGTGAATCCTGCCCGCTTGCAGATGGCCTCAACCCGCTCCCTCGTATCATTGTGGGCACGCATCATGAGGAACGGATCGTTCTCAAACAGCTTCAGTGCGACGCCATAGATTTCCGGCCTCATATGCACATTATTTTTGATATCCTCCGACGTCATCCCCCATGCCTGCGCCGCCTTATTGCTTGCAAAGGAAGCCGGCACCGCAAGAAGAAGCGTTTCTTTCATGAAAAACCGCTTGTCGTAAACTTCCTCATCCATCGGATAATTATCCAGCATCAGATCCACTTCACCGGAAAACAACTTCTTTTCTATCTGGGACGTGTGCGCTTCCACCAGATTCAACTTAATGTTCGGAAACTTCTCCCGGAACTTCTTTATAATTCCCGGCAGCACAAAAGAGATGAACAAATACGTCGCGCCCACGCTGAGTCTTCCTGTCCTGAGCTCGTTCAGATTTCCTACGTAACATTCAAAATCTTCTTCCAGATCCATGATCTTCTCTGCTGTTTTAATATATTTTTTGCCGCACTCGGTCAGCTGAACCGGCACCGTACTCCGGTCAAAAAGCGGCATGCCTATCTTCTTCTCGACCTTTTTTACCGTCGCACTTAGAGCCGGCTGTGAGATATACAGATTTGATGCTGCTTTTGAAAAGCTGCCCTCCTTATACACCTCATATACATATTCCATATTTGCAAACGCATTCTCTTTCATGATTCTTCCTTCTTGCCGGCTGCCTGCAGTCTGCATACAGCTCTTCCGTCCGCCGCATCCAGATACAGCACCGCACTATTTTCTCTTACATCATATACTTTCACAATTTCCGACAGCTCCGGGCTGATTTCTCCAATTATCGCTTCTGCTGTCTCTGGAAATGCCTTCATCATCTCAGGCCTGTAAATTCTTGTTTTGCTGTTTTCATTAATCGCGCCATAGTAGACGTCCGCCTCCACCAGATTCTGGAACATATGGCTTCCGTAGGAAAGCTCCGGCCGGTATCCTGCTTTCCCGTAAGCAACCTCACAGATTGCACAAAAGCTGCTGATATCCGCATATGCCACCGGAACCCCAAGTTCCGGGGAAGACGTACCGATCCGCCCCGGCGCCAGAAGCAGTGCTTTTGCCTCTGTCTCCTCCAGATAATGATTGATTTTCCGGATCATATGACCCACATCCGGCTTTTTCTTATATGGATACTCATAGTATGCCTGCGGGTCCACCCACACAATATAATCTAATTCCTGCTCCTTGGACCTTCTCATCGAAGTGCGTCTCACATCAAACAGAAATTCCTCATCCACCCCTGTCGGAATCTTCACCTGATCGGAAAGGCCTGAGCGCAGCGGCCGGCACTGAACAAGCGTCACCTTCCATCCCACTTCTTCCGATGCAGTCACCGCAAACTCAATATCCACCGGCTGGCGGTAATTTTCTTCCAGTTTCTTCAGCAAGGTCTTCATCATACGGATAAAGACTCTGTCCTCCACCATTCCCTGACAGTCCGCAAAATAAATTTTCCGATAGTCACCTCTTCTTGCAAGCAATTCTTCCGCATCCGTATCCCGTTCAAGAATCAGTCTCCGATATGACTTCGGAAATATCTCCAGAAGCTCAGACAGATTTTTCGTGCAGATCTTACAGTTTTCCAGATCAATTACATCAACCTGACGCTGCGAGTATTTGTGCTTTTCCCCGGATGTTCCCCAGAGATTCCCCCGAGCGCAGTCCAGCCCCACAAGCCGCGGGTAATCACCCGGTGTTCTGGTCACGGCTCTTGTGCCAAGCCCGGCCACCATTCTGAGCATCCCGGCTTCCGGATTAATGTGCTCCATCCACTTATACGGATTATAAGAGCAGCCCATTCCTGCAATGACAGGAAAATACAAATTTTTGACTTTCGCTCCCGCCACTTTCTGAATCAGAAGCCCCATCTGCTCTTCCTGATCCTTCCGATGCCATTTCTTCCTATATTCCGCCGCTTCCTGGTTCTCTACGCTGTCATAGACCTTCCCTGCTGCTTGCAGGAGTTCTTCAAGGCGCTCCTCTTTTGTCCCCTGATTTGCGCAGAAAATAGATTCGTATTTTCCAAAAAACGCATTGTCATATCCGTCCTCCATCAGGCTACTGGATCTTACAATAAACGGATCGTCTTCAAAATAGTCCAGTATCTTTTCAAACTCCTCCCGAAATTCCGAAACCGGCTTTCCATCCCGCACCTGGCAGAAAATCCCCGTACCTACAAACCAGGATGGACATCTCTCCCATCTGTCCCGATATTCCGGAAGAAGAATCTCCATCATCTTCTCCACGAGTAGAAACCCACATGCTTTTCCACCGATCACGCCGTCTCCCGTCTTGTGCTCTTGGATCCACTGAAAATCTTCTTCGTCAAAGTATGTAAGAATTGTTCTGGCAAGTCTGGGATCATCCGTCATCATCCGACGGCAGAGTTCCCTTTTTCTTTCTTCTTCCATGTCTCCTCCTTTTCAACAGCCAACCTTTATATACTTTATAACTTTTTATTTATATCATAGCGTTTTTGAATAATTTTTTCAAAATATTTTTTATTTTTTTGTCTATTTTCTCCATTTTCATCGTCTGCCTCATATATTTTTGCTTATGAAATTTATATAAATATAAATATTTGTTTTTCATCTTCCCCATTTTTATAATGAACTCAGAACAAGGAGGAAACGCTCATGACATCTGTTACAGAACTCTCAAACCCAAAACTGACTGCTCTTTGGAATGAATACAAAAAAGCACAGGAAAAGCACCTTCAGCTTAACATGTCCAGGGGAAAACCTTCACCGGAGCAGCTGGATCTTTCCATGGATCTTCTCCATCTTCCGGATCCCTGCACACTGGAGGACGGCACAGACGCAAGGAACTACGGAATGCTGCAGGGAATTCCAGAATGCCGCCGTCTCTTTGGCAGCCTGCTTGGAATTCCTGCCGATCAAATCATTCTGGGTGGAAGCTCCAGCCTGAATCTGATGTTTGATACGATCGCTTTTCTATTCCTTTTCGGAACAGGCGGCGAACGTCCCTGGAGCGATTATCGGGCCGAAGGCCGGCCAGTCCGGTTTCTCTGTCCCGTTCCGGGTTATGACAGACATTTTCGTATCTGCGAAGAATTAGGCATTGAAATGATTCCGATACCGCTTCTGGAAGACGGCCCTGATATGGATCTTGTATGCCGTCTTGTTAAAGAAGACGATCGGATCAAAGGCATCTGGTGTGTGCCGCTTTATTCCAATCCTCAGGGAGTCTGTTACAGTGACCGCGTGACAGATCTGCTGTCATCCATGGAAACAGCAGCGCCGGATTTCCGGATTTTCTGGGACAATGCCTATGGAATCCACCATATTTATGCAGAAACACCGCTTAAGAATATCCTGGAATCCTGCGAAAGATACGGACACCCAGACCGCTGTTACTATTTTTTCTCTACCTCAAAAATAACCTTTTCCGGAGCCGGTATTGCTCTTATAGCTTCCAGCCGTGAAAATGTCAAAGAGCTTCTTGGACATATGTCTGCCCAGACAATCGGGCATGATAAACTGAACCAGCTTCGTCATGTCCAGTTTTTTGGCACACCGGATCGGATCCGATCTCACATGGAAAAGCAAGCGCAGATTCTCCGTCCGAAATTTGACATCGTCCTCCAGAAACTCGAACAAGGACTTGGGCAGTATCCGGACATCTCCTGGTGTCACCCGAAAGGCGGCTATTTTGTCTCACTGGATGTGCCGGGATGTGCAAAGCGAATTGTCTCACTGGCAAAAGATGCCGGAGTCACTCTGACCGCGGCGGGAGCTTCGTTCCCGTATGGAACAGATCCCAATGACAGCAATATCCGCATTGCCCCGTCCTACCCTTCCGTAGAAGAACTTTCACAGGCCATGGATATTTTGATTCTCTGTGTCAACATTGCATATGCTGAAAAATTCGCCGGAAGCAGCCGGCAAAAATAGAAAGAAAATAAAAAAGGAAAGGAGTGCCATTATGAAACAGACATACAACCCTTACGACAACGTACTGAAAGTAGTGCAGGATGCAGCTGAAATCCTCGGATACAGCGACAGCGATATCGAAGCAATCAAATACCCGGAACGGGAACTGAAAGTCTCCATCCCGGTTCGCATGGACGATGGAACCACCCGTGTATTCCAGGGCTACCGCATCCAACACTCCACCTCCCGCGGGCCAGCCAAAGGAGGCATACGTTTTCATCCGGATGTCAATGCCGATGAAGTCCGTGCGCTTGCCGCGTGGATGACATTCAAATGTGCAGTCGTCAACATCCCATATGGCGGGGGAAAAGGCGGCGTCGTCTGCGATCCGTCCAAGCTGTCCGAAAACGAAATCCGCGCCATCACCAGAAGATACACTGCGGCCATTGCGCCGCTGATCGGACCAGAGCAGGATATCCCGGCGCCGGATGTTGGAACCAATGCTGCTGTCATGGGCTGGATTATGGATACTTACAGCATGTTAAAAGGCCATTGTATCCACGGCGTAGTAACAGGCAAACCGCTGGAACTCGGCGGAGCCCTTGGCCGTAACGACGCAACCGGAAGAGGCGTCATGTTCACAACACACAATATTCTGAATAAGCTCGGTATTCCGGCAGAAGGAACCACCGTTGCCGTGCAGGGCGCCGGAAATGTCGGAAGTGTTACCGCAAGGTTGCTCCACGAATCTGGAATGAAAGTCGTTGCCATCAGCGATGTATCCGGGGGACTTTATAAGCCAGACGGTCTGGATATTCCTGCTGTCCTTGGTTACCTTGCCGCAGACCGTAAAAACCTGCTGAAAGATTTCCAGGAAGAAGGCACCGTACACATCTCCAATGAAGAGCTTCTGGAGCTTGATGTAACCGTACTCGTTCCTGCCGCTCTGGAAAACCAGATTAATGAAGGAAATGCCGATAAGATTAAGGCAAAAATTATCGTCGAGGCTGCAAACGGTCCAACCAGTTCCGCTGCTGACACTATTTTACTGAAAAAAGGCACCCTGATAGTTCCTGACATTCTGGCAAATGCGGGAGGTGTTGTCGTATCTTACTTTGAATGGGTGCAGAACATCCAGTCTGTCAGCTGGACGGAGGCTGAAGTCAACAAAAAGCTCAAAGACATCATGGATGCTGCCTTTGAAGCGGTGTGGGATCTGACCGCAGAAAAGCAAACCACACTGCGAATGGGTGCTTATCTAATTGCGCTGAAGCGTGTGGTGGATGCAAAATCCGCAAGAGCAATCTGGCCGTAAACCAGCTCTCTTAACAATGTCTTTATGATACAATGCATTGCCGGGCCCTTGTCAAACAGGGCCCGGTATTTTCTGCTCTTCCATTTTTCTGTTTCTTCTGCTATACTATATTCTGCATTTATATAATCGGGTTTTCTACCCGGACTGGTTCGTGAACTTCCCAGTATAAAAAACCAAGTATCTCAAAATTCTAAAAAATAAAGGAGATTGGAGAATGAATGCACGAAAAGTAATTCTGGACTGCGATCCGGGAATTGATGACGCACTGGCACTCATGCTGGCTCTTTCCCTTCCGGAACTGGACGTCATCGGGATCACAGTTGTCTGCGGGAATGTTCCCGTCGAAAAAGGCGTGAAAAACGCATTGAAAATCCTTGAACTTATGAATCGAACAGAGATTCCGGTCTATGCAGGCGAAACGAAGCCCCTCATCCGTCCATATATCGATGCTATGGATACCCACGGTGAAGACGGACTCGGAGAATCCGCTTTTCCGAATCCGGTAGGTTCTCCGGCCGAAGGCGACGCAGTTTCTTATCTTTCTGATGTGCTTTTATCAGAAGAGCAGGTTTCTGTCATTGCCCTTGGACCGCTGACTAACCTTGCCCGCCTTCTGGCAACACATCCAGAGGCATTTGTCCGGATTCAGGAACTGGTCTCCATGGGAGGCACCTACAAATCCCAAGGAAACTGTTCTCCGGTAGCGGAATACAACTACTGGTGCGACCCGGATGCCGCTGCAAAGGTTTACGAGGCGTATGCTTCCATGCCGGAGTTGGCCGGCAAAAAAATTCATATGATCGGACTCGATGTCACTCGAAAGATCGTCCTGACTCCGAATCTGATCGAATACATGAAACGGATCAATCCGTTCCTTGGAAAAAAAATTGAAACCATCACCCGGTTTTATCTGGACTTCCACTGGGAGCAGGAAGGAATCATCGGATGTGTGATCAACGATCCGCTTGCTGTCGCTTATTTCGCAGACCGCTCGATCTGCAGCGGCTTTGACGCCTACACAGCCGTCGAAACCATTGGAATCAGCTACGGCCAGACTCTGGTGGATGCCTATGAATTCTGGAAGAAGCCGCACAACAGTCACATTTTGACCCAGACAGATCCGTATCGCTTTATGCTCATGTTCTGTTGTCAGGTGCTTGGGGCTGACCGATCCCAGGCGGAACAGATCCTGCCTCAGATCCTGACTGGGGAGGTGCTCTCATGAAACATTTCAAAAAACTGACCGTACATCAGATGTCCTTTCTGGCTCTGGCTGCCGTCTTGAATATTGTGGGGGCCAACATTGCCCTGATGCTTAAACTTCCTCTTTATCTGGACACTCTTGGCACCTTTCTTTCAGCTATCCTGTTCGGACCCTTTTACGGTATGATCCCGGGACTGATCAGCGGATTTTTGACCGGTGTCACCACCGATATTTATTCATTATTTTATCTGCCTGTCCAGCTCGTTACTGGATTTGCTGCCGGATTTTTCTTCTACGGGAAATCCTTCAAAACAGGCAAATACCGGATTCTGCTGTACGCTGGTGCTGTCACTTTGCCTGGAACGGTTGTGTCTGCCTCGATTACTGCATGTTTGTTCGGAGGAATTACCTCCTCCGGATCTACGGTCATCGTACAGGTACTTCATCATCTGGGTCTGAATCTGACTGCCAGTGTATTCTGTGTACAGCTTGTGACCGACTATCTGGACCGGGCGCTCATGTTATGCCTGTCGGTTCTGGTGCTTAATGTACTTCCGGGTTCCATACTGGCAGTACTGAAGAAAGGACAAAAAAGTTATGGATCGCTATAGTAAAATTACAAATAAAAATCAAAGAGAAATCGTGCTTTTAAAAGCTTATCCCTGTGCCTGGGGCAAATGCCGTTTCTGTGATTATATCGATGACAATTCCAAAGACAAAGAAGGAATGCTTGCGCTGAACCGCGAAGTGCTTTCTCACATCACCGGAGAATTCGGCGTGCTGGAGGTCATCAACTCCGGAAGCTGCTTTGAACTTCCAAAGGAGACGCTGGAAGATATACGGATGGTCATCCACGAAAAAAATATTCAGAAACTCTTTTTTGAGGCTCACTGGATCTATCGGAACCGTCTGGATGAAATGCGCGAATTCTTCGGAATCCCGATTGTCTACAAGACGGGTGCTGAGACCTTTGACTACAATTTCCGGGAGAATTACCTGAATAAGCATGCGAATTTTAAAGATGCCGAAGAGCTGAGCCGATACTTCGACTCCCCGTGCCTGATGGTAGGAATCAAAGGCCAGACAAAAGAAATGATCCGAAACGATATTATGCTTTTAAAGCATTACTTCAAACTTGGCACCATCAACGTTTTCACCAACAATACGACAGATGTCAAACGGGATGAGGAGCTTGTCAAATGGTTTCTGGAAGAATTCCGGGATCTGGAAGAAGATCCTTCCGTAGAAGTGCTGTATGAAAATACCGATTTTGGGGTTGGAGACTGATAAAAGGCTGCGCGGCATGCGCAGCCTTCTTTTATGGCTGGATGGTATGGATATCATTTTTCTTACCTACTTTGCATACATTTCCATCACTTTTTCGATTTCCCTCTTCATCTCTTCCCTGACCCACTCCGGCCCCAGAATTTCTACTCCGTCACCGAGTGCAAAAATCCATCCGAAAAACTGACTGCTGACATTGATATCTACAGAAACCGTAAAATATTCTCCCTGTCCCGGCACCATCATTACTTCTTTTCCAAACCGGTCAATGATGACTCCTGCAAGATCATTTCTGACCCGAAGTCTTACTTTCTCCTCTTTTCCCCCAAACATTCCAAAACTTTTCCTTGAGTAGGATGCCAGATCCAGCTTCTGGTAGATCTCCCCTCCTTCTCTTTGTTCCTCCGTCATCTGAATATGGAGCATCTTATCCACACGGTAGTGTTTTATCTTTTCCGCTTCCGAATCATAACCGATCAGATAATAGTTCTCAGCGTCCCAGGACAGTCCCCACGGACTGACACAATAATATTCTCCGTCCCGGCGCAGTTCCATTTCCTTCTTCGTATTCCATTGATAATACTGAAAACGAATCTTCCGGTTCTCCGCAATCGCATGATGAATCTCATCCACATTATAATAGATACTTTCATTCATCGCCTTGATCCGTCCAGACACATAAACCTGGCGTTGAAGCTTTCTTGCATCATATTCACTTACAAAGCTTTCCAGCTTTTTGATCAGTTCTCGTGACTTCCGTGCTGTAATAAATTTAGAGGACTGAATCGCGTCTACGAGGAGTTTCATCTCAGGAAGCTCAAACTGCCGGTCTATCACGTGGTAATGGTAGGCCTTACCGACCGGCTCGCCTTCCACTTCAATCCCAAGTTGCTCCAGATCTTTCAGATCTGTATAGATACTCTTCCGCTCCGCCGTCACCCTATACCGCTCTAACTCCTTTAGGATCTCCGGCATTGTAATATAATGTTCTTCATCTGTTTTTTCCAGCATGATTTTCGCAAGATAATATAACTTAAACTTCTGATTCGTTCCTCTTGGCATCCTTATTTTCCTCCGACCTTATGGTATATGTACCAGTATATCACACACCCTATCGTAATATAGACTTTTCCCATCTTAGTCCTCCATATAATCGTAATACTCTCTTTCACTGGCGAAGAGAATGTAGCACCCTTCGACCAGTCCCATATACCCTTTGTCCGTAACATATCCTTTCATATGTTTCACTCCCTTCGCCTTTTCTTTTTCTGATTTTATTTTAGTTCTCATGGTGTCCAATAAAAACGACTGCATAAAAAGAGCAGAAAAAGATTGCAATTTGCCTCGTTTCTGCTTATCCTATTATATGGAAGTAAACATAATGAGATCTTTAGAAGCGAGGTATGTAAAATGAAACCGATTAAAGAAGGAAAAGTACGTGAAATCTATGATAATGGTGACAGCCTGATCATGGTCGCTACTGACCGTATCAGCTGTTTTGATGTGATCCTGAATAATACGATCACAAAAAAGGGCACTGTACTGACTCAGATGTCCAAATTCTGGTTTGATATGACAACAGATATCCTGCCAAACCACATGATTTCCACAGATGTAAAAGATATGCCGGAGTTTTTCCAGCAGCCACAGTTTGACGGCAACAGCATGATGTGCAAGAAGCTGAACATGCTTCCGATCGAATGTATCGTACGTGGTTATATCACAGGAAGCGGCTGGGCAAGCTATCAGAAAGACGGCACAGTATGTGGCATCAAACTTCCGGAAGGACTGGTAGAGTCTGACAAGCTGCCGGAGCCAATCTACACACCATCCACAAAAGCAGAGATCGGTGAACACGACGAAAATATTTCCTATGAGCAGAGCATTGCCCACCTGGAAAAATATTTCCCTGGCAAAGGTGAAGAGTACGCTGCAAAACTTCGTGACTATACCATCGCTCTTTATAAAAAGTGCGCAGATTACGCTTTGACCCGCGGCATCATCATTGCAGATACCAAATTCGAATTTGGTCTGGATGAGGATGGAAACATTGTGATTGGTGATGAGATGCTCACACCAGACAGCTCCCGTTTCTGGCCAGCTGATGGTTATGAACCAGGACATGGACAGCCATCCTTTGACAAACAGTTCGCACGTGACTGGCTGAAAGCAAATCCAGACAACAACTGGACACTGCCAGAAGATGTCGTACAGAAAACCATCGACATCTATCTGCAGGGTTATGAAATGCTGACAGGAAAAACACTGTAATCTTTTTAATTTCTTTATAAATCAATAAAATGCCTCTACCCGTCGGTGCTATCAGGTCCTAGACTGACTGCCCGTCCAGGGTGGAGGCATTATTTATTACAACAACTTTCTGATGGTAAGTCCTCTCCTTACACCCCGTCTTCAAAAGACTCCCCCTTCTCATTTGTGGTGCCAGCATTGTGAAAATCTTTCCTTAAGAATATTTTATTTTTATCATTATAATTTTTCATACCACAGTATCAACAATATGCACAAAAAACAGTTGAGTTCTTCTCTATCTGTGCTATAATATTCCCAGAGTATTTTTATCGATACGAAAGGAGCATATTACCAATGAATGACAGAATTTCAAGAGTATTGAGCAAAATGGAAGAGAAAGGCCTGACACAGTTGATCGTATCCGATCCGCTGAGCATCCGTTTCCTGACAGGAATCATGGTAAATCCGGGCGAAAGATTATACGCCCTGATTCTCAGAACAAGTGGAAAGCACACCATGCTTCTGAACTACCTGTATTTTGTAAAGGACACAGGATTTGAAGAAGTTTGGTTCTCAGATATGGAAGACCAGATCTCCATTATTGCAGAAAATATTGATCCGGAAAAACCGCTCGGCATTGACAAAACATGGCCGGCACGTTTCCTCATCCCGCTGCAGGAGAAACTTCCTCAGCTGAAAACAGTATGGGGATCTGACTGTGTAGACGGCGTTCGCGCAGTAAAGAATGAAGAAGAAATCGCAATCATGAAGAAAGCATCAGAAATCAACGATGCTGTTATGGAAAAAGTTGCTGATTACATCAAAGAAGGCATGACAGAAAAACAGATCGCTGACTTCATCGATTCAGAATACCTCAAAGCAGGCGCAAGCGGAAACAGCTTTGATACAATCGTATGCTTCGGACCAAATGCTGCTGATCAGCATCATGAGCCAAGCGATACACGTACTCTGAAAGCAGGCGAATGTGTCCTGATCGATATGGGATGTGTATGGCAGGGATACTGCTCTGATATGACAAGAACATTCTACTGCAAATCCACTGATCCGGAACAGACAGAAATCCACGACATCGTACGTGAAGCTGTTTTAAGAGCAGAATCTGTAATCAAACCAGGCGTTCGTTTCTGCGATATCGACGCTCAGGCAAGAGATTACATCGATGAAAAAGGATACAGCGAATACTGGAAGATCCGTCTTGGACACTTCATCGGACAGGAAGACCACGAATATGGTGATGTCAGCCCGATCAACAAAAACGTTGCTGAACCAGGCATGATCTTCTCCATCGAGCCAGGTATCTACATCGAAGGAAAATACGGAGTTCGTATCGAAGATCTTGTTCTCGTAACAGAAGATGGACATGAACTTCTCAACTCTGTAGAAAAGAAATATCGTATCGTAGGCTAATCTTGGGATACAAAAGCCGCTGTCTTTTGCAGGACATGTTCCTGAAAAGGCGGCGGCTTTTTTGCACTATTATAAGCCATATTCCCGATATACTTCTTCCCGTCACTTCTCATCCTCGACAATCCGGCTAAAATTACGTCCTCCATCTTTGACAGCAGAAAAGGGAGCACCTTTTACCGCTCTGGCGTCAGTCTGGTACTCCCCGTTTCCAAAATTAATTTTTCTTACTTTTTATTTGATCAAATCAGGTCCGATAGCAAGAACGTCATCCACATTCAGCTCTGTTTTTGGCTGTACATCAACCAGCGCTTTCATGGTGATGACTGCAAGCCGTCCGCTTCCGTTGTAAAGCGGCTTGTCACCCCGGTTTGCAAATGCGAGGTTTACATAAGCGGTTCCATCCCCGTAAACTTTGTTGACTGTCAGATCTTCCATCGAAGCAACTACTTCTTCCTGGCTGACAGATACAAATTCCAGTTTTGCCGGATCATAATCAAGTACCTTTCCGAAGGCATTGATATTTTCAGCTTCTTCTGCCATTGCAGCGATCGTAAAGGTTTCTCCTGCTTTCACTGTTTCTTTTTCCGGTACAAGGATAATCTTTCCGGAAGCAGCGCCAGTCTGCTTGGTACCTCCGTCCAGCTTGAACATAGTATATGCGTAGTCGTATACATCATAAATACCATTCATATTGATATCTCCACCTCTCTTCTGGATCTGATCCACGAAGTTGGATCCGTCTTTTATAGAGGTTCCGAGATAGTTCTTCATGTTCGTGTAATCCCCTTCGGCGACTTGTTCATTCTTGTTTGTACTTCCCACAGCAAATGGTTTCGTGCCGTCTTTTCTGTAAACCGGAAGCTCATGAGCCGCAAAGTAATTTCTTAAAGACTCTATTACTTCCAGTTTCAGGAAGCGCGCAAGCACACCGGTAAGTGGTACAGTCTGTACGTTTTCCTCCACGTCCAGATCTGTATTGTACGTCCATGCATCGTGTTCGGCTCCATTCCACTCCAGTTTCCAGTGTATTCCGTCCATACTGGAGTAGACGTTCATACGTTGCACTGTACCGCTTCCATAGCTGTCACGCGGATAGTACTCAAACTTGTCCAGTTCGTATGCCGCACCAAAATCATAGATGAACGGGATCTTCTGTCCTGCCACATCATCTGCCGAGAAGAAGAGTCCCCGGAAACTGTGGTCTGTCGCATATTTCAGCGGGCCGGCCTCATCGCTTCCAGTGAACGTTACCTTACCTGCTGCTCCGATTTCATTTCTCCACGGATCAGACAGCGTCATTGTCCGAACCTCTCTGCTCCATGCTGAATAGCCAGCTGCATTCCTGGAACGAATCTGGTAACTGTGTTCTGAATGATAGTCAAGATCATCGTGCAGATAAGAATCTGCGTCTCCCATTGCATAGAGCTGTCCGTCTACCAGCATTTCGTAACTGGAAGCGCCGTCTGTCTTTGTCCAGCGGAGCCACATGGAGGATGCTGTTTTCTCCTCTTCTGCGATCGTAAGCTCCGGTACGGAAAGCGCTGGATTTTCCTGCTCTTTTCTTACTTCCATCTCACATACAAAGCCCTGAATTTCCACGGACTGTTCTACTTCTGTCACATCCACTTTTGGAAGCCGGATGTAAAGCTTCGGTGCGATCTGCACTTCATCTGTCATTTTTGCAAGCTCTGTCTCTTCTACGGATGCAAAGGTACGAAGTTTCGGCGCTTCCTCATAATAATAAAGCACCTCTCCCGCATCCGGCATCTGACTTTCCAGTGTCTTCAGATCTTCGGCTTCTCTTGCTTTTAGGATCTCTTCTCCACTCTTTACAAGAACTGCCTCCGGTTTCTGTGTCAGATGAACAATCCATGTTGTGCTGCGGTTCGGCTCATAGCCTTCATAAGTTCCCTCGGAACGTTCTGCTATCAGAACCGCTTTGTCTCCCTCTACTTTGGATGTATATTTGGTAGAAACATGATCCCCGTAGGAAACATGGTCGATCGTTCCGTATGCTTCATCTTCTTCTGTTTCGTTGGAAATATATTTTCCGTCATCCTCGTATACAGTATATGCCGTTTCACCTGCCGGCCACACCTCAATGATTCTATGATCCTTTTTCACTGCATCCGGTGTATTGTTTGCTTCGAACATCGGCAGAATCGCTCCCTGTTTTACAAAGACAGGCAACTTCCAGAGTGGAACATCAAAGTTATTTAAAACCTGTCCGCCCTGATACAACTCTCCGGTCAGATAATCTACCCAAATCTGCTGCGGATCCGGCAGATAAATATGATTTCTTACATCATTTCCCATCTCGTCTCCTGCCACATTCTGATAAACCGGTGCCACCAGAATACTGGATCCAAGCATGAACTGGTACTGCATAGAACGGCTATATGAATACTCATCATCCGGATATTCCAGGAACATTGCTCTCACCATCGGAAGCCCTGTGTCCTCATTTCCAGTTTCCAGATTGGATGCGGACGCCGCGCAGGTATAAATATACGGCATCAGCATGGATTTCATCTTCATGTACATCCTGTTGATTCCGGTATACGGATCACCGAATGTAAACGGTGCTTTCATATAGCTTCCCCATCCATCCATATTGAGCATCTGCGGCGTAAAAGATTTCCACTGGTAATCTCTTGCCGCAATCAGTGGTTTCCCACCAAAAATTCCATCCATATCACTTCCGATATTCGGATTTCCACTTAAAGAACTTCCGATATAGGTTGGGATGTGGAAGCGGATGTATTCCCAGTTTCCTCCTGTCTGGTCTCCACTCCATACACTGTTAAATCTCTGGGAACCTGCCCATCCGTCCAGCGAAATAATATTCGGACGGAAGTTTTCTGCTGTTGTAACAATGTCGTACGCTGTCTTGACTCCGTTTAACTGGAAAGAATATCCCGGTCCAACCCATGCCACGTCCGTTTTCAATGTGGTCGCACCGCCCTTGGTTACTTCCTGACGGAAGTCCCGGAGCAGATGCCAGTAGGTCTTCTCGTCTGAATCCGGGCTTAAATTACTCTCTGTCCAAAGTCCGGATGCTACGCCTCTTTTGTTTGCATACTCTGTAAAACGTGCCAGATTTTCTACATTGGCATCCACCGCAGCAATACGCTCTTCGGAACTGCTTCCGTCTTCCAGAACGCCTCCTTGTACATAGTATCCGTTCTGTCCGTAGCCTCCGCCATATCCATCGTTTGGCAGGAAGTATCCAAGCGGCATATCATACTGAAGATATTTGTCCAGCACAGCCCTTGCCGAATATTCATACGGAGTATCTACATTTTCCGGGTAGTTCTCAGTAGCCACTGTCGGCATTTCTCCGTTTAACGACTCGGAATGCTGTCCCTTGGAAAGCCGGTAACCGGTTGCCATTCCACTTTCGTAATGGGTGGTCCCTTCGCTAAGGTGAGACTCTGTTCCCTTGACATTCCATGCTTTATCTCCCTCTTTCTCTGACCACGCATCCCTGTTGTAGCAGTTCAGATGGCCTTCATAGAATCCATACTCCGGAAGCAGCAGCGGATTTCCAGTTACATGGTAGTAATCCCGAAGCAGATCCATGACGATCTGACGGCCTCCTTCTCTTTCTGTCACGAAATAATACGCGCTGAAATGGTGCTCTTTGTGAGACGTCAAAACCACGTCCGCATCTGACTCGCCAAAATCATAGAGTCCGTCTGAGAATGTATTCCTCAGCACTCCATATCCACCTGTCGTATAATAAAATGGGTTCGGAGATGCCACGCCTCCGTCCATCCATGAACTTTCATTGACAATCTGAATCTTCCGGCCTGTATGCACAAACCGACCATTCTGTGTTCCTCCGCCGTAGAAATGCTCATTTCCCCGACGCAGAAGTGTCTGAACTGTTTCTTCAGAGGTAAATTCCAGAGGCTTTGTCTCCTCCATCACCTTTCGCTCTCCAGCATAGACCGTCATCAATGCTTTCATTTTATCGAATACGATTCTTGTTCTGCCGCACTGTATCGTGATAGACACCGGATCTTCCATAGTCTTAGCCTCCGGCTTTGTATAGGCGTCCGCCTCGTCCGGATACTGCTGGATCTTTGCCGTATGGGCCTCATCCCTTGGAGCAGCATATTCCGGAAATGCTCCATCTGTACTTACATCGTAACGGAAAATCGATTCTTCCAGAAATGTAATCTTCCCCTTGATTCCTTCCTGAAATGACAGATATACGATATTGCTTCTGTCCGCATCTTCCCGAATGGCGGATACCTCGCTTAATGTTCCGCAAAACGCGTTCTTTTCCTCACTCATTACAATCCTCCTTAGACATAACCAGCGTGGTTATGCATGATGCCTTAAAATTTTGCAAACTCATTCTACCAGAACAGACAAAAAAGCGCCATCACTGAGCGCTTTTTCTGTCCAATATTACAAAAAGATTGTACTTATGTATAAATATATAAAGTGATTCCATCCTTCAACCTCTGAAGTCCGTCTTTTAGAACCTCCTTCCGGCATGCGATATTCATTCGAAGAAATCCCTCTCCGGTTTTACCGTACTGTTTTCCGGCCGACAAATACAGCCCGGTCTTTTTTCTCAGAAATACTGCCAGTTTTTCTGAATCCTTTGTTATTTTTCGGCAGTCAATCCAGAGAAGATATGTGGCCTCGGAAGAAACCAGATGAAGATCCGGAAGTTCAGATTTGATAAATTCCCTCGCTGTCTGTTTATTTTCATATAAATAATCTCTCAGCGCATCCAACCACGGGCCTCCTTTCTGGTAGGCCGCGATTGACCCTGTCATGGCAAAAACATTTGGCTCTGCCGCTTCATCCGTATTCAAGGCCCGCCATATCTTATGGCGCAAAGTTTCATCCGGCACCATCACAGCCGCCGTCTGGAGTCCCGCCAGATTAAATGTCTTGGTCGGCGCAATACAGGTGATACTGTTCTTCCTGCACTTTTCTGATACCGATGCAAACGGAACATAGGATTTCCCCGGATCCGTCAGTTCACAATGGATTTCATCAGAAATCACTACCACATGGTATTTCCAGCACAATTCCCCGATCTGCTCCATCGTCTCTTTCGTCCAGATTTTTCCCACCGGATTGTGGGGATTGCAGAAAATCAACATAGACGTCTGGGGATCGGAAAGCACTTCTTCCAGTGCTTCAAAATCCACCTTGTAACATTCTCCATCATAGGAAAGCGGACACTCCACCACGTATCTTCCATTATTCACAATCGAATTGAAAAAAATGTTGTAAACCGGTGTCAGAAGCACGACTTTTTCCGCCGGGGTCGTAAGTTTCCGGACCGCACTGGAAATAGCCGGCACCACGCCGGTACAGAAAACCAGCCAGTCTTTCTCTAACTGGAACTGATGGCGCACCTCCCACCAATTCTGAATGGACTCATACCACTCATCCGGAATCAAAGTGTAGCCAAAAGCACCGTGATTGGCCCGTTTCCGAATTGCATCCTGGATCTCCGGTGTCGTTTCAAAATCCATATCCGCCACCCACATCGGAAGCTCATTTTCGGCAACATCCCATTTCATAGACAGAGTTCCACGCCGATTGACCGGTTTATCAAAATCATAATTCATACTCTGTTTCCTCCTGTCCTTCCCCATTATGCACAAAAACGATCCAGCTTTTCCTCAATCGACTTACAGCAGATCCTTGTCTTATCCGGATCAATTCTGTCTTTTTAGATAATCAGTTCCCCGATCTCATCCGCACAGATCGTGCCGCCGGATGGATTCAAAATGCTGTTTACCTTTCCTTTTATTTCAGCATCTACAGTGGAATACTCAAAGGCAAGAGTCGTATTCAACAGATGACAGTTTTTCATCACAAGATTATCAATGTAACACATACCCTGAAGACTCTCGATCGTGCAGTTAACCAATGTCAGATTTTTCGCATTCCATCCAAGATACTCTCCTGAAATAAAAGAATCATAAACCGTCACATTTTCACTGTTCCAGAACGCATCTTTGGAAAGCATCTTCGCATTTCGGATTTCCATGTTTTTCACGCCGTCAAAAGAATAATTCCCTATCAGCTGGAAATCAGACAGCTTTATATTTTCACTGTTCATGGCAAAATAATCTCCCTTTGCCGTGCCATGTTCTATTGTCACATCACTGCAGTTCCAGAAAGTTTCCGCCGCATTCGGAAATGCAACATGTTCCAGATACACTCCTCGGCAACGCCGGAAGTTCTTTGGCGCCTCAATGACCGAATTTTTCACCGTGATATCATTGGTATACCACACACCCGCTCTCGCCATCTCAAACCATGTACAGTCCTCCGCATAGATATGATTACAGTACCAAAGCGGATACTTCCATTTGAACATGCTACCATAAAGCCTGATGTCACTACTCTCTTTTAGCGGCGACTCCCCATCTGTAAAAATTGTATCATACACATCCATATGTTCCGCATGAAACAATGGCCTCTCTCCTGTCAAATACGCCTGCTTTACTACTTCTCTTTCTATCATCTTCCCAATCCTCCTCACGATCTTCTTTATCAATACATGATCCGGGCAGCTTCCCAGCCCTCCTGATAAACTAACTATAGAACGGCCAAAACAAAATAGCAAATACTTATACTCTATGCTTTTTCATAGTTAAAAGTTATGTGTATTTTTCGGGGACGTGTTCCTG
>CAUWJP010000018.1:0-60414 GCA_963559135.1 uncultured Sellimonas sp.
CCGGGCGGATTCAGGACTTGCACCTGTTGGAAACGTGCGCCGCCGGGCGCACCATGAAAAGAGGGAGTGCAGTTGATATGTCCTCTGCCTATTTGCCGAGGGACATATCAACTGCACTCCCTTTTTTATCTTCTTTTATTCCAGATGTTTCTCCTCAAACAACTTTTCTATTTCGTGATAAAGCCAGGATCTTTTCTGGATCTCGATACCACCGATCTCAATGGAGCCGCCGTCTCTTCGAACCACTTTTCCGATCTCCGGGATCCTGCAAGAAACAACTCCTGCTCTCTCTCCCCGAATTCTGCCTTTTCGGTCTTTTATTTCCGTGGCTTCCTGAATCAATTCTTCAATCCGTTCTTTATTATAGTAGGAGTCGTTCACAATCACGCCATCCCCCGTTACAATAATCATATCTATCTCATCCGGATCACGTCTATTTGGATCCTGATAAAGGTATCTGTGCAGTTTATCCAGCAGTGTTCCAATACCAAAGCCGGCTTTCTTTCTCAGAGTTCTTGTCATTAATATCCCTCCTTCGTTCTTATATGAAGTTATTCTATCACTGTCCCCACACCTCTTCAACGAAAGATATTCTTTAGAAAATGAAGATATTCTGAAGTTCTGAAAGCCGGCTTTTATTCTTTTTTAATATTTCTGTTTTACAGAAGACTTTCCAGATCGGTATATTCCATCCGGAAGCTTTCCGCCACGTTTTTGCAGGTCAGTTTTCCGTCATAGGTATTGACACCGGAGATCATCACCGGATTCTTCCGGCACGCCTCCTCAAGACCGTGCTCTGCAATAGCAAGTCCATAGCGCAGCGTTGCATTCGTCAGCGCGATAGTGGATGTACGCGGTACCGCGCCCGGCATATTGCCTACACAGTAGTGAACAATTCCGTCCACCTCATAGATCGGATCGTCGTGGTATGTCATTTTGGTCGTCTCACAACATCCGCCCTGGTCCACAGCCACGTCTACAATCACGCTTCCCGGTCTCATCTCTTTTAAATATGCCTTTTTCATCAGTTTCGGTGCCGCCTTTCCAGGAATCAACACGCTTCCGATCACCAGGTCCGCATCTTTAACTGCATTTTCAATATTGGTATCCGTACTGACAAGGGTCTGGATTCTCGCTCCGAAAATGTCGTCCAGGTAGGCAAGCCTTGGGAGACTGATATCCAGAATCGTCACATTTGCTCCCATGCCGACTGCGATCTTGCAGGCATTCGTTCCTACCGATCCTCCTCCGATAATGACGACATTTGCTTTCGGCGTACCCGGAACACCGGACAGAAGAACACCGGATCCTCCAAAGGTTTTTTCCAGATATTTTGCACCCTCCTGAATACTGAGTCTTCCTGCGATCTGACTCATCGGCGCCAGAAGCGGGATGCTTCCATCCCGTTCAATCAATGTCTCATAGGCAAATCCTTTCATACCGGATGCAAGCATGGCATCAGTCAGAGCTTTGTCCGCCGCAAGATGAAGATAGGTGAAGAGCAGAAGATCTTTCCGGAAATAACCATACTCTTCCGGCAGAGGTTCCTTAACCTTGACCATCATATCCACGCCATCCCACATTTCTTTGGCCGTATCTACAAGTTTTGCACCGGCCTTTTCATATTCCGCGTCCGTGAAACCGGATCCAAGTCCTGCGCCCTTTTCGATCCAGACTTCGTGTCCTGCATTTACATAGCTTTTGGCATTGTCCGGAATGAGTCCTACCCGGTATTCTCTGTTCTTGATTTCCTTTACACAGCCGATCCTCATGTTATTACCTCCTTGCTCATTTTGTAGAATTAACTAAATTCCAGATTCACTTTGTATCGTTCTCTACATTTTTATGAATTTATGATACAACATCAAAATTGCATTTGCAATAATTGTTAATTTTTAAATTATTGGATATTTTTCCCTTATACTTGCCTTTTACAGATATTTATGATTAAATCAAGCTATATCAATGAGAAAAGAGGAGCCCTATGAAAGCAATCCAGAATATCATGCAAAGTAAAAAATTAACGCGGGTGCAGTCTTCCCTCGCGTCATTCATATTAGATCATGCAGTGGAGGTCTGTTTTATGAGTTCCACCAAGCTGGCAGAAAAACTTGATATCAGTGAGCCTTCTGTGATCCGGTTCTGCCGGGTGCTTGGTTTTTCCGGCTATACCGATTTTCAGAAAGCATTACGGGAAGAGTACCATGGAGATCTCTTCCGGATTTCAGACCGCCTCCCGGTTCCTTCCGACCGTGCTGCTGCCCTTTCCCGGCTTGATCTTCCTTCGGATATTCTGTCCAACGAATACCAGAATACCCTTGGAAATCTGGAACAGGCCCTTGCTGCCAACCGCCCGGAGATGTTGGATGCCGCTGCCAGTCTGATTCTCTCCTCCAATCAGAAATTCATTGTCGCTTCCCGCGGGAATGCCTGCCTTGGAGTCTATCTGAACCTGTATCTGCACCATATGACCGATCATGTCATCTACACTGCATCGTCATCAGTCAGCCCCTTTGATCTGATGGCGGATATCACCTCCGAGGACTGTGTGATTGTCTTCAGCTTTCCACGCTATTCTTCAACGGACGAACTGGCCCTGAAGTTTGCCCGCTTTGCCGGAGCAAAAGTGATTCTATTTACCGACAAGCCGAGCGCCCTGTTAAGTGAATATGCTGATATTTTGTTTACGGTTCCGGTCAACAGCACTTCTTTTTTTAATTCCCTGAGTGCTGCCCAATTCCTGACCGAGGTACTTTTAAATACCATCAGCCGGAAATGCAAAGGCCGATCCATCGAGCGTAAGCTCAAAAAGATCGACCTTTATCTGGACGAATTCGGTACCTATTGAATCGTCCATTTCTTTTTCTGTTTATTCTATCTTTATTTTTGCCAGAGCTTCCGCGAACACATTGTTCAGCGGCTGCTCTGCCTCTTTTTGTTGCTGTTTCATGTAACGTCTGACATCCTGTTTGCTGACATCTTTGCCTTCCCGTTTTCTTCTTGCCTCAAACGCCTCCATCTTCTCTTTGTGGCCGCAGGCACAGACAAAGGTCTGGTCCTCTCCTTTTCCGACAAGCTCCATCCGTTTATGGCAGGCCGGGCATCTGGCATTAGTCGTCCGGGAAACCGTCTCCCGGTATCCACACTCCCTGTCCTGACAGACAAGCAGTTTACTGTTCTTTCCGTTGACTGCCAGCATCCGTTTCCCGCACCGCGGACATTTCCGGTTAGTCAGATTATCGTGCCGGAAAGTCGCTTTGCTTGTACGGATGTCCTGCATCACGTCGTTAGTGTACTGCTCAATCTCTTTCATGAAGGTCTTTTCCTTCTGCTTTCCGTCCGAAATTTTCTGTAATTCCTTCTCCCATCTGGCCGTCAGCTCCGGTTTTTTCAGATCTTCGGGAACGAGTTCCAAAAGCTGGCGTCCCTTAGAGGTAATCAGCAGATCGTTCCCTTTTTTCTCCATATAAAAAGTATTGAATAGCTTATCAATGATGTCCGCCCTTGTGGCAACAGTTCCAAGTCCGCCCTTTTCCATGGAAGTCAGGAGGGTTGCCTCAGTATAGTGTGCCGGAGGTTTGGTCTTTCCTTCCGTCACCTCCTGTCTTTTCACAAGCAGGCTCTGGCCCTTATTCAGCTCCGGCAAGGTCTGGTTTTTCAGGCTGTCCTCACCATATTCCTCCTCTTCGATGTCGCTGTCATATACAGCTCTCCAACCTGCTTCCCGGATCGTCTCACCTTTTGCTGCAAAACGTTCTCCTTTTACTGATGCTCTGACACTGACCTGCTCAAATTCAGCCGGCGGATAAAGGACCGCCAGAAATCTGCGCACGACGAGATCATAGATCTTCCGCTCCTCCGAAGTCATATGTGTCAGATCCACATACTGCTCTGTCGGAATAATGGCATGATGATCGCTGACTTTGCTGTCATCCACAAAACGTTTATCCGCTGTAAAATGCTTTCCATGAAGAGCCCGTGCCAACGCCCGGTACGGGCCGGTCTGGCATGCCTCGATCCGCTCTTTTAAAGTCGGTACGATATCCGAACTTAGATATCTGGAGTCCGTCCTCGGATAGGTCAGCACTTTGTGGTGCTCATAGAGTCTCTGCATAATGTTAAGGGTCTCCTTTGCAGAATATCCGAAGCGGCGGTTTGCGTCCCGCTGAAGTTCTGTCAAATCATAAAGTCCCGGTGCATACGTCTTTTTGGACTTTTTCTCCACACTGTCCAGTACAAGCCGTTCTCCACGGATCTCTTCGGAAATTCGCCGGATCCGTTCCGGATCAAAGGATCTCGTACCGCCGATTTTTCCATCCTGCCAGGTAAAACAGATCCCCTCCGCATAAACCTTCAGTCCATAATACGGCTTTGGCCGGAAGGAGCGGATTTCATCCTCTCTTTTTGCAATCAGCGCAAGGGTAGGCGTCTGTACCCGACCGCAGGTCAGCTTAGCGTTGTATTTACATGTCAGCGCCCGCGTCGCATTGATTCCTACAAGCCAGTCCGCCTTTGCACGGGACTGGGCAGCATTATAAAGATTCTGGTAATCTCTTCCGTCACGAAGACGTCCAAATCCTTCCCGGATGGCTCGATCCGTCACGGAAGAAATCCAGAGCCGCTTCACCGGCTTTTTGTTCCCTGCCTTTTCCAGAATCCATCTTGCTACCAGCTCTCCTTCCCGCCCTGCGTCCGTGGCAATAATAATCTCTCCGATGTCCTTTCTGTGTATCTGGCTCTTTACCGCATTGTACTGCTTTGCTGTCTGGCGGATCACGGAAAGCTTCCATGTCTTTGGCATCATCGGAAGCACGTCCATGTCCCATTCTTTCCATTCCGGCTTATATTCTTCCGGATCAGCGAGCGTCACCAGATGGCCAAGCCCCCAGGTGACGATATATCGCTCTCCTTCGATGGCCCCCTGTTCGTTTTTCTTACATTTCAGCACCCTGGCAATGTCTCTTGCCACAGATGGCTTTTCTGCGATTACTAATGATTTCATAGTGTTCCTTTCTCCTGTTCTTCAGACACAGGAAAGGATATTGCAGAAATCCCGGTCTTCGATCCCTCCCCTGCAATATCCTTTCTATTCATTCAGAATCGGATTCCCGTCCCGATCTGTAAAAAGTTCAAGCTGCCCGCTCTCCTCTTCTGCCTGTTCAAGACATTTCAGTATCGCCTCATTCAGCGAGAGCATCTTATCATCCAGCTCTGATACCATTTTTGCACATTCTTTCAGCTCTCTGCTGATATACTCCGGCGCATTCCCTTCAAACTTATAATAAATCTTATGCTCCAGACTTGCCCAGAAATCCATGGCAATCGTCCGGATCTGGATCTCCACCTTCGTGTCCACCACACTGTCCGTCAGAAAAATCGGGACCGAAATCAGCATGTGATAGCTTTTGTAGCCACTCTCTTTCGGATGCTTGATATAGTCCTTGATGGAAAGCACCTTCAGGTCGCTCTGATTTCCGATCATCTCAGCCAGACGGTAGATGTCCGAAGTGAAGGAACAGATCAGCCTGACCCCCGCGATATCATTGATATACTTTACCATGTTTTCGATGGAGCTTTCATGCCCCTGTCTCTTTAACTTCTTGACAATACTCTCCGGTGTCTTGATTCTCTTTTTGATATGTTCAATCGGATTGTACCGGTGTACATGCTGGAATTCGTCATTCAGAATTTCCAGCTTTGTGCCCACCTCTTTTAATGCCGCGTTATAAAGAAACATCACGGTTTTCCAGCTGTCTATGTCTTCATAGTTTTTTACATTCATCCTTTTCCACCTTTCACGAAAAAGACTGCATTTTTATGCTTACCGCATTTACGCGCCATTTTATAGTATAACATATTTCCGTATGTTTGTCATATATTTCACATTTTTCCAATTATTTTCTCTACTTTATCAAAATCTGGCACATCTTCATTGTGCACAATGCCGATTCATGACTTTCCGGCGTAACACCTGCGCAACAGGATGGGTCAACCTGGATCGGCAGCTCCGGCACATACGCTTTTGCCAGAAGGGCATTGGACACAACGCAGATATCCGTGCAAAGCCCGATCATTTCTACAGCATCAAATCCACCATCCCGGATATACTCTGCAAGCTGAACGCTTCCGAATGTCGTCTTGTCAAATACACGGCGTCCTTCCGAATACGGACGGATCTCCGGAATCAACTCCCATCCTTCGCTTGCCTTGATGCAATGCTCCACCGGCAGGAGACGCCCCTCCTGAGTCCCTAAATACTGCTCCGTATGGGTATCTCTTGTAAAGACAACCTCCTGTTCTTTCTTTACATAATCCTCAATCCTGTTTCTGACATTGTCCACGATCCCGCAGGCCTCTTTCGTCCCCAGACTTCCCGTCACAAAGTCATTCTGCATATCAATCACGACCAGAAGTTCTTTCATCTTCTTCCTCCTCCCTGTATGTTTTTTGTATTGTAACACGATTTCCAAAGTGCGTAAAGGAACCCCGGACAGACTTTACATTTCTTTTATAGAATGGTATGATGATCAGACAGAGAAAGGAGTTTTCGGGATGTTTCGATTGTGGGCAAAGACATGGAAGAATAACCGGATGCTGTCAGATACAGTAATCTGTGACGACTCATCCGACACACGGACGCATAAAGTATTCAGGGCTCTGGATGAGATCTGCTATCAGTTTGATTTAAGCAAGCCGATCTGGCTTGACAGCAATATCAATGAGTTCCGGCGTCATGCCAAAGCACGATTTTACCAGGACAGTTTTATTGACAGTATTGACTTTGACTTTCTGGAAATCCAGGTCATCGAAGAAGATTAAGAGCGGCTGCATTATGTAAAACGGAGGGCTTTCCTCCGTTATTTTTTCATTTTCGGTTCAAAAATCCAGGATGCAAGATATCCGAACACCAGTGCCGCCGAGATTCCTACCGCGCTTGCGGTAAATCCTCCTTTAAAAATCCCGATGAATCCGTCTTTCAAAACAGCCTCTTTTACTCCCTGAAACAGGGTGTTTCCAAAACCAAGAAGTGGAACACTTGCTCCGCATCCGACCAGTTCGATCAGCGGATCATACACTCCCAGAAATCCCAGCACGATTCCGGATGTCACCAGAAGTACCATGACTCTTCCCGGCATCAGTTTTGTCCTGTCCAGAAGAATCTGTACAAGCGCGCAGATCAGGCCTCCTGCCCAGAACGCGTTAAAATACTCCATCGTTTCTCCTCCTTCGTCAACATGCATGCTCCAACACAATGCCATGGGCAATGCCGGGGATGCTCTCACCTTCGTTGAAGCTGACCGTCGACATCAATGCCCCGGTCGGGACAAAGAGCACTTTCTTCCACTCACCTTTTATGATTTTCGGAAGAACATAAGACCCCAATGTCACCGCCGCACATCCGCAGCCGCTTCCTCCGGCATGGGTATCCTGGGTCTCCTGGTCAAAGATTTTCATCCCGCAGTCCATGTGCCTTTCCTCAATGTCTACTCCGTTTTTCTTCAGAAGCTCCAACAGGATCGTGCTTCCAATATATCCAAGATCTCCAGTGACAATCTGATCGTACTCTTCCATATTCCTGCCAAAATCTTTTCTGTTTGCCAGGATGGTGTCACATGCCGCCGGAGCCATACATCCTCCCATATTCTGGGAATCTTTCAGACCGTAATCCACAATTTTCCCCACCGTCACTCCGGAAATCCGCACCTTCGACTTTTCCTTTCCAATCACAAAAGCTCCGCTTCCGGTTACCGTCCACTGTGCCGAAAGCGGCCTCTGGGAAGCGTATCCAAGAGGAAAACGGAATTCCTTTTCCGCGCTTCCGAAGTGACTGGATGTGACCGCAAGGACGTAGTCCGCGTATCCGGCTGCCACGCTCATCGCTCCAAGGGCAATCGCTTCCCCTGATGTGGAACATGCGCCAAATAGCCCGAACAACGGGATCTGAAGGCTTTCCATTCCAAGGGAAGTGGCCGTCCCCTGCCTTAACAGGTCTCCTCCGAACAAGAAACGGATCTTCTCCTGCGGAATCTGCGCCTTTTTCATGGCCCGTAGACAGGCCCGCTTCTGCATTTCGCTTTCTGCCTCCTCCCAGGTTTCTTTCCCGAAAAGATTTTCCTTGTCCTCTCCATGTTCGTCGAACAGTTTTCCAAGCGGCCCCTGGCTTTCTTTCTGCCCGACAATCGTTCCTGCACTCAGCAAGAAGGGCGCCTCCGCAAATCCAAGGCTCTGATCCCCTTTTGGCATTCCGCTTTTCATCTGCAATCCCCCTTTCGCTACCAGGTAATTCCTGCTTTCAGCAGGAGATAGTAAATCAACCCAAACAGCCAGCTTGTAACGATCCCATACAAAATAACCGGTCCGGCAATGGTAAATATCTTACATCCGATTCCGAACACCTGTCCTTCTTTTTTATATTCAATCGCGGGAGCCGCCACAGAATTGGCAAATCCGGTAATCGGGACAAGAGCCCCTGCCCCGCCCCATTTTGCGATTTTGGGATACAGTCCCAGTCCTGTAAAAATAACACTTAACAGGACAAGAATCATCGATGTATAACAGCTTGTCATCTCCTTGTCCATGCCGGTGCCGGACACATAGCTGGAGATGATCTGGCCAATCGTACAGATTGTTCCTCCTGTGATAAATGCCCGGAACATGTTTTTCCAGACATTATGCACCGGAGTCTTTTGTTTAACATATTCTTCGTAGCTTTTTTGCTTTTTCGCCTGTTGTCTGTTGATCGGTTCTTTCAAACAGATGCCTCCTTACACGCCCCATCTTCCCAGAAAGTAAACAAGCGCTCCTGCTGTTTTCCCAAGAGACAGGCCGATGATAATATACGGTATGGTTTTAATAATTTTCAACCTCCGGATAAAGATCGGAAATACATTGAGAATATCTGCAAGCGCCATGGCCCAGCATCCCACAAAGATTCCGGAAAACAGACCAAACACCCCCAGAAGAACGCTGCCTGCCGGGATCCGTATCTGATAGATAAAGAATATATTAAACAGGATTCCTCCCAGGGCAATGGCATCTTCATACATCAAAATGTATTTCCCGGTATGGGTTCGGTCCGCAAATACCGAAATCAGACCAAGCCCGATCAGGAAGGAAAACATTCCACCTGCAATAACTGCTCCGGACGCAAATCCGATAATTCCAAGAATGATCTGCTCAGCCCACATCTTTTTCTTCCTTTTTTCTGGAATATTCATCGATCAGGGTCATCTCGATTTCCTCCTCGTAGGTACGCATTTCCACTTCCATCGGCGTCGGATCCACGGTAAAACGCTTCTTTCCAAAGTGATTGAAAAACAGAAGGATTCCCGCGCTCATCCCGATACAGTATGTCAGCTCCAGAATTCCAAAGCCATCCGACTGGTTTCCTGTCACAAGAAAATAGATCTGGTCAAACAGTTTTGGTACGTCCACGTCATTGTTAAATGTCATGATAGAAAATCCCGCTCCGATAAAGGTTACAAGAACTACAAACACGCTCTTCAGAAGCGGAACTACTTTTCCTTTCTTTTTCTGTTCCTCTACGCTGATAATCAGATCCGTCTCTCCCATATTTTCTACAGTCAGATTCGGATAAATCTCATGAATCTTGGAGATGACTTTCAGAATCGAGACAACATACCGTTTCTTTTGGGATGCCCTAAAAAGTCGCACCGTTTTCAGCCGGTTGATTATGGCCTGATCGGTACATTCCATGGACAGGATATCTCCAAGGAGGACTTCCATTCTTTTCACTTCCTTATTTTTCTCCCCTTTGATATATAAAATCTGTCCGGATGTTCCCATCGTATCCTCCTTCTTCCATACTGACACTGACAAGCGTACCGTTTTCTTCCGACACAGACTGGTGCTGCGACATGACGTAATATAGAATCCCCAGGATAACGGCTGCCGTTACGACGCAGATCAGGCATATCCGGATTCTTCTTTTTGCCTGTTCCATTCTCCTTCACCTTTCCTTTCTTTCAAAGGTAGTATGTCTGTCCTGGCTTTTTTTATACCGGATATGCCTGATTCTTTTTTATGTCGGCTGGCTTCCGTATTCTTTCATCCATTTCAGGATCTTCTTTTCCAGGCGTGAAACCTGCACTTGCGACATGCCAAGCCTTTTTCCAGTCTCTGACTGGGTTTTGTTTTCAAAATATCTGAGATAGATCAGCTGCCGTTCCTCCTTTCCCAGCTTTTCCAGAAGAGAATAAAGAAACATCTGATCAATAATTTTTTCTTCTGTTTTCTCCTCCTTTTCCAGTTTTTCCAGAAGCTCTACTTCGCTTCCGTCCTTCTTATAGACCGGACGGTGCAAAGACTCTACTTCGGCAGATGCTTCCATCGCTTCTACCAGTTCTTCCTTGGCAATGCCCGAAACCTCTGAAAGCTCTTGAATCGTCGGCTCCCGGTTGTACTTTTTGGTAAATTCCTCCTTTGCCTGACATGCTTTATAGGAAATTTCTTTGAGAGAACGGCTGACTTTGAGCATCCCGTCATCCCGGAGGAACCGTCTGATTTCCCCCGATATCATCGGTACTGCATAGGTCGAGAAACGTACATCATACGTCAGATCGAACTTGTCAATCGCCTTTAAAAGGCCGATGCTTCCGATCTGAAACAAGTCTTCTGCTTCTGTTCCCCTGCCGCTGTATCTGCGGACAATGCACCAGACAAGCCCGACGTTTTCTTCTACAAGAAGTGCTCTTGCATCCGAATCTCCCTGATGGGCCTTTTCAATCAGCTCTGCGGTATGATCCATCCGTCACGTCCTTTGCCGATGATTTTCTTCATACGGACGGTTGTCCCGCATCCAGGTTTTGACTCTACTGTCAACTCATCCATAAAAGCTTCCATAAAGGCAAAGCCCATTCCGGACCGGTCCAGCTCCGGCCGTGTCGTAAACATCGGCTGCATCGCTTCTTCAATATTTTCAATTCCTTTCCCCTCGTCCCGTACTTCGATTTCCAGCGCATGTCCTGCTGTCACACATCGGATGTAGATTTTATGTATCTCCTGATTGTAACCATGAATCACCGCATTGGTGACCGCCTCGGAAACTGCGGTCTTGACATCCGCCACTTCCTCCAGCGTCGGATTGAGCTGTGTCATGAACGATGCCACTGCCACCCGGGCAAACCCTTCGTTTTCCGAGCAGCTGTCAAATATGATTTCCATTTCATTCGTATCCTGTTTCATAGTCTTTCCTCCTCGTAAATTCGAATAATCTTTGCAGCTCCTGACATTTTCAGGATCTTTTTCATCCGGTCATTCAGATTTGCCGCCCAGACTTCTCCTCCTGTCAGGCTCAATTTTCTGTACCTGCCCATCATCACCCCAATTCCGGAACTGTCCATAAAGCTGGTCTCCCCAAAATCAAAAATCACATATTTCACATGATTTCTTTCAATCTGCCGGTCTGCCTCTCTTCGGATTTCCTCCGTCTGATGGTGATCCAGCTCCTTTGGCAGAAAGATTGTCAGACAGTTTTCCTCTATCTGATATTTCATGCTGTCTCTCCCCTTTCCATTGTTTCCTTTCCGTTTTCCCCAGCATACCTCTTCCCTCAGGTATCTTACGAAACGCAAAAAGGATGATGCACACCGTGCATCATCCTCTTTTGTAGTATCGGACTTTTCTTCTGTCCGTTATTCTTCTGTTTTTTCCGAATTGGCTGAATTTAAGCTCTCAAGAGCCGACTGCGCCTCATCTGCCAGAGAGGTACCGGAGAACTGCTCCGTCACCTTCTGATAATAGTTCTTTGCATTTTCCGTATCACCTGTCTCTTCATAAGCCTGAGCCAGAAGATACATAGCGTTTCCATCGTCATAAGTCTCATCCATCCGGACAACTTTCGACAGATTCTCGATTGCCGCCTCATAGTTTTCCACATCCGAGTTGGCAACTCCGCGATTGTACTGTCTCCGACATGCTGACGGGTAAATGCTTTCTGTCAGTTCTGTAAACTGTTCTTTTCCCAGATCTCCAAGGGAATCCTGGTTGATTGCCAGAAGCTCGTCCGCAAGATTTTCATTCGACTCCGCACCGTTGCGGTATTTAGTCTGAATATCCATCAGCGATTCATAACTGCTCTTTGTAGACTCCGCGGTCTCTTTTGCCGTCTGTGCCTCATCACTCTGGGTTCGGTAGCTTTCCAGCTCCTTTTCCAGTGCGTTGATCTCAGACTCCTGAGACGCAATCTGGTCGCTTGCTTCTACAATGCTTTCATTCATCTGTCTTGCCTGAGACTCATTGACCGCCGGCATGATTAAAAACCACATCACTGCCGCTCCGACCACAAGACCGATGACAATATTGGCAATCGTAAATGCCATGCCTTTTTCACGTTCTTTGGATTCCACCGGCTGGATGATCGTTTCATTGCCAAGCTGATAGCTTACGGTCTGCTGCCCCTTTACATCCTTCTGTCCGGACGTACGCTTCCTGTGCATCCGGTTCAGTTCGTAAATATATTTCAGCGTAATTGGATCTGTCGTATCCAGTTTCTGTGCCTTTCTAAGCACCTGCCTTGCCTTTGCATACTGCTCTGTGTGCAGATATAACAGTGCCAGAAGCTGATAAGCTCTCAGAAAGTCTGGCTGTTCAGTTACGATCTTTTTCAGCTGAATGATCGCCAGGTCTTCCCCGCCCTGTCTGCAGTACTGCAGACACTGGTTGTACTTCTTCGCAGTTTGATCGACTGCTTCCAGAGCCGCCCTGGAAGATTTAAATTCATCGATATAATCGGATGCAATATTGCCAGCAGGGACCAGCTTCAAACTCACCGTCCAGGCAACAAGGGCGCGTGTCACGTCTCCTCTTCCGTAATAGACAAGTCCCAGAAGATTCCTCGCATCCTTGTTGTATTTATCAAATTGAATACTTTTTTTCAGAGAGCTTTCTGCTCCTGTCAGGTCCCGTATTTTTGCTTTTTTTAATCCATCATTATACCAGTACAGGGACCGGTACCTCAGTTCTCCTCTGATATCCATTTATATCTCCCCGTTCTGTTATCTCGTTGTTTCCAAGATATCTTTTAAAAGATCCGACAGGTCCGTCAGATCCTCACTCAAGGCCTCTTCTTCGATCTCATCTACTTCCAGGCTCGGCTGAAATTTCTTCAGTTCTTCTTCAAAATTTAACATCTGGCTGCCTCCCTTAGTAATGCTTCCATTTCTCCTACAAGGTACAGGGAACCAAAACAGTATACCTGATCCTGCTCCCTTTTGCAGGCAGTGACATAGCTGCACGCCTCTTTTACTGTATCTTTGGCTACCACGCGGCTGTCTGTCCACTGTGCAAAGTCTTTCTGAAGGACACCGGGATTTACCCCACGCTCATCCGGAATCTTTGTCACCACAATCAGATCTGCCGGAATCTCCTGGCAGACAAACCGGATCATTTCATGATAGTCTTTTTCTTTTACTACGGAAAACAATACGATCAGCTTCCCATCCGGACTGCGAAGCGGCTCCTGCATCTGTATGCTTTTCACAAAAGCTCTGACAGCCGGCATATTGTGGGCTCCATCCAGCACGATTCCGGGGAGTACTTCCTCCATCCTGCCCTTCCAGGATGTCGTCTCCAGAGTCTTCTTCCACGATGATTTCGGCTCCTTGATCAGCCTCTGGACCGCCTCCAGTGCGAGGACTGCATTCAGCGGCTGATATGACGCTGTCGTCGGCAGTTTCCACATTGCAGTATCATCATACAAATTTGACGTTGAAAATTCAAGATCCTTCCCTGTAATTTTCAGGATTTTGAACGCATTTTCCGAGATTTCTCTACAATCCGCGCCGGCGTTTTCCGCCGTTTTTTTCAGGACGCGAAGCGCCCTTTCATTTGTCGCATCACAGATCAGCGGTACACCCTGTTTAATGATTCCCGCCTTCTCCGCGGCAATCTTTTCGATCGTATCTCCCAGAATTTCCGTATGGTCCATTCCGATCGACGTGATCACGGTCAGAACCGGATGTTCAATACTGTTTGTCGCATCCAGCCTGCCTCCAAGTCCCGTCTCCAAAATGATATATTCTGCCTCTTCTTCATCAAAGAATTTCATCGCCATCCCGAACAAAAACTCAAAGTAGGTCGGATGGTCAAGTCCTTCTTTTTCCATCTCTCCAACAGCTTCTCGGACTTCTTCAAACACCCGGACAAAGCTCTCTTCGGAGATCATTTCTTCACCGATACGGATCCGCTCCCGGATCGTGACAAGATGAGGGGAAGTAAACAGTCCCGTCTTCTTCCCCTCTCCGGTCAGAAGCGCCTGCATATACCTGCACACGCTTCCTTTCCCGTTGGTCCCTGCCACATGGATGATCTTTTTCTCACTCTGGGACATACCCAGATACGATAAAAATGCTTTCGTATGGTCCAGGGAATGTTTTTTTGCAAACATCTGAAGCCTGTCAATATAGTTTACCGCTTCTTCATAATTCATCATGTTATTCCTCATCACTTGTGCCTTCAAACGCTTCTACCCAGTTCTTTGCCGGCTCATCCTGTTCCTCTTCCGGTGCCAGGGTGATTGTTCCATTCTGGTAGACATATTTCTGCGAGGTGGCAAATACCGTGCTGCTGGATCCCATCTGGATCACGGTAATGATATCGCCGTCTTCTAACGTACAGTCATTTAACACCACATGGGTATTATTGAGGAACTTACTGTCCTGCTGTTCCCCGTTGACAAAGATCTTACTGTTCCGCGTCATATTTTCCCCGTACAGGCTGTAGGAATTCTCCTCTCCAAGCTGCGGCACAATATTATTCAGCGTCACATCCTTGACGCCCATTCTCATATGTCCTTCCGTGATCGGCGGGTTGCCGTCGTACACGTACTGCTCTCCGTAGAGAATGTCATACTGCAGAAGTTCCAGATCCTTCAGATAATCCTCTGTCTGTCTTCTCTGCTGATGGTAGTTAAATATGGTTCCCGACTGGATTCCCAGACGTTCAAACACATCCGCCACAATCTGATAGGACGGTACATTTCTGTCTTCTTTCTCAAGTCCGATGTTGTCCCAGATCACGTAATTGGTATTATAGAGATACCGGCTCTTCAGATCCTTCGCTTCCAGTCCCATAGTCGGAAGGTGGTCTCCGTAAAATACGATGACGCTTGGCTCATCTCTTTTCTCCACCTCTTCCACCAGATGCTGAGCGAACTGATCCATCTCATAGATCTGATTTACATAGTATTCCCATGCATTTTTCTTCTCTTCGTCTTCCATTCCGGATACTGTAATTTCCGGATTTTCAATGACTTTCTCCGTCGGATAATCACCATGTCCCTGCACACTGATAGCAAAGACAAAATCCTGTTGCTCATCCGCATCCAACGCATCAGTGATGTGTTCTACAAGGATATCATCCTTTGACCAATTATTCGGTGTTGTCTGAAGGATATTCATGAACTCCTTGCTTGTAAACGTATCAAATCCTGTGTTGTTGTATACCCTTGCACGGCTGTAAAAGTTTCCTCCGTTGTTGTGCACTGCATGTGTTCCATATCCGAGTGATGACAATGCCGTTGCTGCACTTTCGCAGACTTCTGTTTTGAGCTTCGTTTTATAAGGGTACTCACCTGGTCCGAAATAACGCATGTTCATTCCGGTCAGTACCTCAAACTCGGTATTTGCAGTTCCCGCTCCAACGGATGGTACCTTGAAATATCCACTGGAATACTCCTCAAACAACGAGCGCAGGAACGGAACCGGATCCTTGGAGAGCTGGTAGAATTCCACCTCTGTCGGATCAAAGAAAGATTCCAGCTGTACAAAGATGATATTCGGCATCTCGTCTTCTGACAGACTCGTCTCTGACTTTGTCAGCGTGTTGTCCTGATTAAGTTTATCAATCGTTTCTTCACTATATCCGTTCGGCTCATCAATTCCGGTGTTGAACAAACTTGCCGCAAAGCAGTATGGAAGCCCGTAATCTTCATACGCAAAGGCAATATTTCCAAAATAAGTCGATACCACACGGTGATCCACTGCAAGATCTGTCACAAGCATATAACCTGCACAGCAGACACCGATTCCGATCAGGGAAAGCCACCTGTGCATCTTTCCCTGATACTGACCGCCCCGGCGCCACATGGCAATCACCCAGATGATCACAGCTACAACACCGACCGCCATGATGATCAACTCATAGACAGCAAAATAATTCGTGAACAGTGACAGTCCCTCGGTCAGTGTTTTCAAGTCCTGGGCGTTAAACGGCGTAACCCTCTTTAAAAGCATCGCTCCGTTGACAATTCCAAGCATGATCCAGAAAACACTGATCAGAATCCGGGTAAATACCCTCCTCCGGAACAGATACACGATCGAGAATGTCACAAAAATCATAAACGAATTGTACAAAAATACAAGCGGTGTCTCCACCATATAGCTCCATGCCGCAAAAACGGAATGGCGTGAAATACTTTCGATGATCAGATTGATGACCATTGCCCACACCGCGTGGAGCGGAATGGAAAAAATATTCATCCACTTGTACACCGGCGCCATTTTCTTTGAAAACGCGCTGTTTTTCCGCTCTTCCAGAATCCGCTGCCGGCGTTCTTTTCTTTTTTTCGAATTGTTCTTGAAATCCTCTCTGCTCAGGTGCCGCAGTCTCTCTATCTTTCCTTTGATATCCGGTTTCTTAAAATGGATTTTCTTCATGATTTCCCCTTGTCTGCTACTTCATGATCGATGCAAGACGTTCCTGAACCTGTTCCATCATCTGTGTATATTTTTCCAGCTTGGCCCGCTCTTCATTGACCTTTGCCTCCGGCGCCTTACTCATGAATTTTTCATTGTTCAGCATACCGTTTACACGGGCAAGTTCTTTTTTCAGCTTTTCTTCTTCTTTTAAGAGACGTTCCTTCTCCTGCTCAAAATCAATCAGATCCTCAAGCGGCATATACACTGCTCCATCCGGAACTACAATAGAAACCGCATCCTCAGAGATTCCCTCTTTTGTTCCCTGAATGATGAGATCGCTTGCATTCATCAATGGTTTTACTGATTCTTTTAATGTTACAAACCCCTCACAAAGTGTCTCATTCTCACAAACAATAAATACTTTCGCCTTCCGGCTGTTTGGCACGTTCATCTCAGCACGTGCATTTCTCACACCCCTTACAATATCCTTGATATGATCAACGATATTTTCTTCCTCCGGGAAGTTCAGTGCTTCGTCATATTCCGGCCAGTCAGACATCATCAGAGATTCTTCTGACGGAACAAGGGCACTGTAAATTTCTTCTGTCACAAACGGCATATACGGATGCAGAAGTTTGAGTGCATCTGCAAGAACTGTCTTTAAGGTCCACAGTGCCGCATTAGCTGCCTTATAATTATCATCGGAATGGTAAATACGGTATTTTGCCATCTCGATGTACCAGTCACAGAATTCATCCCAGATAAAGTCGTATACTTTCTGTACCGCGATTCCCAGCTCAAACTTATCCATGTTTTCCGTCACATCTTTAATCAGACGGTTCACTCTGGAAAGAATCCACTTGTCGGCTGCTGTCAGATCCTGAGCATCCGGACGACTGATCACTTTGTCTTCCATATTCATCAGGATAAACCGGGAAGCATTCCATACTTTATTTGCAAAGTTCCGGTTTGCTTCTACTTTTTCTTTATAGAAGCGCATATCATTTCCAGGCGCATTTCCTGTCACAACCGTAAGACGAAGTGCATCGGCGCCGTACTCATCGATAATCTCCAGCGGATCGATTCCGTTTCCAAGAGATTTACTCATCTTTCTTCCCTGGTCATCACGGATCAGTCCGTGGAAGAATACCGTGTGGAACGGACATTTTCCGGTCTGCTCAAATCCTGAGAATACCATACGGATTACCCAGAAGAAGATGATATCATATCCGGTTACAAGGACATCGGTCGGATAGAAATAATCCAGCTCCTCTGTCTGATCCGGCCATCCAAGTGTGGAGAACGGCCACAGTGCGGAGGAGAACCAGGTATCCAGTGTATCCTCATCCTGTGTAAAGTGCGTGCATCCGCATTTTGGACATACGGACGGAGCTCCGCCTCTTTGTACAATCATCTCACCGCATTCGTTACAGTAGTATGCCGGAATCCGGTGTCCCCACCAGATCTGTCTGGAAATACACCAGTCACGGATATTGTTCAGCCACTGCAGGTAGATTTTGTTCATACGCTCCGGAATCAGCTTTAATTCTCCTGTCTCGAGTGCTTTGATGGCAGGCTTTGCGAGCTCTTCCATCTTGACAAACCACTGCTGTTTGATTAAAGGTTCTACTGTCTGCTTACATCTCTCATGTACACCAACATTATGTGCATAATCTTCCACTTTTACCAGATAGCCCTGGTCTTTCAGATCCTGAACGATGGCTTCTCTTGCTTCGTAGCGTCCCATACCTGCGTATTTTCCGCCGTTCTCATTGATCGTCGCATCATCATTCATGATGTTGATCTCTTCCAGGCCATGTCTCTTTCCGATCTCAAAGTCATTCGGGTCATGTGCCGGAGTCACTTTCATGGCACCGGTTCCAAATTCCTTGTCTACATAGGAATCCGCAATAATCGGGATTTCCTTATTTACAAGCGGAAGAAGCGCTTTCTTTCCAATAATATCAGTATAACGCTCATCGTCCGGATTTACTACAATCGCAGTATCTCCAAGCATTGTCTCCGGACGTGTCGTCGCGATCACAAGACTTCTGTCTGTGCCTACGATCGGATAGCGGATATGCCAGAAATGTCCTGCCTGTTCCTCATGCTCTACTTCCGCATCGGAAAGGGAAGTCTGACATACCGGACACCAGTTGATGATCCGGGAACCTTTGTAGATATATCCTTTTTCATAAAGGCGGACGAACACTTCCTCTACAGCCTTGCTGCATCCTTCATCCATCGTAAACCGCTCTCTGTCCCAGTCACAGGATACGCCAAGTTTCTTTAACTGAGATTCGATCGTCCCTGCGTACTCCTCTTTCCACTCCCAGACACGGTCCAGGAAACCTTCTCTTCCAAGCTCACGCTTGTCGATTCCTTCTTCTTTTAACTGGTTCGTTACCTTAACCTCTGTGGAGATCGCTGCATGGTCCGTACCCGGAATCCAGAGGGCATTGTATCCCTGCATTCTCTTATAACGAATCAGGATATCCTGAAGCGTATTGTCCAGTGCATGCCCCATGTGCAGCTTTCCTGTGATATTCGGCGGCGGCATCACCGTCGTAAACGGTTTCCTGCTCCTGTCTACTTCTGCGTGAAAATATTTATTCTCACACCATTTTTCATAAAGCTTCGGTTCAATCTCTTTTGGATTGTACGTTTTGTCCAACTGTCTGCTCATCATTACCTCCTCATTTCAAGCGTTCCTGTGAAAAACAAAACGCCCTTTACATATGTAAAGGGCGTCAAAACGCGGTACCACCTTTTTTTATATACACCTGTCCTCTCTGACGAATGTATATCTCTTCGTTCTATAACGGGAACTACTCCGGGATCTCCTACTGTCTATTCTCTATTCAGACACATTCAGATATCCGGCTCCAAAGCTACTTTCCACAACTCCTTCTTGTAATCACCTTCCAGCCAGCGGGTAATTCTCTCTGTCAAGGGCAGGTGTGTACTCCTCTTTATCAACACCTTTAAATATGAAACTATGATAATCATAGTCATCAACCCCCGGTTTGTCAAGGAGTTCATGGAATTTTCATGGAATCTTAAGGTTCTAGTCCTCTCCCTTCAGAAAGTCTTTCAGTTCTTCTGGCGAATCAAAAATCACATCAGCACCGGCCTCTTCGAGTTCCTCCCGTCTTCCAAATCCGTAAAGAACTCCGGCTGATGCAAGTCCGAATGCCTTGGCACCGATAATGTCATGCTCCCGGTCTCCCACCATGATGACAGACGAATCGCCCGGTTTCTTTCCGCATTTTTCCAATGCATAAGCAATGACATCTTCTTTTGTCAATCTGCTTTCATCCATGGTTGCCCCGCAAATGAAAGTGAAATAGGATTCAATTCCTGCATCCTTCGCAATAATTCCTGCATAATGCTCCGGTTTGGATGTGGCCATAACAATGTGGACTCCCGCTTCTTTGAGTTCCTGCAGCATGGTTTCCACTCCATTGTACAGGCGGTACTCATATACACCTTTTGTCCCAAAATTCTCCCTATAATATTCCACCGCCTTTCTGGCGTTCTCTTCACTCAGTCCTATATATTCCTGGAATGAGGTAATAAGCGGCGGCCCGATAAATGGAAGAAGTTCCTTTCGTTCCTTTTCGAGTCCAAATTTTTTCAGAGCGTATACTACCGAATTGATAATACCCGGCTCTGAATCAATGATCGTTCCGTCCAGATCCAGAAAGACCGTGTCAAATCTTGGCTGTTCCATCTTCTTCCTCCTGTTTTCGTTTCAGTGTATTGAGCATATCCTTGTCCTGCTGGCTGACCCGCCTCGACTCTCTGCATTTCTGGATCGCCTTGTTGTGCGTCCAGACATCCAGTTTCTTTTCTTTCAGAAAGCTAAGCACCTTTTCCGGGTATTTCACATACGCGGTTGCTACGCCCCAGGCAATCCCCATCCGCACGTAATAGTCTTCTGCTTTTATGTCTGCATACCAGCGTAACACTTCATCAACATACTCGTCATTCAGGAAATAGTCCATCAGTGCAATCACGCCGAAACGCACCTCAAATTCCCGGCTGCTTTTCAGCCATTTTTCCAGATAGGAAAACCAGAATTCCGGATCCTTTTCCATCCATTTCAATGTAGACGTGCCGCTGTCACAGTCCGCCCAGGATAACACTCCCGGCACCCAGACATCCAACATGGCGGCATGCTCTTCTTGGGATGCCTTTCTGTAGCCGGATGCCATGCCAAAGAGCATATGCTCTTCCTGATAAACGCAAGTTCCACGATCCCGGATCATTTCATCAAGCCATCCGCCCTCCGGCTCTTTCGCCATTTCTTTTGCCAGTTCCCGAAGCTTCGGAATCCGAATGCCAAGAGTCGGCATGGACGGTGCATTTAAAATCCGATCGTTAAATTCCTTATAGGCTTCATCGGACAGTGCTTGTAATCTGTCCCGCATCTCTTCCCGTTTTCCCATGCTTTTTTACTTATCCTCTCTGAATCCCGCAAACAGGATATCATGATTGATCATCTTGTAGAACCGTTTCTTGATTTCCTCGTAATCTTTTGCCGGCTGCGCCATCAACCACATGAGTTTTGTGATGGTGGCCTCCAATGTCATGTCATAGGCTTCCAGAAGGTCAAAATCCTGCTTTACTTTTTTACCGACCTCATAGACTGTCATATTGCTTCCTTCGCTTACAACCTGGGTCGTCATAACAATCAGTTTTCCCTTTGCTTTCCACTGCTTCATTCCCTCGTAGACTTCTGCCGTAATGCTATCCGGGAGTCCGCCTACGCCGAAGCTCTCAATCACAACGCAGTCATACTGTTCCAGAATCTGAGTGAGCACGCCGCTTCGCATGCCCGGAACCAGTTTCAGCACATAAACGCTTTCTTTCATATCATGATAGAAACGCACTTCCCCTTTATGTCTCACCGGAGGTATGTAACGGATGACCTGCCCATCCTGGATCACAGCCGGATACGGGAAATTGATGCTGGAAAAGGCATTGTAGCTTTTTGCCCTTTCTTTTTTTGCCCTGGTTCCGATAATAACCTTACCGTCAAACACGATGCTGACATCCTCTGAATCATCGTCTGCCGCATAGATAAAGCTGTCAAGCAGATTGGTCTTTGCATCCGTCACGTCCATATTGATCGGCTTCTGTGCTCCTGTTACGACAATCGGCTTCGGGGAATTCTGAATCATATAGGAAAGTGCTGCCGCTGTGTAAGCAAGGGTATCGGTTCCGTGACAGATCACAAACCCATCATAGGCATGGTAGTGCTTCTCCACCGCTTCTACCATCAGTTTCCAGTGCTCTGGAGTCACATTGGTGCTGTCAATGTTACACACCTGAAGTGTCTCCACTTCACATACATGTTTCACCTGAGGGATATAGGACAGGATGTCATTCGGCGTCAGCCCCGGCGCCAGTCCATTCTCTGTCTGCTTGGAGGCAATGGTTCCTCCAGTTCCAATCATCAGTATCTTCTTCATCTGGTTTTCCTCTCTTTACATACTTCGTTCCATCAGCGAAAAGCCCCACCAGGCGTCCGGATGGGGATTTTTCTATAGTTTCAGTATAAGGAAATTCCGAGCGGAAATCAACCGGCTTATAGGATTTTACATCCTTTTATGATAAAATGTAAATACTCGGCCCCAGGGCCGGATCGCGATACAGTTTTTACAATGGGGGATCACAAATGAGACAAAAAATTGATTTACTAAATGGGCCGGTTTTCCCGTCACTGACAAAGCTTGCCCTTCCGATAATGGCGACGTCCCTTGTCCAGATGGCCTACAATCTCACCGATATGATCTGGATTGGAAGGATCAGCAGCAACGCGGTAGCATCTGTCGGGGCCGCCGGAATGTATATGTGGTTTGCAAATGGAATCGCCGTGCTCGCAAAGATGGGCGGACAGGTCAAGGTGGGACATGCACTGGGCGCCGGCAAGCAGAAAGAGGCATGCGGATATGCCAGAAATGCCATCCAGCTTTCCCTGCTTCTCGGACTTGCTTACGGCATACTCTGCCTTCTGTTCCAAAAGCCTTTGATCGGATTTTTCCGATTGAATTCTCCGGCAGTCATTCAGGATGCGGAAGTTTATCTTGCCATCACCTGCGGGCTTGTCTTTTTTTCCTTTTTAAATCAGGTTTTTACAGGAATTCTGACCGCTATGGGAAACAGCCGCACGTCGTTTCTCGCAACCGCTGCCGGACTTATCATCAACATCATACTGGACCCGGTTCTGATCTTTGGCGTCGGACCGTTTCCAAAGCTTGAGGTGACAGGTGCTGCGATTGCAACAGTGTTTGCCCAGATGCTGGTCACTGTTGTTTTCCTTCTTGCCGTCCGCAAAGAACCGGAAATTTTTATGAATCTTCACTTTTTTACAAAGCCCCAGCTTTCTGTTTTAAAAGAGCTGATCCGGATCGGGCTTCCATCCTCTGTCCAGAGTATGATTTTCACCGGTATTTCCATGGTAATCGCACGGATTGTTGCCGGATTCGGAGATTCGGCTGTTGCCGTCCAGAAGGTCGGCTCCCAGATCGAGTCTATCTCCTGGATGACATCGGACGGATTCGCCGCCGCGGTCAACTCTTTTATCGCCCAGAATTTCGGCGCAGGTAATGAAGCACGGGCAAAAAAAGGCTATCGGTGTTCCATGATAGTCGTCCTGCTGTGGGGTGTCTTCTGTACGATCGTGCTGATTGTCTTTCCGGCGCCAATCTTCCGTATCTTCATTCCGGAGGCGGATGTTCTCCCGATGGGAGTGGATTACCTGCAGATTCTCGGGGTCTCACAGCTGTTTATGTGTATGGAAATCACGACCGCCGGAGCATTTTCCGGGCTTGGCCGGACACTTCCTCCATCTGTCGTCAGTATCACACTTACGACAGCAAGGATTCCGCTTGCTCTGCTTTTAATCTCCACACCACTCGGCCTGAACGGAATCTGGTGGAGCATTACGATTTCCAGCATTTTCAAAGGAATTGTCCTCACGGCAGCCTTTAAAAAGATGGCTTTTCGGCCTGCAGCGCAGTAACATAAAGTATTTAGAAAAACAGCAGATGCAAAAGTGAATGTCCTGTTTGAGGGACGCATATCACTTCTGCACCTGCTGTTTCTATTGATCTATCACATTTTCCACCTGTTCCACAAGGCTGTTTCCGTTTTCAGTTCTCACCAAAATGGCGGTCCACCAGATGGCAGTACTCTTCATACGCCGGTACCTGAGCAAATCTCTCCCTCAGCGCTTCCCGGATTCCCTTGTAGTACCAGCCGATTGTTCTTTTATCCTTCATCCGAAAACGGTTCCACAACTCTTCGCCGGCTACTGGATAGTCCCGGTCAATGTCTCGCATATTGGAAAGCTTGTCCGCAAGGCCGATCATCTGCACCTCATAAGGCGCCGTCCGGATTCTCTCAATAGTTGACCCTTTCCGCTCCATCCAGGATTTGGACTTATCCTCACTTTCCTGGGCAACCAGCGATGCAACGCGCTCTGAAAAATTCTCTGCAAGAATCTCCCGCGTCACCCCTTCGCAGTCCTCGATCGTATCGTGCAGAATCGCCGCACTGATCACCTCCTCATCGATTGTCATCGTCGAGACGATGTCACCCACCTCAATCGGATGAACGATATAAGGACGCCTGGTCCCTTTTCGGAACTGTCCTTCGTGTGCCTTTGTTGCAAATTCGATTGCTCGGTCTATCATAATATTTGATTTCCTTTCCAATTGTTTGCATTTACACTTTAAGGTTACCACTTTGAAAAATAAAATCAAGTTTTTTCTTTCATACATTTCACTTGTGACGTATACTAAATTACGTCAACATATGCATGAAAATTATTCTGAAAAAGGAGTTATTCAAGATGAAACAAAAACCAAGTGTACTGATCACCGGAGCTTCCAGAGGCATCGGACGAGCATGCGCCCTTCTTCTTGCCGGACACGGTTTTCATATTTTCTTAAACAGTGCAAGTCATATAGAAGCACTGGAGGAAGTCCGTCATGCAATTCTCTCCACTCCAGGCGGTTCCTGCGAACTTTGTCCAGGCGATGTCGGCAATCCGGATCAGGTCCGTGAAATCTTCGCAACGATTACCCGCTCCGAACATGCAGACGGCGGTCTCGATGTCCTGATCAACAACGCAGGCATTTCCCATATCGGCCTTCTGACCGATATGACCGATGAGGAATGGAGCCGCCTGATCGCCACCAACCTCTCCTCCGCCTTTTACTGCTGTCGGGAGGCCATTCCTCATATGGTATCTCAAAAATCCGGAAAAATACTCAACGTTTCCTCCATGTGGGGACGAAGCGGCGCATCCTGCGAAGCAGCCTATTCCGCATCCAAAGCCGGCATCCAGGGCCTGACCCAGGCCCTCGCCAAAGAACTTGCTCCAAGCAATATTCAGGTCAACGCCATCGCCTTCGGCGTCATTGACACCGACATGAACCAGATGCTTGACACCGAAGAACGCCGCGCCCTCGAAGACGAAATTCCTGCCGGATACTTCGCCTCCCCCGAAGAAGCATCCCAAATGATCTGGAACACCCTGAACGCACCAGCCTACATGACCGGACAAATTATCGGATTCGACGGCGGCTTCCTGTAACATGGGCAACATACGTAACATGCAAAACAAAAAAATTCCATTACGCCCAAACGTAACAGAATCTCAACATTTACAATATTCATTTCACATTTGTCACACTTTTTCCATTGGGGACGTGTTCCGTTGCAACGGAACACGTCCCCAAAAATAAAAATTTTATTTTTGGCACCATGCGAATCCGTATTCTGGCAGTGTAATTGTGCCGTTTTCGAGGATTTCGCCGCTGAAGAGTTCTCGGTATATTCCTTCTTCTGGAAGTGTTAACTGTTTTTTACAATTGTTAAAGTTGAAAAGGCCGGTGAGGCTTTTTCCGTTGTACTTCCTGATAATTCCGAGTACTTCCTGATCACCGGTATCCCAGGCAGTGACTTCTGCGTCTGGTCCAAGGATTTCTTCCTGTGCTCTTATTCTTTCCATGTAGGAGAGGGTCTGGAAGATCTGTCCTTCTACGGTATCCTGGTCGTTTCGGTTTTGGGCGAGGTCCCATTTAAAGGTGCCTCTGTGGATATACCGTGAGTCTGCTTTTTTCTCTTCATCTTCTTTATAGGTGTAATCGTTGACCTGTCCGATTTCGTCCCCGCTGTAAATCATCGGGATGCCGGCCTGCATGAACATGTAGGCGTGGAGCATTAAATCTTTACGGATGGCTTTTTTCATTTTTTCTTCATCCTGTTCAAATCCGGCGCTCTCGATTCCGCACATGGATGCAGTTGTTCCGCAGAATCTGGCGTCTTTTGTCACAGGATCATCATTGTAGAGTTCTCCCCTGCTTTCACTTCCTGAATAGTTTCCAGTGAAGTAATCATTCAGGTATTGTTTATGTGGAATTTCTTCCATCTGCCATTGTTTCAGTGTATCGTAGTCCAGCCCCCATCCGATGTCATCGTGGCACCGGAGATAGTTCAGGAAAGTGTATTCTTTTGGAAGGCTGTTTACGATATCAAGCTGCTTTTTCAGCAGCCTGATGTCGTGTACGGCTACAGTGTGCCATGTGGTTGCCATCGTTGTCACATTGTAAAGCATGTGGCATTCTGGTTTGTCCACGGTTCCGAAATATGGTACGACTTTTTCCGGTTCCATAACTACTTCTCCAAGCAGTGCCACAGCCGGACAGACAATCTCTCCGATCATGCGCATCATACGGACAATGGTATGTACCTGTTTTAAATTCCGGCAGGATGTTCCCATCTCTTTCCAGATATATGGAACTGCGTCAATCCGGATGATGTCCATTCCCTTGTTGGCAAAGAAGAGAAAATTGTACATCATTTCATTGAACACCCTTGGATTTCCGTAGTTTAAGTCCCACTGATACGGATAGAATGTCGTCATCACATAGTGTCCTATTTCCGGAAGCCAGGTGAAATTTCCCGGCGCGGTAGTCGGGAATACTTGTGGTACGGTCTTTTCAAATTGTTCCGGGATCCACGCATTGTCATAGAAGAAATACCGGCTCATGTACTCGCCTTCGCCGTTTCTTGCACGGACAGCCCATTCGTGTTCCTCAGAAGTATGGTTCATGACGAAATCCATGCATACATCGATTCCCATATCATGGCATTTCGTGGCAAGTCTTGCCAGATCATCCATAGTTCCCAGATCCGGGCGGACTTTCCGAAAGTCTGCTACTGCATATCCACCATCGGATTTTCCTTTTACGGTATCGAGAAACGGCATCAGATGAATAAAAGAAACATTACTCTCTTTGATATAATCGAGCTTTTTCTGTACTCCCTTCAGGTTGCCGGCAAAATTATCGATGTAGAGCATCATGCCAAGCATCCCTTTCTTCCGGTACCAGTCCGGATGTGCTTCCCGCTCACGATCCCGCTTTTTTAATGCGGCTTTTCTTTCTGTATAATATTGATACATCTGGCTGCACAGTTCTGCGTACATGTCCTCATTCTGATACAGCTCCATATAAAGCCATTTCAGTTCGTCCTGATGCTTTTCCATGCGTGTCTGAAATTCTTTATCAGTTTTCTTTGCTCTTCCCACGATCCTTAAGCTCCTTTGTTTTCTACACGTCTGAAATATCTCTGATAAGCAAGATATTCTCCACTTTCGATCGGAAGCGGAATACCTGCCTGCATCAATGCTGCGCCGCTGTAAATCTGTTCTCCATCATCCATCTGATAATATGCATCCGGTATCAAGCCACGCATTTTAACATAATTCACAGTCATATTACCATGCTGTTTCAGCATTACTACACTCAGAAGTGCTTCTTCGCGATCTTCCGATACAAAAGCCCATGCTCCAAGCTCATCTTTCTGAGGGTTCGATAGGCGGTAATAATCACCCTGCTGAATCAACGGAGCATATTTTTTAAATTTTCTCACCTGGTCCTTAACTTCTTCTTTTTCTTCTTTACTTAAAAGTCCAAGATTCAACTCATATCCAAAAGTTCCGGCCATAGCAACTACGCCTCGCGTATTGAGGGATGTTGTTCTTCCGGTCTGATGATTTGGAACAGCAGAAACATGCGCCCCTACACAGGATGCCGGATAGATAAAAGATGTACCATACTGGATCTCAAGACGGTCAATTGCATCCGTATTATCACTACACCAGATCTGCGGAGTATAATAAAGCATACCAGCATCAAAACGGCCGCCGCCGCCGCTGCATCCTTCAATCATTGTATCTGGATATCTTTCAATTAATCGCTCAAGGAAATCATAGACACCAAGTACATAATCATACAGTACTTTCCCCTGCTCTTTTGTTTCAGATGAATAAATGTCTGAAATACTTCGGTTCATATCCCATTTAATATATTCGACTTTCCCCTGATCAAGAACTGAACATATCTGATCAAACACATGATCTCTGATTTCTTTTCTGGAGAAATCCAATACAAGCTGGTTTCTTCCCCGTATCGGATGGCGCTTTGGAATCTGAAGTGCCCAGTCAGGATGCTCACGGTATAGATTACTGTCTTCAGAGACCATTTCCGGCTCAATCCATAAACCGAACTGTAATCCCATATCATGAATATTGGATATGAGCTCTCCCATCGTACATCCTAATTTCTTTTCATTGACAACCCAGTCTCCAAGACTTGTATTATCGTCATTACGTTCTCCAAACCATCCATCATCCAGTACAAGCATTTCTATTCCCAGATTTGCCGCTTCTTTGCCAAGCTTTAGTAATGTTTCTCCTGTAAAATTGAAATAATCCGCCTCCCAGCTATTTACCAGAATAGGCCGAACCTGATTTTTAAATTTCCCTCTACAGAGATTGTTTCTAAAACAACGGTGAAGATTCTGAGACAGCACAGAAAGACCGTCCGCTGAGTATGTCAGGACAGTCTCCGGAATTACAAAGCTTTCCCCTTTCCCAAGCGGATAGGAAAATAACTCAGATGCAAGTCCCATCAACGCTCTTGTCTGGTTAAACTGATCCTTCTCTGCTTCGGCCTTGAAGCATCCACTGTATACAAACACCATTCCATAGCAGTCTCCGGCTTCTTCTGTCGTCTCTTTTCCGGCCAGAATCATTGCCGGATTATACTGATGACTGGAAGTTCCTCTTCTGCTTCTTAGAATCTGCTTTCCATGGCTTAATGGAACTCTCTGGAAATTACGCTCCATAGCATGCCGTCCGTAAAAACTGATCAGATCATAGTCTCCACTTACGAAATCGAGGCATGCAGAAGCTGCTTTACTGATATGAATCCTTTCTTCTCCCTCATTAATGATTTTTACGCTACGTGTGATGATATCATATTTCGGGAGAACCCCGTACAAAAGTACAGCCTGTACTTTTGTAACGGAGTCTTCCATCAGAATCTCCAGCGTTTCCGCCTCATCTTCCTTCGCATAAACTGCCGGAAGTCCTGGAAGCTGATATTTTCCTTTTATAATTCGATGGCTCTTATAACGCAGATCACAGCTATATGTGCCATCACTGTTTTTAACAGTCAGTGCAGGACTACGGAAATCTCCTGTCCCACTTGTCGGGAATTCCTGTGGCAGTGCATCCATTGAATAGGTTCTGTCCTGATCCGCATCATATGGGTTGGCCGAAAAACCTCTGTCATAATATGTCAGCAGATAATCCATCTGTCCATAAATTGTTTTCCCATAATATAAGTGCAACAGAAACCCGTACGCATCTACCTGAAACTGATAAGTTGTATGGTCTGTCTGTAATGTAAAGATTCTTTTCTCATTTTCAAATCCAATTCCCATTTTTGCTCTCCTTGTACAGTTATTATTTTACTGCACCGTTTACTACACCATTTAAGATCTGTTTCTGGCAGATTACATAGAAAATTACAATCGGAATCAACGCCAGAAGATAAGATGCAAATGCAAGGTTGTAGTTTGTTCCGAACTGAGTCTGGAAATTCAGCTGTGCCAACGGCAATGTATTCTGACCTGTTCCTGCCATAATAACAAGAGGGGTCATAACATCGTTCCAAACAGAAAGGGCTGTGATAACAGCGACAGTTGCATGCATAGGTTTCATAATCGGGAAAATAACTTTCCAGTATGTTCTCCATGTACTAGCCCCATCCACACGCGCAGCTTCTTCCAGTGCAATCGGAATATTGGTCAGATATCCGGAATACAGTAAAACATTCATCGGCATATAGAATACCACATAAAGGATAATAACGCCAACCCAATTTCCAAGTCCCATTTCAGCAGTCTGCTTAGCCAGAGGCATCATCAGGATTGCAAATGGAACAAACATACCACTTACTACAAATAAATAAACAAAATTGTAAAATTTGCTGTGTGCTTTATTTCTTCCTACTGCATATCCCATCAGTGAATGAATCACGATAGAAAGTACTACTGTTAAAACGGAAATCAATAAACTGTTTCTCAGAGAATTCCAGAAATCTGTTACTCTCATTGCTTCTTTAAAGTTAGATAAACTCCAACTTGACGGTAAAGATAAAATACCTGAAATACTGTTTGTCATTTCACTTGGCTGTTTGAAAGCGATAATGATTGTCATATAAAGAGGAAACGCAATCGTAATCAGCCCAAGTATCAAAAGGATCATAACTGTCCAGTTTGTTTTGTGTTCTGCTTTTGCTTTCATTATAACTGCTCCTCCTTCCGTGATGAAAAGCTCATCTGTGCTACGGAAATGGCTACGATTACAATAAAGAAGATTACTGCATTCGCGCTCTGGAATCCGAACTGTCCGCCTGACATACCATTATTGTAAATCAGGTAGGAGATGGATTCAGTACTCTGAGCAGGACCACCTTTTGTCAAGGCCATAATCTGATCGAATACCATCAGGAAGTTCTTTACACAAAGAACCATGTTGATCGTAAAGAACGGAATAATCAACGGGAAGGTCAGATGTTTGAATTTTTTCCATCCTGTCGCCCCGTCTAAAGAACCTGCCTCATAAACATCTTCCGGTACTGTCTGAAGTCCGGAGATATAGATGATTGTGTTCATTGCGATAGCCTGCCATGCACATACGATTACAACTGCAATCCATGCTGTCTTCTCGTTTGAAAGCATACTTCCGCTTAAGGCATCGCTTCCGATCATTTTTCCGAATTCCGGAAGGATATATGTAAAGAAATAGTTGAAAATATATCCAACTACCAATGCCCCCAGAACGTTTGGAAGGAAATAAGCTGCCCTGAAGAAACTCTTTGCACGGATCTTACTGTTCAGTCCTAATGCAAGAATCAGACTGATCACATTCGTAATAATTGTTGCACAGATTGCAAGCCGGAATGTGAACCAGTAAGATTTTCCTACTCTGGAATCTGTAAACAAATCCATGTAGTTTCTTAATCCTACCATGTCATAGTCACCAAAACCTTTAAAGTTTGTAAAACTGTAGTACACACCTCGGATCAACGGAACTGTATTAAAACATATAAACAGTGCCAGGATCGGTATTGTGATCAAAAGAAAGGTGCGTTTTCTATCGTTCATTTTTCTCATGTCTTTCCTCTCCTTTCCCTAACTTAAGCATCCCCATTTTCTTCCTCGTACTCCTGTACTTCCCGGATGATATCACGGTTATATCTTGTCCAGTCAGAATCGAATTTTTTCAGGAATGCATCCACATCTTTATTAATCAAGAAAGTCTGAATCTGGGCATCAACTGCCATTTCTGATGGATAATAATGATCCTGATAATCTGTCATATTTCCGGATTCGATATATTCTGTCATTCCGTCAAGCTGAGAAGCAAGATCAAAGTCTCCTTCTTTACAAGGGATTGCATTTTGATCATCAATATATTTCTGAATATTTTCATCTTCATAGAGGAACTCCAGTACCTCATACGCCGCTTCTTTATTCTCGCAGTCCTCTGTAACTGCAAACATCAGATCGACACCAGAGTTCAATGTATTTCCATCCTCTGTATCATTTGCAGGCATAACAAAAGAATCTATGTTCATATCTGGATTTACAGATAAAATCTGCGGTACCGCATAGCTTCCGATCGGATACATTGCTGCTTCTCCGTTTGCAAAAGCTGTACATGCATCATTGTATCCGTATGCAAATGGATCCTCCGGACCATAATCAAGCATTTCAAGATATTTTTCAGCAACTTCTCTGTACGCATCTGTAAAATTGGCCTCTCCTTTATTTACCTGTTTACAGATATCCGCCGGTGCCAGAGCAACTGCCATCGCATTCCAAGGTGCCAGACAGGTCCATGTATCTTTAAATCCAAAATAGAATGGAAGAATACCTTCTGATGAGATTTCATCACACAGGCTCATCAGTTCTCCCCATGTTGTCGGGATTTCCCATCCATGTTCTTCAAACATCTCACGGTTATAAAGAATTCCGGCAGCATTTGCTACATAAGGAATTCCAAATGTGCCTTCTGTAGGAACAATCTCCAGCGCTTCCAGAATATCCTTATAAGACTGTTTAATAGTACCCATAACTTCACTGTCTGATACATCTGCAAGAATACCAGCATCTACATAATAGGAATAATTGATGTCTCCACCAATTCCGATAATGTCCGGATAATCCTCCCGGATAAAACGTGTCCTCAGGATCGTTGAAGCATCATTCGGTGAATCAATTGTCAGATGAATATCATCATGTGTGGCATTGAATTCTTCTTCCACCTGATCAAAGTAGGTTGCTGCTTCCGGTTTGTACTGCAGAATTTCAATTTCTGTTTTCCCACTGTTTTCATTTCCGTCTCCGCACGCGGTGAGAAACATGGACGCAGTCATACATCCTGCAAGGGCAGCACCGATTACTTTTTTCCCCTTTCTCATAATTTACTGTCTCCTTTCTTGTCTTTTCTCTATGGTAAATCTATTATAACATGTCAATATGCTTACAAAAATATCTACATTATTAGGTTTTTATGCCTTTATGCTTGATTTGTGAAAAATATTTGAAGTCATCTAGCATTTGGGTATATAATACAGATAAGGGAGGTCTGGTACTTATGGATAATTACTTATTTTCTGTATTTCCTAATGAAAATTTTATTGATCTTGCCTTATATCAATATGGATGGGAACAATGTGCACCAGCTCATACGTTTGGTCCTATAGCAAAAGATCATTTTCTTTTTCATTATGTAATATCAGGAACAGGAGTATTCTCCGCTCAGGATAGTAATGGGAAATCCATTGAACGTCACATCAAAAGCGGGGAAGGATTTATGATGTTTCCACAGCAGGTCTGCTCTTATTGGGCAGATGTCAACCTTCCATGGGAATATGTCTGGATTGAATTTGATGGTCTGCGTGTCAAGGAATCTATACAACTGGCGGGATTAACTCCCGAGCACCCTGTCTATCATTCTCACTCCAAAGAATTCCGGCAAAATATGATGAATGAAATGTTATACATTGTCCATCATTCAAATGAATCACCACTTCATCTACTTGGTCACGGTTTCCTTTTTCTGGATTTTCTGACCAGATCCATGGCTTCATTTCAGGTTGGAAAAAGCGGGAAAATCCAGGATTTTTATATTCGGGAAGCCCTTACATTTATCGAGCAGAACTTCCAAAATGATATCTCTGTGGAGGATATTGCCGCCCAGTGTGGACTCAACCGCAGCTACTTCGGGACAGTCTTCCGGCAAGTGCTCCGCCAGACACCACAGGAATTCCTGATCCATTACCGCATGGTGAAGGCAGCAGAGCTTCTGAAGCTGACCCAGCTCTCAATACAGGACATTGCAAACGCGGTCGGCTACTCCAACCCGCTGCATTTTTCCAGAGCATTTAAAAAAGTATACGGCCTTTCACCACGCATCTGGCGAAATGAAAACCAGATCCGCACAACTGAAACGAAGCCTGCCCGCAAACCGGGCGTATAAATAACGAGCTGTGAAACTTTCGCTTCACAGCTCGCTTTTTATCAATTCTTATTATTCTACAATCAGTCCTTCTTTTTCCATAACGTCTACGACTTCTTTAACGTATTTTGCGCAGAGTTCGTCAGTGGCCGCTTCCACCATGACACGGATCACCGGTTCGGTACCACTTTCTCTTACGAGAATTCTTCCGTCGTCTCCAAGGACTTCTGTCACATGTTCGATCGCTTTTACCACTTCCGGATTCTCTCTTGCTGTCTTTTTATCTGCTACTCGTACGTTCTGAAGAAGCTGCGGATAAATCTTGACCTCCTCAGCGAGTTTTCCGAGGGTCATCTTCTTTTCAAGGATGACTTCCATCAGCATAAGAGAGGTAAGGATTCCGTCTCCGGTCTTTGCGTATTTGCTGAAGATGATGTGTCCAGACTGTTCTCCTCCAAGTACGTAGTTGTTGTTCATCATGTTTTCAAAGACATATTTATCTCCGACTGCGGTCTTTTCATATTTCATTCCAATCTTGTCACAGGCTTTGTAAAGGCCAAGATTGGACATGATAGTCGTTACGATCGTATTACCGTTTAAGCGTCCCTGCTCCATCAGGTATTTGCCGCAGATGTAGAGAATCAGATCCCCGTCAATGAGATTTCCGTTTTCATCCACTGCAAGACACCGATCCGCATCTCCGTCAAAGGCAAATCCGACATCCAGATGTTTCTCTCTGACGTGGGCCTGGAGTCCCTCAATATGGGTAGAACCGCATGCGGTATTGATGTTCGTTCCGTCCGGATTGTTATTGATCACATAAGTCTTTGCTCCAAGGGCATCGAAGACACTCTTTGCAATGGCAAATGCGCTGCCGTTTGCGCAGTCCAATCCAATCTTCATATCTTTAAAGGATCTGGTCGCCACGGAGATCAGGTGTCCGATGTAACGGTTTCGACCTGCCGCATAATCAATGGTACGTCCAATATCATCCCGTGTGGCAAGCGGAAGCTCCGGAAGCTCACCGTCAATGTAGGCTTCGATTTTATTCTCTACTTCAGCCTCCATCTTATATCCTTTTCCATTAATAATCTTAATTCCGTTATCATAAAATGGATTGTGGCTTGCGGATATCATGATACCACAGTCAAAATCTTCAGTACTTGTCACGTAAGAAACACTTGGTGTGGTCGTCACGTGAAGCAGGTAGGCGTCCGCTCCGGAAGCTGTCAGTCCTGCGGCAAGTGCGTACTCAAACATGTAGCTGCTTCTTCTCGTATCTTTTCCAATCACGATGCGGGCTTTGTGTTCCTGTCCGTAGTACCATCCAATGTATCTTCCAACCTTGAACGCATGCTCCACTGTAAGACCTACATTTGCTTCTCCCCTGAATCCGTCTGTTCCAAAATATTTACCCATATTCGATACTCCTTTATTTAATTTGCTTTATCTGCCGATTTTTTTGCACGATTGTGCCGCCTTTTTTATTATATCCGGCTCAGCACTGTTTTGCAACTATTTTATGATATCTACTCTAAAACTTATTCCTTCTATAAAATGCATTTTTCCTCTCCTATACCCCACAGTTAATGTTCGCTAACTTTTTTTATTTTTTTCAAAAATCTTGTTGACAATATTCCTGTAAGATGTTATTCTTGCATCAGTTAGTTAATGCTAACAAGACAAGCGGGTAGTTATACCTAATCCGTTTCTTTTTTTCTTCCTTAGTTAGTTTTTACTAACTCCCGTCGAAAGGAGGTATCTGGATTGTTTGATAAAAAATTAGTCGAACATTGTTCCGCTGTCCTGGCTGGTTTAAAGACAGCGAACCTGTTTTCCTATACGGTTGGTCCGGATGACGACGTCCAACAGATGGTCACTGACTGGAACCGGACATTAAACCCGAAAGGAATTACTCTTTTCATTCTCAAAAAAACGAATCAAAATGCGCTTATTTATGTCTGCCGTACCGGCAGGCTCCAGGCCGACTTGAAGCGGGAGTGTGTAAAAAGCTTTTTAAAGGACTATGGCTACACAGATTTCACAGCCGAAAAGGCAATTCATACATTAAAAAAAAGACTTCAGGATTCGGACGGTTTTCCGCATGAGATCGGTCTTTTTCTCGGATATCCTTTCTGCGGTGTAAAAGGATTTATCGAAAACAAAGGGAAAAACTGCCGCGCCTGCGGTTTCTGGAAGGTATATGACAATGAAAAAGAAACTCTCAAACTTTTCCAGAAATTCATTAAATGCCGGGAAGTCTACACAAGATTATTTCATTTCAGACAACGTTCTATCTGGCAGCTTACTGTAGCTGCCTGCGAATAGAAAACATTCATGTAAAAGTATTATGTAACTGATTTCTAACAGGAGATAAACACACATGAGTCATATTGCTGTAGTATACTGGAGCGGTACCGGACATACAGAAGCCATGGCAAACAAAGTAGCGGAAGGTGTAACTTTGGCCGGCGGAGATGTCACGGTACTCACAGCCTCTGAATTCAACGCTTCCATGATGGATTCCTATGATGCCATCGCTTTTGGATGCCCTTCTATGGGCGCTGAACAACTGGAAGAATCAGAGTTTGAACCGATGTTTCAGGAATGTACATCCAAATTAAGTGAAAAAAAGATCGCTTTATTCGGCTCCTACGGATGGGGCGACGGAGAGTGGATGCGCACCTGGGAAGAAGACTGTAAGGGCTATGGAGCCATTCTTACATGTGAACCGGTCATCTGTAACGAAGAACCGGACGCAGACGCCAAAAACGCCTGCATGGAACTTGGGAAAACTCTTGTATAAGATTTTCCATATATTTTTAATGTGTATCTCTCAAAATGTTTCCTAAAATTTGAAAAAGCACACCATCCGGTGTGTTTTTTCATGCTCTTCTTCTATTGCTTTTTGACAATCCCATTTTTAGAAGTTACAATAAACTAAAATGTCTACAATTTAAACGGAGGCCCAATATGAAAATCGAAATACCAGGATATCATACACTGGAGATTGAACATCTGCTGTTGGACTACAATGGGACTATCGCCGAGGACGGCGTCATCCGCCGTTCTGTCCGTGATCTGCTCCTTTTACTTTCCACTAAGCTGGATCTTCATGTCCTGACTGCGGACACCCATGGTACCGCAAAGGCAGAGTGTGAAGGGATTTCTCTACATCTGGATACCTTTCCCAGTTCAGATGCTTCTGCGCAGAAACTTGCAAAACTTCAGGAACTGGGTCCGGACCGTTGCGCCTGCATTGGCAACGGCCGCAACGATCTTCCCATGCTTACCCATGCTGCTTTTGCCGTGGCTGTTATGGACCGGGAAGGCCTCTATTCTCCCCTTCTGACCCAAAGCGACCTTTGCGTCCGCTCTTCTGAAGAAGCACTGGAGATGTTCCTCTATCCCAAACGGATCATAGCAGGACTGCGAGGCTAAGAGCCTGACTCTTAGCCCCCAGTCCTGTCTGCTTCTCTTCTTATTCAAACTGGCGGTAATACCCGTTTCGCATAGTCTTCAATTGTTTTTTTCACTTCTCCACTTTATTCCAGATACACCATTGCAAAAAACAATAGATGAAAAAGCTGCACAAAAGGAAGACTCCATACACAATAGCAGTATTTTTCAGAAATTGACTCATTTCTATATCTGTAAACAGTCTTGCTCTCCCGGTCAGTACAGAAAAGAGAATTCCTGGCAAAGCCCCCGACACCAGGGGAACGATCATAAGGATACGCATCTGATACCGGATTTTCCTTTTTCGCTCTCTTCGTTTCATTCCCATCTGCATGAGGAAACGGTTCTCCCATTCCCAGGCTGAAAGTTCCATCTGAACCTTTACTCCATACTGGAATACCGCCATCATATACAGGATCACGAGAATGAACCCATAGGCAATCCTGGTAAAACTGATCTCCGAACGCATATTGGCCTCCATCTCGCTTTTTACATAATATGGCCGGATATTCTGATCCCACATCTGGTCAAAGCGGTATGCTTCATCAAGTCCGGAAAGCTCTTTTAAAAACGTCTCCTTGTTCTTCTCCCCCAGACAGATACACAGAAGCTCTGTCGGGCCTTCTGTCAGATTTTCCGGATGTGTATATGTGTACGCTTTCCACTCCGGATATGTGATCTGTCTCCTCTCATCCATATGGTCCGCATTGTAGGAACGGATCTTCTCGTAGATTTCAGAAAAATAGTCATCGGAGAGCACAATCAGATTTTCCTGCATACCCTGATGGAAACTTCCGGTCAGACAGTCTCTTTCTTCACTTACGATATTCCGGGATGGAAAGACCTTTTTATACTCATCCGGATTATAAAACTCCAACGGCTGTCCAAACCGCAGATGATCCTCTGTTCTCGTCGTATCCCAGTCAATCGTATGTGCCTTGACTGAGAGATCCTGTTGGTACACGACATGCATCTCTTCCCCCTGAAGATGCAGTCTTTGCTCCGGCTTTCCTGCTTCTTTTCTCAGAATTTCATATGTGGATTCTGAAATGGCCACATGCTGTCCCTGCGGCCACTTGATCGTTCTGCTGCCCCGCTGCATGGTCTGGCTGTCACTCCCGTATAATGATGTCATTCGTACCATTGGAAAATGAAGAATCTGTGCCTGACAGCTTTCTCCAATTTTCTGGATCTTTGGAAGATCTTCTTCGTACACCATGCAGACAACATCGTAGGGATACATAGACTCTACATTCTGGTTTATTCGGGACGCCGCAAAAGGCGGCATAAAAACTGCAAAAATCAAAAAGTAAAGTACTGACATGAAAAACAGCCGCCAGAAATTACTCCAAAACTGTTTTTGAAACGGCCTTCTGTCAAAAATCCTCACGTCAAACCGCCGTTTCCCTGCCCGTATTACAAGGGCCGTTCCACCTGCCAAAAGCAAAAACAGTCCCGAAATACTCAGCAGATGAATGTACATGCTCTCTGCCCATTCCCGCATAGAGTACCAGAAAGTTCCGGTCAGAAAGAAGGCACTTCCTGCAACAATCCAGACAATGCATCCAAAGCCTGGCCGTTTTTCTTCCCTCATTTCCGCATTCCGATCCGTATTTTCCCCAAGAGAGAGAATATTTTCCTGATTCAGTCCAAGAGCAATCAGAAGAATCAGCACATAGATCAGAACTCCGGTGGCCAGCAGGCTGATGTCTGCCGCGCCGGCAATGTTCCCCCCTTCTTCTGCCTGTAAAAGCTTCTTCCGGAATATTACGGCGCATACACATCCGATTGCCATTCCTGGAATCACTGCTGCAAAAGCGTTTCCTGCCATTCCAAGGAGAAAAATCCTCAATGAAGTATGTCTTCGCATTCCAAGAATTGTCAGCATCCTATATTCCTTTTTCTGTTCACGGATAAACCAGGAAAACATCAGTGTCATCATGAGCAGACAACAGGCCCCCATTACCACACCAAGACTTCGGAAGAGTCCGTAGATTCCTTCACCGGAAATGCTGCTTTCCATAGTATATCTGCTTTCCATCATCCGGTATCCGGATAGGACAAAATAGATTACCGCTGCCAGAAATGCTTCCGACAAAATAACAAGTATCTGGGAGAGCAACTGTTCTCTCCACATTCTTCGGACAATCTGATACAGCTCTTTCGGATATTTCCCCGGAAAATACAATGCCTGTTTTCTTCTTTTTTTCTGCTCCTCTTCTTTTTCCTTCTCCCTGGCCCAGGCCTCCTCCATCTCTTCTTTCTCTTCCTGATACCGGATATACATAAACTCAAATGTGGCGTACGCGGCAGGAAGCAGCGCATATAATTGTCCCATGTACATCATGGTACAGACATCAAGGAAAAACAACCATGCTGGAAGTTTATACAAGATTCCCGTTTCTCTGCGCCGGATCAGGAGCACAAGACGGATCAGATATAAAACAGATGTCACCTCCATCAATCCGACAATTCCATATACCAGGTGCCATTCCGGTTTCCGAAACAGTTCCCCTACAATCTCCCATACGTTCCGGTATGATCCTCTGTCCGCATAAGGCAAAATCTGAAGCAGAACCGGAACCAGAATGCCTGACAACATCTGGATGTCTCTGATCTTTTCCTGCACAGTCCGTTTACTTTTTCTCATATGGATTTTCCTCCTCTTCTTCTGTTGTATAGACACAGAAACGGAGAAAAATATGACAAAGTTTTTCTTTTTTTCAAAAAAAGAATCCCTGTTACCGGGATTCTCTTTCGGAAGCCGCTCTACCTGCTCTCCGGCTGTATAATCAGACGTCGCCCCTCTACCCTTCCGACAACCACAGGGCACCCTTCTTTTAATGTATCTTCCTGCTGCTCATAATAAAAAACCGCTTTGGGTCTTCGCTCCCCCAGGAAAAGTGCTTTTCCTCTGTAAGAAGTATCCTTACTCAGAACGCCTTCCCGAAACAGATAGCTATTTGCAAAGTGCCACTGTCTTTTCATGACCACTGTCCGGACGGTCAGGGCCAGCAGTCCTCCGGCGGCAGCCAGAAGCATCCACTCTTCCCAAGACTGAGCCGCGATTCCGGTTCCAATTCCGCAGATGTAGGTGGAATTCCACAGCATCACATTTCCTTCTTTTGTCCGGATGGAATACAGTTCCTGTGTCCCCATCCAGATTTCAAATACCGAAAAGAAAATTCCAAATCCATAAAGACCAGCCAGACCCAAAAACTGTTCAATGGGAGCGGGCATTTTCTCAAAATAAAGATCATGTTCAATAAATACCCAATGAAGAAGAAAAGTCAGAAATCCGGTAAAAAAGACGGTCCAAAGTGTCTGGATATCCAGCCCCGGAGGATGGCACCGGTTCAGCTTTCTCCCAAGAACCTCCGGATTTCCGAGGTCTTCCATCGCCTTCTTCTCTGCCTGTGCCTTTGAAAATCCCATCCGCATGTAGTATTCCTGCTTATCTTCCAGATGCTCAAGGATCTCCTGACCGGCTCGCTCTCCGGTATCCGCATCCAGCAAATACCTCTTCATTTCCCGTACATACTTATCCTTCTCCATGACAAATCCCCCGCAGATTCTCTCCCTTTTGTTCTCCGTCTTTTCCAAGTCTCCGCTTTGCTCTCCCAACCGGTGTAATCTCGTAGAGCATCCGTTCTTTTCCATTTTTCTCCCCTCGACCGCAGGAAAGAAGACTGTGTTCTGTCATTCTGTGCAGAATCGGATACAGTTCTTTTTCGCTGACTCCTTCCGCCTGCATGTGGGAATCTTCTCCGGTCAGTCTCAGTAGAATTTCAAATCCCGACATCGGCTCTTCCTGAACTACATCCAGAATACGAAGTTCCCAGTCTTTCTCTCTTTTTTTCTCCTCTGTACTCTGACAGGCCTGTTCCAGCACCCGTTCTCGCATGCGGTCCGAAAATCTCATTCCGGCCAGTTCCTGATCGATCTTCTCTTTTATTCTTCCCATAATCCGTCCTCCTTCAGGCGGTTTTTCAACAGGTCCCTTCCTCTCTTCAACCGTTGCAGCACTGCCGCTTCCTGCAGATCCAGAATCCTGGCAATCTCTTTTACCTTCAATTCTCTGTAATAGTATAAAATAAGGACCTCCCTGTATTTTTCCGGCAGACTCAAAATGGCAGGTACGAGGGTCATGCCGTCTTCGGCTATCTCGTAACTGCCATCCTGATGCCGGCCCTCTTCCAGGGAGGTCCGCTCCTTTTGAAACCAGTTTTTCCGGATGCAGTTTTTACATACATTCACCGCAATCCGGGTAATCCATGTTTTCTCCGAGGACTCTCCCCTGAATGTCTCCATGTGCTCATACACTTTGACAAACGCTTCCTGGGCAGCGTCCTCGGCCAGATATTGATCTTTCAGGCACAGATAACAGGTACGCAGAACAGCATCGCCATACGCTTCCATCCAGGCTTTGAGTTTTTCCTTTTTCCACTCCGGCTGCATGTTCCTTCTCTCCTTGTGTACTCTGTATCTACTTTTAGTGGTGGAATAGACGAAGTCCGGTAAAGGACATTACCATTCCATATTTATTGCAAGTCTCGATGACATTATCGTCTCTTACAGATCCGCCCGGCTGTGCAATGTATTTTACACCGCTCTTGTGGGCACGTTCGATATTGTCGCCAAACGGGAAGAACGCGTCGGATCCAAGGGTTACATCTGTCATCTGATCAAGCCATGCTCTCTTTTCTTCCACTGTGAAGACTTCCGGTTTTACCTTGAATGTCTTTTCCCATACACCGTCCGCAAGAACATCCATGTATTCGTCTCCAATATAGAGATCGATCGCATTGTCTCTGTCCGCACGTCCGATGCCATCAACGAACTGAAGTCCGAGTACCTTCGGAGACTGACGTAAGAACCAGTTGTCTGCTTTGTTTCCTGCAAGTCTAGTACAGTGAATACGTGACTGCTGTCCTGCACCGATTCCGATAGCCTGTCCGTCTTTAACATAGCATACGGAATTGGACTGTGTATATTTCAGTGTGATCATGGAGATCGCCATATCAATCTTCGCCTGATCAGTCAGTTCTTTATTTTCTGTTACTACATTGGAGAAGAAATCGTCATCGATCTTTAATTCATTACGTCCCTGCTCAAAAGTAATGCCGAACACATCCTTTTGCTCGATCGGAGCCGGCACATAATCTGGATCAATCTCGATGATGTTGTAGTTCCCTTTCTTTTTCTGCTTCAGAATCTCAAGCGCTTCCGGCTCATATCCTGGAGCAATAATTCCATCGGATACTTCCCTTTTGATGATCTTTGCAGTAGATACATCACACACATCGGAAAGAGAGATGAAATCACCGAAAGAAGACATTCTGTCTGCTCCTCTTGCTCTTGCATAGGCACACGCAAGTGGAGAAAGTTCTCCTAAATCATCTACCCAGTAAATCTTCTTTAATGTATCGGAAAGCGGAAGTCCTACCGCTGCTCCTGCCGGTGATACATGCTTAAAAGAAGTGGCTGCCGGAAGTCCGGTTGCCTTTTTTAACTCTTTTACCAGCTGCCATCCATTGAACGCATCCAGAAAATTGATATATCCCGGTCTGCCGCTCAGTACTTTGATCGGGAGCTCTTTTTCGTCTTTCATGAAGATTCTTGACGGTTTCTGGTTCGGGTTACATCCGTATTTTAATTCTAATTCTTTCATTCTCGATCCGCTCCTATTTGTTTTTATTTACGATCTTTGTCTCATATTTTCCTGTTTCAATATCAATATAACGTACAAAAAGAGATACTTTGTTCTCCTCATTGAGGCTCTCCCAGAGAAGATTTGTGAAACTTTCGATATCATCCGGAACAGCGATCCGTTTCGGCTCTCCTTCAAAACTTGGAAGCGGATTTCCATCACATTTGTATGTATGGATAAAGTGTCCCTCTCCGGCCGCCGGGTTATTGTAAGCAAATGTAAATCTCTGGCAGCTCTCCGGTCTTCCATTATCGCTCTTTAAAATTGACATTGCATAATTGTAGTTTCCATTTTCAATGTGCATGATTCCGGAAATACGAGGGGTGTAGTTCGGCGCGTCAGGCTCAAACTCTCTGCTTCTTAAAGACTGCTCAAATGTAAGCTGTCTGTCCATTCCCTCATAGATCGTATCGGTCTGATCCCCGTTTGTTACAATAGTCTTATTTCCAAGCACACGCACCGGTGCATAGATAATCAGGCTTGGGTCTGTAAGCTTTGACTCATCAAAAGCCTGGGTGCGGATTCCCTGTCCATCTTCTACAAAGATCCGATTGCGGCTGTTTTCGCTGCGTCCCATAATAAAATAGGCTGTCACTGCCTTTTTGCCGTCCGGTGTCTTACCAATGATAATTCCACGTCCCGGATAAGAATTTCCCTTCAGTTCCTGTTCGATTGATAACATTTCCATGAATTTTCTCCTTTGCCGTTTGTTTTTCATCGTTCCTATTCATTATAACGCAAACTGCCTTTGTTATTCCAGTGTAATCGCCCATCTAATATGTAAGTATTTCTAATGAACATTATACGTTTTCTCTTATCAACCTTCATTTTCCCAAAAACAAAACACCCTGCCGTCTGTAAAAGCAGAGTGTTGTTTTCCCTGTATCCTACAAAAATGCCTTGTAGGTTTCCACATTTTTTTCTTCGAATTTATAAAGTTTCCGCATCAGACGTAGAATTTCCGTGTCTGCATCTTCATACTTTCTCAAATCCTGTAAGGCATTGGTCACTCCCATGCTGCTTCCCTCAATCAGCATCTGGGCCATATGCGAAGCAGATTTGTCATTCATCGTCTGCAGATTAATCATCAGATAGGTTTTCAGCTTGTCAAACATCCCGATAGATTTTTCGTTATGTCCCCGCTCTTCCAGAAGCCTTTTTGCCTCCTTGTTAAACTCCCGGTATTTTTCCAGATGCTTCTCCATGCACGCTTTGAATTCCTCATCTTCTACAAGCTCAACCAGCTGACTCAACGTCTCAATCCCCATCTGAGAATTCTGATACACAAAATTTAAAAGCTCGGTATTTCCACTCATTTGGCGCACTCCTTTTTTTGCTTTTTAGTATCTTCGCTTCTCGTGATTTTATGCAGTTTTTTTCAAAAAGTTCCAAAGAAAAGGCGGCGGAATCTCCGGTATCTCCCGTGGGTTCCGCCACCTGCCTTTTAATAGCTTCTGATTTTGTCATCCTCGTCGTCTGTCGTCTTCTGAATGGAACGGATCTCAACCTCATAGCTGTAGTCGTCGCTTACTTTCACTTTCACACGGTCTCCCGCATGCTTTTTCAGAATCGCCTTTCCAAGCGGCGATTCGATACTGATCTTGCCGTCCAGGGAATTCCCACGGATAGAGGTGACCAGCTTGAAAGTACTTGTTTCATCATCTTCCGGGAAGTAAACTTCCACCAGATTATTAAGCCCCACTTCATCCGACGCAGAAGTATCTTTTACGATCTTCGCCGTTTTCAGCATCCTTTCCAGATAACGGATTCTGCTTTCATTTCGGTTTTTGTCTTTCTTTGCCGCATGATATTCAAAGTTTTCGCTCAGGTCACCATGTGCCCTTGCCTCTTTGACTGCTTCAATCGCTTCTTTACGAACAACCAGTTTTCGGTAGTCGATCTCCTCTTGAATCTTCTTTACATCATGTTCTGTCAGCTGTTCCCGCATAATCTTTTACGCTTCCTTTACCCGATTTTTTCTGCCCATTCTTTTTCCTTAAATCCCGGAATCACAAAATCTTCTCCCACAAGAAGCGGTCGCTTTACAAGCATCCCGTCTGTTGCAAGAAGTTCGTACTGCTCTTCCTCACTCATCTCCTTCAGACGGTCTTTTAATTCCAGTTCACGGTATTTCATGCCGCTTGTGTTAAAAAAACGCTTGAGCGGAAGACCGCTTTTCTGATGCCAGGCTTTCAGCTCCTCTTTTGTCGGATTATCCTCCACAATATTTCTTCTTTCAAACTCTGCGCCCTTCGCTTCCAGCCATTTCCCGGCTTTCTGACAGGTACTGCATTTTGGATATTCAATAAACAGCATGTTGCTTCCTCCTGATTAAATGCGAACCATGTCTCTTGTAATCTCTTTAATAGAGGCTGCCCCGCACATTCCCATCGTATCTGCAAGCTCGCTTCCGATCTTCTCAATATAAGTACGCACGCCTTCTTCTCCTGCTCCAAAGACTGCTGTCACGAACGGCCGGCAGATAAAGACTCCATCTGCACCAAGTGCCAGTGCCTTAAATACATCCGTACCGGAACGGATTCCGCCGTCCACGAAAATCTTCATTTTTCCTTTGACCGCATCGGCAATTTCCGGAAGAACTTCTGCCGTAGACGGGCACTGATCCAGCACACGTCCTCCATGGTTGGATACGACGATCGCATCAGCTCCTGCCGCCTCAGCTTTCAGCGCGCCGCGCACGGTCATAATACCCTTTACAATAAACGGCACGTCACTCATGCTGACAATTTCATGCAGCTCTTCCACGGTCTTTCTTCCCGCCGGAGGTGTCATATTTTTCAGAAACGGAAGGCCGGCCGCATCGATATCCATGGCAACCGCAAATGCCTTCGCCTGCTTTGCAAGCTCCATCTTTTCTTTGACTGTTTCCAGATTCCATGGCTTGATTGTAGGAATACCAAGTCCCTCTTCTTTCTGAATCGCCTCGCATGCAAATTTCATCACATTTGCATCCACACCGTCTCCAGTCACTGCCGCAATCCCTGCCTTCGCACAGGCAGATACAAGAACATCATTATAAGTTTGATCATTATACTTCTCACCATAGTGCAGATTCACTGCCCCTACCGGACCTGCAAAAAACGGGTACTTAAATGTCTTTCCAAACATCTCTACTGATGTGTCAGCAGCTCCCCCTGCACAGATCGTATCCATATTCACACGGATTTCCTGCCATTTATCATAATTACGGATGGCTGTATCACCTACACCCTTGGCTCCAGGCCCCGGAATCTGGTTTCTGCATGCCTTGCCATTGCAGACCGGACATGCCTTACAGTACTGACCGATACAGGTACGCGCTTCTTTTAATATCTCTTCATATGTCATATCTCTTTCCTCCGTTTCTTTTTCCACTTTCTTTATTGTAGCAAACTTTCCTTAAAGCCGCAAGAGCACACACATGACATCGGGGACGTGTTCCGATGCACCGGAACACGTCCCCAAAAATAAATGATAATATTATCTGTCTTTTTCATTGCCCTCTTGCAGAAAGTACTGCGCGAACAGTTCTTCCGTCTTTTTTTTCAGTTCCTCTTCCATCTTCCGGTAGCGTACCAGAAATGCTCTTCCCTGTTCTGTCAGTTCGCTTTTTCCTCCTGCATTTCCGCCATTGTGGGAACTCAGCAGATGATAGCCCAACTCTTTCTCTGCTCTTTTTATGATTTTCCAACTTTTGGAATAAGACATACCCATCTCGGTGCAGGCTCCCTGAATGGATCCTTTCTTTTCCACCAGTTCCAACAGATTTGCCACCCCAGGGCCAAAAAAACGTTCTTCTTTTTCTAATGTAAGCCGCAAAGCCGGCCGGATCTTTTCTTCCATTTCCGTACTCCTTCGATGTTTTCCTAAAAAGTTCGCTGTCTACATTTTAATCTGATTTTCTGCTTTGGTCATCATATTCATCACCCAGACAGCAAAAAATGCAATGGCCAGAATCACAGCGACATACACTGCTGCACGGTCCATATTGCCGCCTGCAACTTCGGAATAGACAGCAAGGGGCAGGGTCCTTGTTTTTCCCGGAATATTTCCCGCCAGCATAGCGGTCGCCCCATACTCTCCAAGTCCTCTTGTCGTCGATAAAATCATGCCGGAGAGGATGGAGGGAAACGTGCAGGGAAAGAGAATCTTCCAGAGGATTCCCCATTTCCCGAGTCCAAGCATTTTTGCTTCCTCAATCATATTCTGGTCAATCTGCTCAAATCCTGCCTTTGTGGATCGGTACATCAGCGGGAAGGAAACGACAACCGCGGACAGGACTGTCGCCACCCAGGAAAATGCAATCCGGAATCCAAAGACTTCCTCCACAAGGCTCCCAATCGGGCGTCTTGCTCCGAAAAGCCAAAGCAGGAAAAAGCCCGCAACCGTCGGAGGCAGTACGAGTGGAATGGTAAGAATCCCGTCCACCGCTGCCTTTAATTTCTTCCCTTTAATAAACATGACTGCCCACGCCGCCATAATCCCCAGTACAAAGGTAATCACGGATGCGCATACCGTAGTCTTGAGCGAAATCCAGACCGGAGAAAAATCCATCTCCTTTTCCTCCCGTTACTCGGCGCTACGATAATCCGCAAATCCATAGGACTCAAATACGGACATCGCATCGTCAGAAATAATATAATCGTAAAATGCCTTGGCTGCCTCCTGATTTGGAGCATCCTTTGTCATTGCTACCGGATACAGTACCGGGGATTCCAGGGAATCTGCCGGCGCTTCTGCCACCACTTTGACTTTGTCAGTCGTTGCCGCATCTGTCGCATAGACAATGCCACAGTCCGCAGAAGACTCAGCCACCCAATTCAGCACTTCCGTTACGTTCGTTCCGAAACTTGCTTTTGATGAAACCGTATCCCAGAGACCAAGATTTGTCAATGATTCCTGAGCGTACTGTCCCACCGGGACGCTCTGCGGATCTCCAATTGCTACGGTTTCTGCATTGGCGATATCTTCAAAGGAAGTAAATTCTGCATCAGAGGAAGCCGGAGTAATCAGCACAATCTTGTTTTCCAGCAAATTGACAATCGTATCGCTGTCAATCATTCCTTCCGCATCCAGCGCATTCATCTGTGTCGGCGCTGCCGAGAAAAATAGATCCGCGGCAAGGCCAGACTCGATCTGCTGCTGAAGCTTTCCTGATGAATCATAGACACCTTCGATGGTCACATTCGGGTACTGCTCTTCAAATGCAGGAATCACTTCCTCCTCAAATGCATATTCCAGAGAAGCTGCAGCTGCAATCGTCACGGTTCCTTTCAGATCACTTTCAGAAGTCTTGTCACCTGCCTCTCCGTCCGACGGCTGGCATCCCATCATAGCAAGTCCCATTGATGATGCGAGAAGCAGCATCATTACTCTTTTTTTCATAGATTTCTTTCACCTTTCTCTTCTTCCATTTATCTTGCACACTCCGACTCGGATCCCCGAAGAATTCCAAGTCCGTGCTGTACACTCTCCAATATGATTTCCATGCTCTCCTTTACCGCTTTCGGGCTTCCCGGCAGATTGACAATCAGTGTCTGTCCGCGGATGACCGAAGCACCTCGGGAAAGCATCGCTCTTTTGGTGTATTTCATAGATTCGGCCCGGATCGCTTCTGCAATTCCGGGTGCATTGCGCGTCATAACTTCCATCGTCGCCTCCGGCGTCGTATCCCGTTCAGAAAATCCGGTTCCACCGCTGGTCAGAATCAGACTGACCTGCCGCTGGTCGCAAAGCCGGATCAATTCTTTTTTCAAAAGCGCTTTCTCATCCGGAAGAATCAATTCCTCTACCACATCAAATCCGGCAGCCATCAGCCCTTCTTTCATGGCCGGTCCGCTCTCGTCTTTGCGTTCTCCTTTGCTTCCTTTATCGCTCATCGTGATAACTGCTGCTGTAAACGGCCTGTTTTTGTCCGGAAATTCAACGGTCATCTCACTTCCGGTCTGAATAGTTCCGGAAGAAAGGACTTCGGCAAACACGCCCTGTACCGGCATGATGCATTCGCCCATCCGGTGGTAAATCTGACAGTGGGTATGACACTCTTTCCCGATCTGTGTCATTCTCAGCACCACATCCTGACACCTGAGAATTGTCCCTACCGGAAAGCTTCTAAAATCCAGATCCTCCACGACAAGATTTTCCCCGAACGCTCCGTCTTGCACATCCGCTCCTCTGGAATTGAATTCCTTTATTTTATCGTAGGAGAGCAGGCTGACCTGACGGTGCCAATGTCCCGCATGAGCGTCTCCTACAATCCCGAATCCCTTCTCAAACTTTGCTTCCGGCACGGCATGTTTTTCGGTTCCGCGCTTTTCGCTGATACAGATCGCCCGCACCCTTCCGGCGGTTTTTCTTTCTTCCATCTGTTATCCCCCTATTTCATTCATCCATTTTTTCTCACTGATCTGATCCGGCTGTTCAAACCGGTGCTCGGCCGGCTTTCTTTCTCCTGCAGCACGGAAGATCTGCCGGAGCTGCTCCTGTTTTTCCTCCGGTCTTTTCGCGCTTCTTATGGCAGTGCGCAGATCTTCGGCATCATCATAACAGAGACAGTACTTGAGCTTTCCGGTGCTCGTAAGACGCAGGCGGTTACAGCTTTTGCAGAACTTTCCGTGAATCGGAGAAATCATTCCTGTCCTTCCCAAGAATCCCGGAATCTGCACATACACTGCAGGGCCAAAGCCCGCACCCGCCTCCGGATGAGCCTCCCGAAGATCCGGATACCGGTTCTTTATCATCTTAAGCACCCGGCGGTTATCCAGGCCATGGTACTCTTTTCCATATCCAATCGGCATCATTTCAATAAACCGTACATCCACCGGCCACTTTTCAGAAAGACGTACCAGATCCAGAATTTCCATCTCGTTGATTTCGCTTGCTGCCGCCACATTGATCTTGGTCCGGATTCCTGCACTGACACAGGCTTCCACCGCCTTTAGCACTTCCTCCAGGCCGTCATATCCGGTAATGTCCCGGTACTTTTCTCTTTGCAAGGTATCCAGGCTGATATTGACTCCATCCAATCCTGCCTTAAGAAGATCCGGAAGAAATTTTCTCAGCAAAATCCCGTTCGTCGTCAGCATGACTGTCTCAATTCCTGGCAACACTTTCAGCATCCGTACACAATCCGGACAGCCTTTCCGGACAAGCGGCTCCCCGCCAGTAACACGTACATGACGAATCCCCTCAAGAGCCGCCGCCCTTGTAATTTCACGAATTTCTTCGTAAGTCAGGATCTCCGCCATCGGCACAGAATCAATATCATGGGGCATACAGTACCGGCACCGGAGATTGCACCGGTCTGTCAGAGAAATCCTGAGATAATCAATCTTCCGCTCGTTCATAATCTCCTGACGCACCACCCTTTTTTCTACACAGAAAGATATCTGTCATTTCCATACTTTTATCTACCGCCTTGCACATATCATAGATCGTAAGAAGCGACGTATTCACCCCGGTCAAAGCCTCCATCTCCACGCCTGTCCTGCCCTCACAGCGCACCGTACAGACTGCCCGGATGTAGCGTTTCTTAGGATTCCGATCCTTTCGTTCCCCGATCATCTCAAAATCCACGGACACTTTCGTCAGGCTGATCACATGGCATAGGGGAATGAGCTCACTTGTCTTTTTTGCTCCCATGATTCCCGCAATCCGGGCTACCGAAAGGACATCTCCTTTTTTCATGCTTCCTTCCAAAATCTTCTGATAGCATTCTTCGGACACTCCGATCTCTCCCTGGGCCGATGCCTCCCGTCTGGTCACTTCTTTCTCTCCGATATCGACCATCACCGCGTTTCCACTTCCATCAAAATGTGTAAATTCCATACCTTTTCTCCTTACTTTCCAAATCCGCAGTTTGGATAGGTGCAGACCGGACAGTTCAGACATAGTCCGCCCTCTCCGAGATGTGCAAGCTCCTCTGCGGTCACCAGATCATCTGCCAGCACTCTTGGCAGTACCAGATCGAAAATCGTCCTTTTTGCATACATCACACAACCCGGAAGTCCCATGACAACCTGTCCTTCTTCCATATAAGAAAGCAGAAACATAGCTCCCGGAAGCACCGGTGCTCCATAGGATACAATCCGTGCGCCGGAATTTTTAATTGCAAGAGGTGTCCTGTCATCCGGATCTACGCTCATTCCTCCGGTACAAAGCACCAGATCCGCTCCTTCTCCAAGGAAACGCAGGATTGCCTCTGTCACCATCTCAGGTTTGTCATCGCATACTGCATGTCCGATGATCTCCACCGGGTAATGCCCAAGCTTTTCTTTCAGTACCGGGGTGAAAGTATCTTTGATCCGTCCTTTATAGACTTCGCTTCCCGTCGTGATAATGGCTGCTTTTTTTGTCTTAAACGGCAAAATCGAAAGGATCGGCGCTCCGCCGTTTTCCTCCTGCACTGCTTTTTTGGCTTTGTCCATCTTGTCTTTTCCAATGACAAGCGGGATCACTCGCATCCCTGCAATCTTGTCTCCTTTTTTCACTTCGGTATTGCCATGACGTGTGGCAATCATCATTTCCCCCTGGGAGTTTACCCGGTAAAGAGATCCGGAATCCACTTTCAGAAGTCCGTCCACCTCTGCTGTCAATTCAATCTTACCTTCCTTTGCTTCCGATGCGCTCATATACCGGAAACACTTTACTGCTCCGTCAAAAGCCGCCTCTTCACGGCTTCCTCCCTGACAGATCCTGCGCAGAATCTCCGCTCCGTCATCTTCATGAAGCATCCCTTCTTCCTGCTCCCAGACATACAGATGCTCCTTCCCCACACTTAAAAGAACCGTAATATCCTCCTCCGTGACAATGTGTCCTTTTCTGAATACCGGTCCTTTCTTTTTATCCTTTATAATCTGTGTGATGTCGTGGCACAAAATACATCCAACCGCATCTTCGGTTCTGACTAATTTCATGTTTCTTCTCCCTGTTCTTTTCCTTGATACCGTACTGTTTTTCAAAACATAACGCCTGGTACAAGTATAGCAGAAGATCAAAGCCATGTAAAGTATTCTCTTTCTGTGACATGATCACAGAATTTCTTTCAAATATGGTATACTATAAGAAAAAATCGAAAGGAAGGTCTACTTATGTCATATACAAAAATTTCACAGGAAGAAGCAAAAAAACTGATGGATGAGAGGAATGATATTCTGATCGTAGATGTACGGAATCCGGAAGAATACGCACAGGGACATATTCCAGGTGCCATTAATGTTCCAAATCCTTCCATCACCAACCGGGAAATTCCGGAACTTCCGGATAAGAATCAGGAGCTTTTAATCTACTGCCGCTCCGGACAGCGCAGCAAAATTGCGGGAAAAAAGCTCGCCGTCCTCGGATATCAGAATATCAAAGATTTTGGCGGCATTATGGATTGGAAATACGAAGTGGAATAATGAGAGACAAAAAATGGGCACTGCCGGTACTTCTGTACCATAGTGTCCATCTTTCTTATGATTTTCTTCCCGCTTTTATTTCTATTCTTCTAAAATATCATTGTTCCTAACATAACGATAGTTCCATCTGTTTTCACACCTGCGATATGGTAAGTGTCTCCTGTAGATTTTTGATACATTCTGATCTCATCACCATAAAAACTCTGTGCCACATAATGAAGTTCCAGTTCTTTTAATCTGTGGCAGTCATAGAATTCCGGTGAAAATACATTTTCCATCAGATTAACATATCTCAGATTCGCCATGTGGTGGCTTTTGTCAAGATCCGAGTACTGCACTTTGTAGGAAAATACATATTGCATATCTGAAACGTCCCGTTTTATTTTTGCGAAAGGATCCAGCGCAATCTTCTCCCCACACACTACCTCCTGCGGCATCTCAATGTCGGACAATTTTCCTATTTTCTGTTCATCCAGATGGAATACACAGCTCTCCAGTCTTCCCAGTGCATACACTTCATTTCCCACGGATATATTCAAGTCCTGCCAGATTCTGACTTTGTCCTGCTTCTCGATCCATGTTTCCATATGGAGCGGTTCTGAAAAATCTGCCTGCTTGATTACGCGCATTTTATATTTTGTGTACATCCATGCCATACCATATGTTTCCGGCAGCGAGTCGTTTCCCTTGCCCATATGATAGAGATGTTCCGTCGCCATATCCTGAAAATAGTATAAATAAGCACGTACGCCGATCATCCCGTGCGCATCCGCATCCCGAAACATCGGCATATAATCTTTCGTGAATTTTGTCATTTTTTCCATAAATGTTTAACCTCCATGATGTCTTTTAGTTCCGAACCAAAAGAAAAACCACCAGTGCCGTCAGGCTTCCTGTCAGAAATTCCTTGACTGTATGGCGTTTAAGCCGCACGGACGCCCAGAATTCTGCCAGATAAAGTGGTGCACAGACAACTGCTGCACGGATTCCAAGAAACTGGCAGAAAAATAAATAAGGGAGCGTACAGCTACACGCGTGTCCGCTGGCCCGGATTTTTCCTATTTTATTCAAAAATGTCAACACAATTACAGCGAGAAAATATCCCCATAGAATCGCAAGAAGCATCTCTTCCGCTCCCCCTGCAATCCCGATTACAAGTGCCGCTCCATATCCAAGAAAATTGGTGACAAATGCAAGTTTCCGCTGCGTTTCCCGTCCGCCTTTTTCCTTTCCTCCCAGCATGGAAAGCGGATACGCGCTGACCGGCACAATGACCAGACAAATCAGTTCCACTACAAACAGTGGAACTGAAATAAACCGTTCTCCGAATACACCCTGGAAAATCAACAGCATCACTGCAGCCAGAACAGGCGGAACGGTCACTTTCCGGATCACTCCCGCAATATGATCTTTCATAAAGTGCCTCCCTTTCTTGACAATCAAAGTCGTCTCAAAGTAAAATGTGAGATAATCGTATCATATTCGTAAAAACGGTACAACACACCAATGTGATACAAAAATGCCGGAATTGTTTCACATACGGGAGGTCAGATTGATGGATAAACGAAAAGAAGCAAATCTTCGGGTAAAAGAAAAGATTACGACTGCACTTCTGCATCTACTTGAACAGAAAAGCATCTCGCAGATCACAATCACGGAAATCATTCAAAATGCCGGTGTGGCGAGAGCCTCCTTTTACCGGAACTATTCTTCTAAGGAAAGCGTAATCACAACACTTATTGCGGATGTACTAAAAGAATTTCATGAAAAGATGAAAAGCGACGGGGAACATTTTTACACATATGAAAATGCCCGTATGGGATTTGAGTTTTTTGGCCGCTATGATCAAATTGTCCTCGACCTGCACCGTTTCGGATACGGCTCCATCATTCTGGATATGCTCAATCAGTTTCACGAAGAGGTCGCCGGGACAATGCCTCATACCTCTATTGAAAGGTACCGCCTCTATATTTACATCGGCTCCCTCTATAATACAGCACTGATGTGGTTAAAAACCGGGAAACAGGAAAGCCTGGAAGAAATCACGGAACTGTTCCGCCTTTCTCTGCACATGGGGTGAATTTGTGGCAGCTGAATTTTGTCCGGTATCACCCCTTACCTCTGCCTCTTTTGATTTATTATTCCTTCGTATCTGTAATTCGGATATCTGGTTCTCGCAATAAGCTTCTGCATCTTCTCCCTGATCCACACTCTGTGTCGTCTCGTCTGAAGCATCCCCGGAGGAACTTCCCGAGTCGGAGCTGCAGCCTGCCAGAAGGCTTACCGCTGTAAAACCTACGCGAAACATGGAAATTATTTTTTTCATTTTCATATGCTCACTGCTCCTTTTCTATGTTTTGATTTTATTTTCTATAAGTAACTATAAACGGAACCTCCCGCATGAGGAATATTCTCTTCGTTATGCGGTATAAATCTGAAAGTTATTTCTGCATTCTATTACTTCTGAACTGTTTTCCTGCCTGTCAGACTCCTCAGTATCTTCGCCAGATAATGGCCAATCCACACAAACAGTCCCATTACCTTTTCTTAAGCACTTCCTACTTTCTTTTTACACATTTCTCACAAGACTTGCCAGGTTTTCCACAACAGCCGGGTCGTGATGATCAAAGAAACTGCTCATCCCCGTATCCATTGCTTCGATCTTCGCCACATCATCTGCATCCAGCTGGAAATCGAACACATCAAAGTTCTCCTCCATCCGCTCTTTTTTCACACTCTTCGGAATACATACGATGCCTCTTTGAAGCAGCCAGCGAAGTACAACCTGCGCAATGCTCTTTCCATATTTTTCTCCGATTTTCTGAAGTGTCTCATTTTGGAACAGATCATTTTTTCCTTCCGCAAACGGTGCCCATCCTTCCATGACAACTCCTTTTGACTGGATATATTTCTGAGAAGCCTGCTGCTGGAAGAAAACATTCGCCTCTACCTGATTAACTGCCGGTGAAACTTCGTTAAAGTAAATCAGATCCGCCAGACGGTCCGGGTAGAAGTTGCAGACACCAATTGCCCGCACTTTTCCTTCTTTGTAAAGCTCTTCCATGGCTCTCCATGCGCCATAATAATCATTCAACGGCTGGTGGATCAGATACAGATACAGATAGGAAAGTCCCAATTTATCCAGCGATTTCTGGAACGCCCTCTTTGTATCTTCGTAGCTCGTGTCAGAGATCCAGAGTTTCGTTGTAATAAAAAGTTCTTCTCTCGATACTCCGCATTTCCTGATAGCCGATCCTACTGCTTCTTCATTTCCATAGGAAGCCGCCGTATCGATCAGACGGTATCCTGTGGAAATGGCATCCAGAACAGCCTGCTCACACTGAGCCGGATCCTTGATCTGATACACTCCAAATCCAAGCTGCGGCATCTTTACTCCATTATTTAATGTTACATATTCCATAAAGCATCTTCCTTTCCTGTTCTAAAACTTAATGAATTAATTTTCCGGCTTCGTATGCTTCCATACTGGCTGGTGTGTGCTCCACTTCGCCTTTCTGTTAAACATCTTCCCCATAGATTTCTCCTCTGACTCTCGCCTGAGGAAGACAGTCGGTAAATCCTTTCATGGCATCTATGGTCCGTTCCATCGCTCTTCTTCCGGCCGCTGCTGTAGCGATCAGATACACATCTTTGCCCCGCATTTCCGTATAACGCGGCAGCGTCCTGTCGATCAATGTTTTCAGTTTTCCATCCATGGAATAGAAATATACCGGGGTTGCCAGAACGAGAACATCTGCCTTTACCATCTTATCCAGAAGTTCTGACATATCAAACGCGCTCCTTTTCCTCCTGATTTGTGCCTGCACCCAATGTCTTCTGCCAGCTCTCTATACTTTCCCATTGTATATCCTCCTCTTTTTTCTTCCGAAGCTCCCTCCTTTTCAAGAAAAATTATAAATTAAGATCTCTCCTGGCAGAATAGCCAATAAGTTTCAGAGTATATACCTTCAGGTTTGCACAAGTTCGTTACATGAAAAGGCCGGACACACAGAATTTCTTCTGTGCACCCGGCCGGCTTTTTCCTTTTTATGCCGCAAAATTTCCCGTATACAGCTGATAGTATTTTCCTTTTGCCTGGATCAGTTCCTCGTGACTTCCCCGTTCGATGATCCGTCCCTGCTCCATAACCATGATACAGTCGGAATTCTTGATGGTGGAAAGTCTGTGGGCTATGACGAAGGTCGTCCGTCCTTTCATCAGCGCATCCATTCCAGCCTGAACCAGTCCCTCAGTTCGGGTATCGATAGAGGATGTTGCCTCATCCAGAATCAATACCGGAGGATTGCATTCAAGTCATCATAACGGTCAAATACTTCCTGAAACACTTTGATCGCCCGGCTCATAATACATACAAGAATCACTGCAAGGAAACAAAGTCCCACAAGAAAAATAAGACTTAAATTCCGGTTGATCAGAAAGCACATGATCATACTGCTGATCAGCATCAGCGGTGCCCGCACGGCAATTCGGATGATCATCTGAAATGCATTCTGCACGTTCGTGACGTCCGTCGTCATCCTGGTCACCAATCCTGCAGTGCTGAATTTATCGATATTTGAAAAGGAATAGTCCTGAATCCGGATGTACATTCCTTCCCGCAGATTACATGCAAACCCGAAAGATGCACTGGCAGCAAATTTTCCCGCCATAGCTCCCGAAAAAAGGCTGATCGCCGCAAGGGCAATCATCAAAATTCCATATTTCCAAATGGCTTCCATACTGGACCGTTCCAGTCCTTCATCAATAATCAATGCTGTAATAAAAGGAAGCAGTACCTCCATGATGACTTCCAGCATCGTAAAGCCCATGGTACACAATGCATCTTTTTTGTACTGCTTCAGCTGTCCCAAAACTGATTTCATATTGTTACCTCCTGTCTTTCTTCCATTTCCCCCAACTGCAGCAAAATCTTCTTTTCCATTTTCCAAAATTCTTCTTTTTCTTCCGGATTCAATCCTTCGCAGACTGCCTGCTCCAGCCTTTCCGCCTTTGCCAGCAGTTCTTTGGATTCTTCCAAAAGCTGCTCTGTCGGCATCACTTTCTTTTTTCTGATATCCTCATAATGATTCTGGAAACACAGATATCCTTTTTCTCTCAGTTTCTTGATCAGAACGGACACTGTCGCCTTGGAAATACCGACTTCACGGCACACTTCTGTAATATAAGTACCTTCTGGATGATGCCGGAGAATATAAACCAGCAAATATACCTGAGTCCCACTCAGATCCTTTGTTCCCAGTACCTTTTCCAGAAGCAGTTCCAGAGCAATACTGATTTTTTTCATCAGAAAGATCAAATTCTCTGAACTTATTTTTTCCGCCATTTTTTCTTGCACCTCCTGTACAATTCCTATTCCTTTTACGTGTCCCGGCGGAATTGTTATCACGCGAACTGTTCGCATCCTTACAAACTGTCCATACTTATTCTAGTCTATAACTGCTTGTATGTGAAATTCAAAGATGTTATAATCTATAAAAAACGTTTATAGTTGTTGATTATATCTTTTATTTAAAAGCCAAAACAGGAGGATGATTATGAATACCATACAGTTGGAATGTTTTATAAGTGTAGCTCATCATCTGAATTTCTCCCGGGCCTCAGAAGAATTGAAAATCACGCAGCCAGCCGTCAGCCATCAGATACAGGCGCTAGAAGAAGAGCTTGGCGTCAAACTTTTCCGTCGGACAAGCAAACAAGTCGATCTGACTCCGGAGGGACTTTTGTTTCTTCCGGACGCGGAACTGATCCTGCGGACTGCTTCCTCTGCCCGTGAACGGCTTGGCAACCACGAGCACTTTATTCCATTTGAAATCGGCTGCCATAACCATGCCGAAATGAACCTGCTTCCTCCTATCTTTCAGAAGCTTATAGAGGAGTTTCCTCTTCTGCGTCCGTCAGTCAAACTGGTTCCTTTTCCCTCTCTGTTCGGAATGATCGAAAACTGTACCATTCATGCCGCTTTTGGTATAAAAGAAGAGCAGAAAAAGTCCTCCCTTTATTTCAAAGAACTTTGTTCTGCTCCTGTTGCCTGCGTATGCACGCCAACGCATCCATTGACTCAGTATTCTGTTTTAAAAAAATCTCAGCTTTCCGGTAGTATCGTTGCCTGCTCTCCAAGACAGATTCCGCACAGCGTCTTTGCCTTTCAGAATGCTCAGATTGCATCTATTCCGGCAGTCCAGCGCTATTTTACCGAGACAATGGAAAGTGCTTTCATTCTTGTAAAAGCCGGGATCGGCTATACCATCTGCCCGGATATTCCCGGGATGCGAGAACCGGATCTTTGCTACATTCCGATCCGTGATCTTCCTGAACTACCATTTGGCGTATTTTACCGCCATGATAATGACCATCCGGTACTGAAGCGGTTTTTAAGCCTTCTTGCCACGTCATAAAAGCATACTATGAAAAGCTTTTCGCAAAGATTTCAGAACGTCTTAGGGGATCATTTATGGTGACTCTTCATGAAAAATGCATGACTTTGCAATCTCTTTTAAGCGATATTGTCAATTTTTAAATTTATTTGTCAGAAATTCCTGAAAATAAATGCTTTTCACCCTCAATAGTGCCACAATATCATCATAAAAGTTTATGGAAAAAAAGGATTCGTAGTTTAGGAGGGGAACATTATGACTTTCAAGAAAAATCACATATGGATCTTGGTCTGGATCCTCGTCTATGTAATCGGATTTCAAGTAAATTGTACAGAAATGCTGGGCAACAAGGGAATCCAAATCATCAATGGTGAATACTACCGGTTTTTCACCGGTTTATTGGTACATGTCAATTTATTTCATGTTCTGCTGAATATCATCGCTTTATATTATACAGTCAACTATTTGTCCGGACAGGTAAGTCAGATCAAATTGCTGATCCTTTCCATTATTGCGGCCATTGCAGCTAACATCGCTTTTTCTGTCATCTATCCTGGCAGTCTGAGCGTCGGCGGTTCACCGATCATTTTTGCGATGTTAGGCTTAACCCTTACACTTCAGATTCTGAAAAAAGATGTAGAACGTTTTCGCCCAAACACAGTCCAGACAAGCTGGATGCTCTGTTACGCGATCTTAGGTAATATTCCAATTTTTTCAGGCAATATTTCTACACTTGTAATTCATCTTCTTGCCTTTGGAATTGCCTTTTTGCTGGGATGTTTAGGAATAAAGTTAAAACAATTATAAAATTGAGCTGAATACATAACTGTACTGAATCTGAATTATATAGTTTTGATATAGAAAATTGTGATAAATTGGATTTGTGGAGGTATTTGAGATATAAATGAACAGTAAGAAAGTAAAAGAAATCATGTACTCTTTAGGTGCCGATCTGTGTGGAATAGCAGATATCAGCCGTTTTTCAGATGCTCCTAACGGTTATCATCCCTTAGATATTTTACCAACATGTAAATCAGTAATTACATTTGGATGCAGATTTCCAGTAGGAACTCTTATTTGTAAAACACCAATACCATATACCAGAGTACGAAATTCCATTACTCCAAAAATGGATGCTATGGCGCTTGATTTTTGCATTGAAATGGAAAAATATCAAATTGTGTGCGTCCCAATACCAACGAATGAAAGTCAATGGGATAAAAATACAGGCAGGTACCGCTCGATCATATCTTTAAAACATGCGGCCCAGGCGTCCGGTTTAGGAACGATTGGACGCCATTCATTATTAATTACTCCAGAATACGGCAGTATGATATGGTTAGGGGCTGTTTTGTGTGATCAAAAGCTGGAAACAGACACGATAAAAGAAAATATATGTAATAACTGCAATTTATGTGTGGATATTTGTCCGGTCAATGCATTGGAAAATCCAGAAATAGACCAACAGAAATGTTGGAATTATGCCTTTGGATATGATGAAGAAATACAATCATGGAGAATTCAGTGTCACAAATGCCGCGATATTTGCCCATTTAATTTAGGAACTAAAAACTCATTCATAAAAAAGAGTATTGATTCGTAAAAACATATTTTATATTGTGTTCTGTTTTAAAGTCAGACATGAAAAAAACGCCGAAATTCGACGGTTTTTTTCAGCAGGGGATGAGAGAATCGAACTCCCGCTAAGAGTTTTGGAGACTCCTGTCATACCATTTGACCAATCCCCTATATTCTATTCCAGATACAAAGAAACACACCTTTTCAGGTGTTTTCTTTTGTGTACCTTCAAAACCACATATAAGTCCACTTTTTTGTCATCCTGCTTTTCCTATCCACCATTCCTTGGTTATGCCCTCGACCTATTAGTAACAGTCAGCTC